>NZ_JBSFKF010000013.1:0-203150 GCF_053598415.1 Kitasatospora sp. NPDC001132 | reverse complement strand
GCGGCCGCCCCGGCGCCGGCCGCCGCCCCGGACGGCCCCGCCGCCGCGCCGCGCGCGCCCCGGACCGCCCGCGAGGAGGCCCTGTGCGCCGTCTTCGCGCAGGTGCTGGGCGTCGAACGGGTGGGCGCGGACGACGACTTCTTCACCCTCGGCGGCGACAGCATCCGGGCGATCCAGGTGGTCAGCCGGGCGCACCTCGAAGGCCTGGTGTTCGCCGTGCGGGACGTCTTCGCCGGCCGGACGGTCGCGGCCCTGGCCGAGGTCGCCGAGGCGCACCGGCCCGAGCCGCCCGCCGCGCCGCAGGAGCCCCTGCTGGCCCTCGACGACGACGAACTGGCCCTGATGGAGAACGACTTGAACGAGGACATGCTGTGACGGGCAAGCCGAGGATCGTCGAAGCACTGCCGCTCTCCCCGCTCCAGCAGGGGCTGCACTACCTCGCCGCCGAGGGAAGCGGACCCGACCCGTACGTCCTCCAGCTGTCGGTGCGGGTCGAGGGCGAGCTGCCCGTCGACCGCCTCCGGGAGGCGGCGGCGGCGCTGCTGGGCCGCCACCCGCACCTGCGGAGCTGCTTCCGGCCCCGCCGCAACGGCGAGATCGTCCAGGTGGTCCTGGACGAGGGCTCGGTCCACGTCCCCTGGCGGGAGGTGGACCTGGCGGGCCTCCCGTACCGCAGGCGCCGCGCCGAGTCCGACCGGATCGCCGACGAGGACCGGCTGGAGCGCTTCGACCCGGCCCGGCCGCCGCTGATGCGGTTCACCGCGATCCGGCTCGGCCGGCGCCGCCACCGGCTGCTGTGGTCGGTGCACCACCTGCTGCTGGACGGCTGGTCGATGCCGCTCGCCGCGCGGGAGCTGCTCGCCCTGGCGGGCCTCGCCGGGGCCGAGCCGCTGCCCGAGCCCGCCCCGTACCGGACGTACCTGCGCTGGCTGGCGGGGCAGGACCGGGAGGCCGCCCGCGCCGCCTGGGCCGAGACCCTGGCGGGCCTCGACGGCCCGCTGCGCCTCGCGCCGCACTCCGTCGGACCGGACGCCGGGGCGCTGCCCGAGGTCCGCTCGGCCGCCCTCTCCCCCGCGCTCACCCGGGCGCTCTCCTCCTGGTGCGCGGCCGAGGGCGTCACCCTCAACTCGGCCGTGCAGGCCTGCTGGGCGGTGGCGATCGGCTACCTGTCCGGCCGCCGGGACGTGGTCTTCGGCACCGTCACCTCCGGCCGTCCGGCCGAGCTGCCGGGCGTCGAGACGATGATCGGGCTGTTCGCCAACACGGTGCCGGTGCGCGCCGAGCTGCGCCCCGACCGGACCGTCGCCGAGCTGGTCCGCGCCCTGGCCCGGCAGCAGGTGCACCTGCTGCCGCACACCCACCTGCCGCTCGCCGAGGTGCAGGCCGCGGCCGGCCTGCACGGCGAACTGTTCGACACCGCGGTCGCCTTCCAGAGCTACCCCATGGCGCGGACGGCGCCCTCCGACGACCGCGGCCTGGTTCTCGACGACATCCGGGTGCGCACCGCCACCCACTTCGCGCTGGGCCTGACCGTGACCCCGGGCGACGGGCTCGACCTCTCCCTCGCCCACGCGCCCGGCGCGTTCGACGGCGACGGCGCCCGCACGGCCGCCCGCGCGCTCGACCTGTTCGTCGACGCCCTGGAGCGGACGGCCGCGGCCCCCGACACCCCGCTGGCCCGGATCGTCGGCGGCGGCGAGGCTCCCGAGGGGCCGGGCGCCGGCCCCGACCTGCGCGACGACCGCACCCGCGGCGCCACCCTGCACGAGCTGTTCCGGGGGCACGCGGAGCGGAACCCCGGGGCACCCGCCCTGATCGTCCCGGACGAGGACCGGCCGGACGACCCGGCCGCGGCGCGCACCCTGGACTACGGGCAGCTCGACACCGCCTCGGACCGGCTGGCCGAGCGGCTGGCGGCGTCCGGCGCGCGCCCCGGCACCTTCGTGGCCCTGGCCCTGCCGCGCGGCGCCGACATGATCGTCGCGCTGCTCGCGGTGCTCAAGGCCGGGGCCGCGTACCTGCCGGTCGACCTGGCCTATCCGCCCGAGCGGATCGCCTACATGCTCGCCGACGCGGCCCCCGCGCTGGTGGTCACCACCTCGGCGACCCGGCTGCCGGACGGCTGCGCCGCGCCGCGCGTCGACCTCGACCTGCCGCAGTCCCGGCCGGCGCCGGCCCCGGGGGCCCCGGTGCGCCCGGTCGTCGCCGCACCGGGCAGCCCCGCCTACGTCGTCTACACCTCCGGGTCGACCGGCCGCCCCAAGGGCGTCGTGGTCCCGCACGAGGGTGCCGTCAACCTGGCCGCCCACCACGCCGCCCGGCTGGGCGCGGGGCCGGGGGCCAGGGCGCTGCAGTTCGCGTCGTTCAGCTTCGACGCCACGGTGTGGGAGCTGTGCGCCTCGCTCTACACCGGCGGCGCCCTGGTGCTGGCCACGGCGGAGAGCCGGATGTCCGGGGAGGCGCTGGCCCGCCTGTTCCTCGCGCACCGGATCAACCACGCGGTGCTGCCGCCGACCGTCCTGGCCGGCCTGCCCGGGGAAGCCGAACTGCCGTCCGACCTACGCCTGTTCACCGCCGGTGAGGCGCTTCCCGCGGCCCTGGCCGAACGCTGGTCGGCCCGCGTCGAGCTGCGCAACGCCTACGGGCCGAGCGAGACCTCGGTCTGCGCGAGCGTCAGCGAACCGCTGCACGGCGCGGGCAGGCCGCCGATCGGCTCACCGGTCTCGGCCTTCCGGCTGTTCGTCCTCGACTCGGCCCTGCGGCCGGTGCCGACCGGCGTGGCCGGCGAGTTGTACGTGGCCGGCCCCGGGCTGGCCGGCGGCTACCACGACCGTCCCGGCCTGACCGCCGCCCGGTTCACCGCCTGCCCGTTCGGGCCGCCCGGCGCCCGGATGTACCGCACCGGCGACGTGGTGCGCCGGCTGGAGGACGGCGCACTGGACTACGTCGGCCGCGCCGACCAGCAGGTCAAGCTGCGCGGCTTCCGCATCGAGCCGGGCGAGATCGAGGCCGTGCTCGGGAGCCACCCGTCCGTCGCCCACGTCGCGGTGACGGTCCGGGAGGACCGGCCCGGGGACCGCCGCCTGGTCGGCTACGCGGTGCCCTCCGGCCGCGCCGGGCTGGACGTGGAGGAGCTGCGGGCGCACGCCGCCGCGGCCCTCCCGGCCCACATGGTGCCCGCCGCCCTGGTCGTGCTCGCGGCGCTGCCGGTCACCCCGAACGGCAAGGTGGACGTCCGGGCGCTGCCCGCCCCCGAACACACCGCCGCCGGCCGGCCGCCCGGGACCGCCCAGGAGCGGGAGCTGTGCGCGATCCTCGGCGAGGTGCTCGGCCTCGACCCGGTCGGCGCGGACGACGACTTCTTCGCCCTCGGCGGGCACTCGCTGCTGGCCGCGCGGGTGGCCAACCTGGTGCGGGCCAGGCTCGGGAGCCCGCTGTCGGTGCGGGAGGTGTTCGAGGCCCCCAGCCCCGCCGCCCTGGCCGCCCTGCTGGCCGCCCGCCCGGACCGCTCCGACGCGGACGGCGCGGAGCCCCGCGCGCTCCCCGAACTCGTCGCCGGGGAGCGGCCGGCGTCCGTCCCGCTCTCCCACGCGCAGGAGCGGCTGTGGTTCCTGCAGCGGCTCGGGGTGCCCGACGGGTTGTACGCCGTCCCCTTCGCGGTGCGGATGCGCGGGGCACTGGACGCCGAGGCGCTGCGGGCGGCGCTGCGCGACCTGGTCGCCCGCCACGAGTCCCTGCGGACCGTCTTCCCGGCCGTCGACGGCGACGGCACCGGCGCCGAGCAGCGCGTGCTCGCCCCGGAGGCCGTCGACCTGCCGCTTCCCCTCGTGGACTGCACCGAGGAGGAGCTGTCGCGGGCGCTCGCCGCCGAGGCCGCCCGCGGCTTCGACCTCGCCGCCCGCCCCCCGCTGCGGGCCACGCTGTTCGCCCTGGCGCCCGACGACCACGTGTTCGCGCTGGTGCTGCACCACATCGCGGCCGACGGCTGGTCCCTCGGGCCGCTGGCGAACGACCTGGCCGAGGCGTACCGGTCCCGGCTCGCCGGACGGCCTCCCGCCTTCACCCGACTCCCCGTCCAGTACGCCGACTTCACGCTGTGGCAGCGGCAGCTGCTCGGCTCGGAGCAGGATCCGCACAGCGAGCTGTCCCGCCAACTCGCCCACTGGAGGCGGGCACTGGACGGACTGCCGGTCGAGATCGGGCTGCCCTTCGACCGGCCCCGGCAGGCCCTCGCCACCCACCGGGGCGGCACGGTGCACCTACCCCTGCCCGCCGAACTCGTCCGCGCACTACGGGCGTTCGCCCGCGACTGCGGCACCAGCCTGTTCATGGTGGCGCAGGCCGGGCTCGCGGCCCTGCTCACCCGCTACGGCGCCGGCACCGACATCCCCCTCGGCAGCCCGGTGGCGGGGCGCGGCGACGCCCGACTGCACGGCCTGGTCGGCATGTTCGTCAACACCCTGGTGCTGCGCACCGACACCTCCGGCGATCCTTCGTTCTCCGAACTCCTCTCCAGGGTCAGGGAGTTCGACCTGGCCGCCTACGAGAACCAGGACCTGCCGTTCGAGCGCCTGGTGGAGGCGCTCAATCCGGAGCGGTCGCTGTCCCGCAATCCGCTGTTCCAGGTCATCCTGGACTGCCGGGACGCCGATCCCGTCCCCGGCACCGGCCCGGACCTCACGATGGAGCCGGTACCGACCGCGGGCAGCACCGCCAAGTGGGACCTGTTCGTCCAGCTGACCGCGGGCCCCGAGGCCGACCGGATGGACCTGGCGATCGAGTACGCGAGCGACCTGTTCGAGGAGCGCACCGTGCGGCGCCTCGCCGCCGCGCTGCTGCGGCTGCTGGCCTCGGCCACCGACGCGCCCACCCGCCCGCTCTCCCACCTGGAGGTCCTCACCCCCGAGGCGCGCAGCGACCTGCGCGCCCTGGGGCAGGGCCCCGTGGACACGCCCCGCACCACGGTCACCGCCCTGTTCGACGCCCACCTGGACACCGCGCCCGAGGCGACCGCGCTGCTGTTCGCCACCGGAACCGGGACCGGCCTCGACGGCGCCATGACGTACCGCCGCCTCGACGCCGCCGCCAACCGGACCGCCCGCCATCTGGCGTCCCGCGGCGTCGGCCGGGGCGACATCGTGGCGCTGTGCCTGGAACGCGGGCCGGACGCGGTCGTCGCCATGCTGGCGGCGGCAAGGCTCGGTGCCGCCTACCTGCCGCTCGACCCGGCCTACCCGGCCGCCCGGCTGCGGCACATGGTCACCGACAGCGGCGCCCGGGTGCTGCTCACCCAGCAGTCCCTGGCCGCCGGGGCGGCGGGCGCCGACCCGGAGGGCGGCTGCGCGGTCGTCCGCCTGGACGACCCGCGCACCCGCCGGGAGATCGACGCCCTCCCCGGTACCGCGCCGGAGGGCGGGCCCGACCCGGACGACCTGCTCTACGTCATCTACACCTCCGGCTCGACCGGCACCCCCAAGGGCGTCGGCGTCTCCCACCGGGCCACCGCCCGGCTGGTGCGCGGCATGCCCGCGCTGGGCTTCGCCCGCGCGGACACCTTCCTGTGGAACGCCTCGCCGGCCTTCGACGCCTCGGTGTTCGAGGTGTGGACGGCCCTGGCGCACGGCGCCCGGCTGGCGGTGAACCCGCCGGGGCCGACCGACCCCGGACGGCTCGGCGCACTGCTGCGGGACACCGGCGTCACCGTCTCCCTGCTCACCCCCCGGCTGGTCAACGTCATCGCCGACCTCGACCCGGCCTGCCTCGCCCCGCTGCGGCTGCTGCTCACCGGCGGCGAGGCCGTCTCGGCGGAGCACGTGCGCCGACTGCGCCGGGCGCTGCCCGGCACGGCGGTGGTGGACGCCTACGGGCCGACCGAGGCCGCCGTCATCGCCACCGTCCACCAGGTGCACGAGCTGGCGCCCGAGGCCTCCTCCGTCCCCATCGGCCTGCCGATCGGCGACACCTCGGTGTACGTCCTGGACGAGGGCCTGCGCCCCGTCCCGTACGGCGCCGTCGGCGAGCTGTACGTGGCCGGCCCCGGCCTGGCCCGCGGCTACCTCGGCCGCCCCGGGCTGACCGCCGGGCACTTCGTCGCGAACCCGTTCGGCCCGCCCGGCACCCGGATGTACCGCACGGGCGACCTGGTGCGCTGGGACGCGGACGGCCGCCTGGACTTCACGGGCCGCGGCGACCACCAGGTGAAGGTCCGCGGCTACCGCATCGAGACCGGTGAGGTCGAACGGTCCCTGGCCGCGCACCCGTCGGTCGCCCGGGCCGCCGTCACCGTCCGGGACGACGGCTCCGGGGACCGCCTGCTGGTCGCCTACCTGGTGCCCGCGCCGAACGGCCCCGCCCCCGAACCGGCGGACCTCCGGCGGGACCTGGGCCGGACCCTGCCCGCCCACGCCGTCCCCGGCGCGTTCGTGCTCCTCCCTGAGCTGCCGCTGACGCCCAACGGAAAGCTGGACACCGCGGCGCTGCCCGCCCCGGCACCGGCGGACACGGCCCCCGCGCTGCCCCGCACACCGGCCGAGCGCGTGATCTGCGAGGCGGCGGCCGAGGTGCTGGGACTGGCGGCGGTCGGCCCCGACGACGGGTTCTTCGCGCTCGGCGGCGACAGCCTCAAGGCCATCCGCCTGGTGAACGCCGCCGGACGGGCCGGGCTGCGGCTGGACCTCGCCGCCGTCTTCCAGTACCGCACCCTGGCGGAACTGGCCGTGGCGGGCCGCCCTGACGAGTCCGGCCGGCCGGCCGCCGACGACGGCCCGGTCGACCTGCTCGCCCCGCTGCTGCCGATCCGCTCCGGCGGATCCAGGGCGCCGCTGTTCTGCGTGCACGGCGGCCTGGGCTTCGGCCTGCCCTTCGCCGAACTCGCCCGTCACCTCGACCCGGAGCAGCCGGTCCACGCCCTCCAGGCGCCCGGCCTCGCCCGCGAGCAGACCCCGCCGGGGGACCTCGCCGCCGTCGCCGAGGACTACGTCGCCCGGATCCGGACCGTCCGGCCCAGCGGCCCCTACCACCTGCTCGGCTGGTCCTACGGAGGCATCGTGGCGCAGGCGATGGCCGTGCGGCTGCGCGCCGAGGGCGAGGAGGTCGCCTTCCTCGCCAACCTCGACGCCTACCCGGACTCCGCCCCCGAGTCGCGGCCCACGGACGAGGAGTTCCTCACGGACTTCCTCACCGAGGCGGGCCTCGGCGCCGACGTGCTGCCCCGGCCGACCGTCGAGGCCGTCGCGGCCCTGCTCGCCCGGACCGGCGGCCCGCTCGCGGCCTTCGACGAAGCCGCCCTGGCCCGGCTGCTCACGGTCATGCGCGCCAACGTCGACCTGTTCCGCGGCCACACCCCGGAGACCTTCGACGGCGGGATGACCCTGCTGGTCGCCACCGGGTCCCCGGACGGGCAGGACGTACGGATCCGCGCCAAGGCCTGGGAGCGGTACGTGACCGGTGGGGTCGACGTCCACCCGGTGCCCTGCGCCCACGCGGACATGCTGGGCCCGGGCCCGGCCGCCGCGATCGGCCGGTTGGTCGAACACCGGCTGGCCGCCCTGCACTCCCCCGCCGCCACCCACCGCACGACCTCCGACGACCTGGGAGACAACTCATGAGCAACCCCTTCGACAACCCCGAGGGCCGCTTCCTCGTGCTGGTCAACGAGGAGGACCAGCACTCGCTGTGGCCGTCCTTCGCGGACCTGCCGGACGGTTGGACCGTCGCGCTCGCCGAGACCGACCGCGCCGGCGCCGTCGAGCACATCGAGCGGCACTGGACCGACATGCGACCGCTGAGCCTGCGGAACCGGGGCTAACCGGTGGCCACCGACAAGGCGATCCTCGCCGAGGGGCTGAGCAAACGCTACGCCACCCACACCGCCCTGCACGGCATCGACCTGGCCGTGCCGCCCGGGACGGTGCTGGGCGTGCTCGGCCCGAACGGCGCCGGCAAGACCACCACCGTCCGGATCCTCGCCACCCTCCTGCAACCGGACGGCGGCCGTGCCGTGGTGGCCGGACACGACGTCGCCCGCGCCCCCCGCGCGGTGCGCCGCCGCATCGGCCTGGCCGGGCAGTACGCCGCTGTGGACGCGCTGCTGACCGGCCGGGAGAACCTGGTGCTGCTGGGCCGGCTCCTGCGGCTCGGGCGGCGCGGCGCGGCGGCGCGCGCCCAGGAACTGCTCGACCGCTTCGGGCTGCTGGACGCCGCGGAGCGGACGGTCGGCACCTACTCCGGCGGGATGCGCCGCCGGCTCGACCTGGCCGCCTGCGTCGTCGGAGAGCCCGAGGTGCTGTTCCTCGACGAGCCGACCACCGGCCTCGACCCGGTCAGCCGGAACGTGCTGTGGAACGAGGTGCGCGGCCTGGTCGCCGGCGGCGTCACCGTACTGCTGACCACCCAGTACCTGGAGGAGGCGGACGAGCTGGCCGACCGCGTCGTGGTCATCGACACCGGCCGGGTCGTCGCCGAGGGCAGCCCAGACGAGCTGAAGCGCAAGGTCGGCACTGACAGCCTGGAGGTGACCGTGGCCCAGCCCGGACAGCTGCGGGCGGCGGCCGCCGCGCTCGCCGCGCTCGGCGGCCGCGCCCCCACCGTCCACGAGGACGGCTGCCGGGTCACCGTCCCGCTCGAACACGGGCTGGACGACGTCGCGTTGGCCGCCTCCGAACTGCGCGGCCGCGGCATCACCGCCGCGGACTTCCAGGTCCGCAGGCCCTCGCTCGACGACGTGTTCTTCGCCCTCACCGGGGCCGCTGCCCCGACCGGGGCCCCCTCCTCGGAAGGAACCGATCAGCCATGACGGCGCTGGCCGCCTATCTGGCCGACACCGCAGTCCTGACCGGCCGCCACCTGCGCCATCTGCGCCGGTCGCCGGGCAGGCTGCTGCTGGTCACCATGACCCCCGCCGTCATGCTGATCGCCATCGGCTACCTGTTCCGCGACTCGATCGCCATCCCCGGCGTGGCCTCCTACGAGGACTACATCATGGCCGGGATCGCCGCCCAGGTCGCCCTGGCCGGGGTGGGGCCGACCGCCCTGGGCGTGGCCGTCGACCTGCGCGACGGCCTGGTCGACCGCTACCGCTCGCTGCCGATATCGGCCAGCAGCGTGCTCGTCGGCCGCGCCCTGTCGGACATGCTCACCGCGGCGGCCGGGCTGGCGGCCGTCTCCGGTCTCGGCCTCCTGCTCGGCTGGCGCCCGCACGGAGGGCCGGGGCGGATCGCGGCCGGCTTCGCGGTGCTGCTCGCCTTCTCCTTCGTCATGCTGTGGGTCGGCATCCTGCTCGGCACCACCATGCGGAACGTGGAGGCGATCGACGGCACCGGGGCGCTGATCCTGGTCGTGCTCTCCTTCCTGTCCAACGCCTACGTCTCGGTGAGCGGGCTGCCGGGCTGGCTCCGTCCTGCGGCCGAGTGGAACCCGGTCAGTTCCGTCATCACCGTCTGCCGCCACCTGTGGGGCAACGAGCCGACCGGGCCGGCAGCCGCCGGGTTCCCGGCGACCCACCCCGGGATCGTCGTCGCCTTCTCGCTCGGGGTCGTGCTGCTGGCCGTCGTACCCGCCGCGCTGCGCGGATTCCGGCGCGCCGTCGGGCGGTGATCCAACGTCAGCGGGATGTCAGTTGCCAATCATCGGAGCCTCCTAGGTTGGCGTCCGGAACCACCGGGGCCTGAAGCGTCGAGCTCGAAGGAGAACCATGTCCACCGTCACCCCTGAGCACTACACCCGGATCAAGGAGATCGTCGCGAAGCAGATCGGCGTCGAGTCCTCCGCCCTCGGCGACTCGACGCACCTGGTCGACGAGTTGGGCGTGGACTCGCTGAAGCTCATCGACATCCTCAGCGCGATCGAGATGGAGTTCACCATCGTCATCGACATGGAGGAACTGCCCGAGATGGTCGACGTCGAGGCGATCCACCGGGTCACCGCGCGCGCGGCGGGATGGTAGGGAGTCCCTTGTCCACTGCCTCCCGGCCGGCGGCCCGCAGCCGCCGCACCGTCGTTGTCACCGGCATCGGCGTCATCAGCAGCATAGGCACGGGTGCCGACGAGTACGCCGTGGCACTGCGGGAGGGCCGTTCCGGAGCCCGCCCGCTCACCCGGATCGACACCACCGGATTCCTGCGGAAGAACGCCGCCGAGGTCGAGGACTTCGAGCCGGCCCGCTGGATCCGCAACATCCCGCTCGACTACACCGGACGCGCCGGGCACTTCGCCGTCGCCGCGGCCCGCCAGGCCGTCGAGAACGCCGGGCTGACGGACGAGGAGCTCGCGGCCCGGCACGTGCTGATCAGCATCGGCACGACCGACGGCGAGTCCCACGACCTCGGCACCCTGGTCGAGCAGGAGCTGGGGGACGGCGGCCCCGACGCGTTGGACCCGGTGCTGGCCCGGCGCCTGGGCTCGGGCCGGCTGTCCACCGCGGTCGCCCGCGAACTGCGGCTCCGCGACGCGGAGGCGGTCACCCTCACCACGGCCTGCGCGGCCGGCAACTACTCCATCGGCTACGGCCTGGACGTCATCCGCTCCGGCGAGGCCGACATCGCGCTGTGCGGCGGCGCCGACGCCGTGTGCCGCAAGACCTTCGCCACCTTCCAGCGGCTCGGCGCCATCACTCCCGACGTGGTGCGGCCGTTCGACGTGCACCGCAAGGGCATCCTCACCGGCGAGGGCGGCGGCGTCCTGGTGCTGGAGTCCCTGGAGTCCGCCCTCGCCCGCGGTGCCCGCATCTACGCCGAGGTCCTGGGCTACGGGCTCTCCTGCGACGCGCAGCACCCCACCGCGCCCAGCCGGGACGGCGTCGCCCGGGCCATGGAACTCGCCCTGGCCGACGCGGGAGTCAAGAAGGACCAGGTGGACTACATCTCGGCGCACGCCACCGGCACCCGCGCCAACGACGCCGCCGAGGCCGGCGCCATCGTCGACGTCTACGGCGAACACCCGCCCCGCACCGTCGGGTTGAAGTCGATGCTGGGCCACTCGATGGGCGCGGCCAGCGCCCTGGCCGCCGCCGCCTGCGCGCTGTCGATCCACAACGGGTTCATCCCGCCGACGATCAACCACCAGGAGACCGACCCGCAGTGCCCGGTGGACTGCGTCCCCAACCACGCGGTCACGGCTGACGTGCGGATCGTCCAGAACAACTCCAGCGCCTTCGGCGGCAACAACGCCGTCCTGATCCTCGGTTCCCTCAAGGAGCGTGTCTGATGTCCGCGCCCGCGGAAGCAGTACCCGTGCCGGCCGACGGTCTCGTCATCACCGGCTGGTCGGCGGTCTCGGCGCACGGCCTCTCCCGGCGGGACTTCGCCGACGGGGTGCGCTCGGGCCTGGCCGCGGCCCGCACCGAGCCCGACGGCCCGCGACTGCCCCGCCCCGACGCCTGCCTGGTTCCCGACCTCGACCGTCCCGGCCTGCTCGGCCGGGAGTACAGCTACACCCTCGACCGGCTGGCCGTCATGGCCCTGCTCGCCACGGACCAGCTGCTGGCCGACCCGGAGGGCGGGCCCGTACCGCACACCGACGAACGCACCGGCCTGGTCATGGGGACCACCATGGGCGGCAAGGAGACCATGGCCGCGGTCATCCGGGGCTCGCTGACCAACGCGCGGCCCTTCTACGTCGACGTCGGCCTGATCCCGGGCTGCGTGATGAACCACTCCGCCGGGGCCGCCGCGATCCGGCACGACCTGCGCGGCCCCAACGCCACGGTCGGCGGTGGCCGGGTGAGCGGCCTGCTCGCCCTCAACTACGCGCGCCGCCTGCTCGACCAGGGCCGCGCCGACAACTGCCTGGTCGGTTCCGCCGAGGAGTTCGCCCCCACCCAGGCCTGGCTGGAGCGGGCCGCCGGCACCCCGGGGGAGCCCGCCCCGCTGCTCGGCGAGGGCTGTGGGCTGCTGCTGCTGGAACCGGCCGGCGCCGGCCGGCTGCCGCCGCTCGCCGTGGTGTTGGACGTCTCCACCGGCATCGACGTGGACGACGACCCGCGGGCGGCCGTGGCCTCCTGCGCGCGCCGCGCCCTCGACCGGGCGGGCGTCGCGCCGGAGGAGGTGTGGGCCGCCGTCCCCACGGCCGCGCCGACCCCGGAGGGCGCGGCGGAGCACGCCGCGCTGGCCGGGCTGGTGCCGCCGGAGGCACTGGACCGGATCCCGTCGATGACACTGCTCGGCGACACCGGCGCCGCGTCCGCGACGCTGCAGATCGCGGCGCTGCTCGTGCTCGCCGGGGCCGACCCGACGGCCGCCGGCCGCGTGGCGCTGGTCTCGGCGGTGGACCGGGACGGCACCGTCGCCGTCGCCGTACTGCGACTCCTCGAGGTGACGCCATGACCGCGTTGGTGACCGGAGGCTCGCGGGGCATCGGACGGGCGGTCGTGCTGCGGCTCGCCCGGGACGGCCATGACGTGGCCTTCTGCTACCGGTCCGACGAGGCCGCCGCCGAGTCGCTCCTGAAGGAGACGGCGGAGCTGGGCACCCGGGTCGTCGCGGCCCGCTGCGACACCTCGGACGGCGCCGCCGTACGGGCCTGGGTGCGCGAGGCGGAGCGCGAACTGGGGCCGGTGGACACCGTGGTGGCGTCGGCCGGCATCACCCGGGACCGTCCGCTGGTGCTGATGGGCGACGAGGACTGGCGGCAGGTGCTGAACGTCAACCTGGACGGGGTCTACCACCTGTGCCGGGCGGCGGTGCCCGGCATGGCCAAGCGCGGCCGCGGGTGCGTGGTCAACCTGTCCTCGGTCTCCGGGATCTCCGGCAACGCCGGGCAGGCCAACTACGCCGCCTCCAAGGCCGGGATCATCGCCTTCACCAAGAGCCTGGCGAAGGAACTCGGTCCGCGCGGCGTGCGGGCCAACGCCGTCGCGCCGGGCCTGATCGACACCGACATGGTGGGCGGCGCCTCCGAGGCCGCGATCGGGCGGATCCTGCAGAACGTGCCGCTGCGTCGGCTGGGCCGTCCCGAGGAGGTCGCCGAACTGGTCGGCTTCCTCGCCTCCGACCGTGCGGCCTACGTGACCGGATCGGTGTTCGAGGTGCACGGCGGCCTCACCCTCTGACCCACCCATCCCTAGCCCGTGGAGAAGTGACCATGTCCCGGATTCCCAGTTTCGCCGTGATCTCCGGCGCCCAGGTGCACCACGCCACGGCCGGCCGGGAGCAGGCCGTCATCACGGCGGTCGAGAAGGCGTACCGGCTGCACGGCGCCGGTGAGACCGTCAACCCCGACTCCTACTTCCTGCGCTTCCCCGACCGGCCCTCGTCACGGATCATCGCCCTGCCCGCCTCGGTGGGCGGGGAGGTGGACGTGCACGGCCTCAAGTGGATCGCCAGCTTCCCGGAGAACGTGGCCGCCGGCATCCCGCGCGCCTCCGCGGTGCTGGTGCTGAACGACGCCGAGACCGGCTACCCGTTCGCCCTGCTGGAGAGTTCGATCATCAGCGCGGCCAGGACCGCCGCGTCGGCCGCCCTGGCCGCCCGCGCGCTCGGCGAGGCACGCGGCACCAAGCCGCGCCGCCTCGGCTTCGTCGGGGCCGGGCTCATCGCCCGCTACGTGCACACCTACCTCGCGGCGGCCGGGTTCGGCTTCGACGAGATCGGCGTGTACGACCTGTCCGCCGAGCACGCCGCGGGCCTCTCCGACCACCTGCGCGGGGCGCAGCCCTCGGACGTCACCGTGCACGACACGGCCGAGGACCTGATCCGGTCCAGCGACCTGGTGGTCTTCGCCACCGTCGCGGGCGAGCCGCACGTCCACGACCCGGCCTGGTTCGACCACGCTCCGCTGGTGCTGCACCTGTCACTGCGCGACCTGTCGACCGAGGTGATCCTCTCGGCCTGGAACGCGGTGGACGACGTCGAACACTGCCTCAAGGCCGACACCTCCCCGCACCTGACCGAACAGGCCGTCGGCAACCGCGAGTTCATCGCCGGCACCCTCGACGACGTCCTCACCGCCCGCATCGCCCCGCCCGCCGACAAGCCCGTCGTCTTCTCCCCCTTCGGCCTCGGCGTCCTCGACCTCGTCGTCGCCAAGCACGTCTACGACGCCGTCTCCACCGCCGGCGACCTCCGCACCGTCCCCGACTTCTTCCACGACACCGACCGCTACGGCCGGACGCTCGCGGATCCGGCGCCCACGGAAGGCCGACAGTGACCCTGCCGCGGCGCGTCCGGCGCGTCCGGCGCACCGCCGTCGTCTCCGCCGTCGCGGTCATCGCCGTCGCCGGCCCGGCCGGCTGCGACGCCGGCGACGTGACCGGCGTCGGCGACGGGCCCGCCCACGTGGCGGAGTTCGAGTTCACCGAGCAGGTCACCGAACTGGTGGTGACCACCGGCCACGGGAACATCGTCACCCGTCCCGCCGGCGGCAGCACCACCAAGGTCACCGAGACGGTGCGCTACCGGTCGACGAAGCCGACCACCACCCGCACCCGGAACGGCGGCACCCTCACCCTGTCGGCTGGCGGCTGCGGCTCCGTCCTGGGCGCGAACGCGACCTGCTCGGTGGACTACACCGTCGAGGTGCCCAAGGGGGCCAAGGTCAACCTCCGCGGCTCGGCCGGCGACGTCACCCTGACGGGAACGACCGGCGGCGGCGAACTCCACAGCGAGGCGGGCGACATCAAGGCCGACGACGTGTCGGGCGCGCTGACGGCGAGCACCGACGGCGGCGACATCGACCTGACCTTCGCCGCGGCACCGGGCAACGTGAAGGCCGCCAGCTCCGCGGGCGACGTCACCCTCCGCGTCCCGAACGGCCACTACGCCGTGGAAGCCTCGACGGACGTCGGCGACCGCACCGTACGGGTCACCAACGACCCGTCCGCGGCCACCCGCCTGAACCTGCACTCCGACGTCGGCAACGTCTCCGTCCTCGCCACCCCCTGACACCCGCGGCCCGCCCACCCAACCCGGGGGCCCGCCCCGGCCCCCGGAACGAGAAAACCCCAGGTCAGAGACCTGACCTGGGGTTTCACCATGGAGCCGCCTGCGGGATTCGAACCCGCGACCTACGCATTACGAGCCCGGGAGTGATCATGATGGCTGCTGCCAGCATCGATCACTTGGTGATGAAACCGCAGGTCAGGACGTTGCACCGTGATCCGCGATCCCGTCCGAACCGCCACGTGCTGCCCCGTCCGCTCACGCATCGCTCACGCAGACGGCCCCCGGCTCGGCTTCGGTGCGACCGGCTCCAAGCCGCCTCCGCAGCCCAACATTGGCGCCATGCCAGTCTGGGGAGCTGTCATAGGCCGAGGGCGTTTTCAAGATCTTCATCAGGCTCCCAGTGCACCACGTGGCTCCGTGGACCCTTGAGGCACCCGTGCGAGGAGCCTCCCCCGCCGTGATGGCGGCGGGGGAGACCACTCTCACGGCGTGGCCAAGGTCTCCGGGCGGCGGATCACCGCCGAGATGCCGCGGATGCCCATTGCAGACCCGTTCTCGTGCCGACATGCGCCACCAATCCTCAGGGCGCTGCCTTCGGGGTCCTGCGAGACCTGAGCGTGCTCGTCGTCCACGATCAGCTCAGCGAGGACCTGATCCTTCAAACGGTCTCCCCTAGCCGCAGAGACGGCGGTGTCGTCCTGGCAGCGGTCCGCCACGCGCCGCCAGCGGTCGGCGGAATCCGGATCACCGCTCCACATCCACAGACCTGCGGCTGCGCGTGCCACTTGGGCCATGAACTCGGTTCCGCCCACGTGGACCGAGCGTGCCTGCTTTGAGCCCGGCGACCCGGCCCACGCGTAGTCGCCGATAATCGCTTCGAGGGCTCCGTCCCTCCCATCGAAGATCAGAAGGCCGGCACCGCTGCGCGTCGGCTCCTTGGCCGACTTCAGGAGATCCCGGCCCAAACGTTGCGCAGCGTGGTAGCCGATCCGGTGCAGTAGGTCGACGACGTCCTGCGGGGTGGTTCCCTCGTCCGTGTCACCGTAGAGGACGTCCACGCGCACCCCGCGCGTCACCGCGGCCTGGATGGCGCCGCCGAGCTTCGACAGACTCTCCACATTCACCGTGGGCGAGGCGATTAGGACGTGGTTCGCCGCCGTGGCCAGTGCCTCGGTGATCAGAAGTTGGTGGGACTCCTCGCCGGACACCTCCGAGAACAAGGCGGCCTTGATCGATTGGGCCGTGAAACCGTCACCGCCGTTCCCGAGGGGGTCGGCTTCATCCAGCCAGGGGAAAAGGTCGCCTGTCTGGGGGAGCGCTGGGGCCCCGACCGCGGCGGCCGGGGACTTCCGCCCCGCGATGCTCAGCGGTGTCGGTCGGTATGCCTGGCCGGTGGCGGGCGCAGGAGCCGGTACCGGGGGTGATTCCTTCCTGGCGGTCGTCTGCGGCGCCGGCCGGAGGTCCGATGCGGCCTCCAGCTCCTCCTGCCTGGTCAGTGCCACGGCCAGGATCTCGGCCGACAACGCCTGGTGCCAGCCCCGGGGAAGCCCCGTGATGGCGCGATCGGCGAGGTCGACGCGCACAGGGAGGTAGCGGCTGAATGTCACGAGCCTGGGCCGGCCAATGCTGCGCACCCACTCACCGCTGGCGCGCGGCAGCAGCTTCTGGATCTGGGACTCATCCAGCGCGTTGCGTACGATGCGCAAAGGAGTGGACGGGTTGAGGTCCGGCCGCGCCTCCTGCTTCGAGACGGTCAGCACTTCACCACGCCTGGCCAGCTGTCCTGCCGTGCGATCGAAGACTACCGTGCAGGGCGGGGCCGGAACCACGACGACCGATGCCGGGTCCTTTCCGGACGAGCATGCCTGCTGGCCTTCGTCGGTGAGGACGAAAGTGGCCTCCCGCCCGCTGGTGACGGCAACCCAGCCGGCACCGACCAGGGTCACCACGGCTTCGACCATCAGTCGTTCGTGAACCCGGAAGGTGTCGCACAGCGAGGTCAGGGTCGCGCCCTGGTGGGGGGCGACACCGGCTCGCACGGCGATCTCCTCCAGGACCCGCCGCTCCAGACGGCTGTACGGACGGCCCCGGGCCACGTTGAAGTTGACGCTGAACATGCTCACAGGCACGAGGACGATCACAGGGTCTCCCTGAGGTCAGCCGGGACACGCACGGCCCTGCCGTCCAGGAACCATTCGTCGAGCAGGGTGACGATCTTCTTGAAGGACCACAGGGGCTGGGACTCGTCTGCGAGAGGTACTGCTTGCACCTGATGGAGGAAGAAGTCCCAGGAACCGACGAGGATCAGCAGACGCTCCGCCCGCGAGAGGAGCACGTTCATCCGGCCTGGGTCGTCGAGGAACCCCAGACCTCGGCCGATCTCCTCCTCGTTGTTGCGAACCAGGCTAATGGCGACGACGTCCGCCTGGTTGCCCTGGAAGGAGTCGACGGTGTGGGTGGGGAACCGGTTGCCGTCGATCGCTTCGGCTTTGAGACCGAGCTGGACCTGCAGTCCGGCAGGCAGGGGCGTGCCCCGCAACTGCTGGCTGAGCAGGCTCACCTGCCGGGAGTACGGGGCCAGCACCGCAAGCTTGCCCTGACACCCGCCATCCGGCCCCAGGGCCCGGAGGAAGTTGGCGAGGGCGCGCGCCTCCGCCGGATTGGTGTACGGCGACTGGCCGCTGTTCGGGCCGACCTCACGGGTGGAGGCGTCGTTGCGGCACCACGGCACGTCAAGCCAGACCACGGCCCGGTCACGGATGCCGTGCGGGGTGTGGAAGCCGTGACGCACGCGCTCCACCGGTTCGCCCTTCTTGTCCAGGGTGCGGTTCACCAGTCGCCCCTGGTAGTACGCCTCGGAGATGAGCCGGCCGATGTCCGGGTGCATGCGGTGCTGGCCGATCAACTGTCCCGCGGACGCTCCCTTCGCTTCGGTGTCTGTGACGAGACGGTCGGCACCTGCGGCCACAGCGCAGTACTCGTACAGGCGGTGGAAGGTCTTCAGCCATTCCTTGGCGTACTCGCGGAACTCATCCCGGTCCGTCTGGCTACGCCGCTCCCACGAGTCGAGCCATTCCTGGTCGAGCAGACCGGACGCCCTCGCCTTGAGACGGCTGAGGGTCTGCGCCACCGGATCCAGCTTCTCTATCCCCTGCCGGTAGTCCACGTACCGGTAGGGATCCAGCTGCTTGTGGTCGCCGATCAGCAACCAGCGGTGACCTGCCTGCAGCGGTAGCGCAAGGTCGAACGCGTGCGCCTTGCCCGCCTCCTCGACGATCGACCAGTCGAACGCCTGGCCTGCGGCGAGGGCGACCAGGTCGCCAGCGCTGGTGGTGCAGTAGGTGAGGTTCGCTCCGCGTTTGACCAGCTCGACGAAATCCGACGAGCGGCGGCCGAGATCCCCCTGCTCCTGCATCATGTTGATCTCACTCACCATGGCCTTCGCGTCCTCCAGCCAGGCGAGCTGCACCTCGCTGAGGGAACTCATGGCACTGAGCTGGGAGATGCTGCGTTGGAGCACCTGCCTGGCCACGCCCTCGACGCCGTCCGCGGGCAGTGCGGTTCCGGCCTTGTGGGGACCCCGCAGCCGGATCTGCAGCGGCCTGTCAGCCTCCGGTACGTCCTGGAACGCCTCACCCACCTTCGACCTGAGCACGTCGACGGCTCCGTGGGCCTGGGCCGTGACCAGTACCTGGACGACGGGATCCTCCGTGATGATCTCGCGCAGCAGCCAGGCGACGAGGGTGGTCTTGCCCGTGCCGGGCGGCCCTTGCAGCGTGTAGATGGGCCGCACCCGGAGGATGTCCTCGATGCTGGCCCGTTTTGGCTCGTCCACCCGTTCGCGGTCGAGTTCGACGGGGAGCTCGGAAGCGCCCGTGTCCATGCGGACATGACTCGGGGTGGCCAACGACCGCAGGAGGTATCCGTGCTGGTCGAGGGAGTCGATCGCCTTCTTGCGACGCCGGAACAGGCTTATCTGCCCGGGCATGCCAGCGCTGCGGAGGAACCCCTCCTTCTCCACCTTTACGCGGCCCTTGCTCAGACCGGGACGGCTCAGTGTGACGAACTCGGTCGCCTGATCCATGGCGTCGACCTGCCACACGTTGCCGTCGTCGTCGGACTGGGGGTCTCGGGGCGGGAGTTTCAGGCGGGCGCCGTCGTGGGCTCCCGACAGAATGACCCTGGACCGGTCGCTGCCCCGTACTTCCTTCTGCAGGAAGTCGATCAAGTCCACGCGGAACGCTTCGAAGACTTCGTGTCCTTCGGGGCGCGCGCGCTCCTTGACCACAGTCCGCTCCACGCCGTCTTCCAGCCA
This sequence comes from Kitasatospora sp. NPDC001132, assembly GCF_053598415.1. Lineage (NCBI taxonomy): Bacteria > Bacillati > Actinomycetota > Actinomycetes > Kitasatosporales > Streptomycetaceae > Kitasatospora > Kitasatospora sp. NPDC001132. The sequence continues at coordinate 183,959 of NZ_JBSFKF010000013.1, read as the reverse complement.
CGGCCCACGGACGACCTCGTACGGAAAGATCTGTGAGTCGAGGAGGAGCAGCTCGATCTGGTTGCTCACGCGAACGAACTCGTGGAAGCGGCTGAGCTCGCGTGAGACCTGCGCACTGCGGTCGATCTTCGGCAGCACGGGCTCCCACGACGTGGCGTTCTGCGTGATCGTACGGTCACGGGCCACCTCGTCCCTGGCATAGGCGAACACACGGCCCGGCGGGAGTTCGCGGAAGCTGTCGTCGCCCTCGCTGAAGAGCAGCGGCTGGGCGGACCGGCAGTCCGCGACCTGCCAGCTGGACGCGCCGTCCTTCCCTCGATACGCCGTGATCTTCAGGCTGAGCCTGCCGCCGATGAGGATGAAGTATGGCCTGCCCGGGACGGCGTACAGGAGGGGCTTCTGCAGGTCCTGGCGGACAAACTCGCATGCCTCCTTCCGGTGGACCGGGTCCCCGGGGATAAAGGTCCCCATGGGGTCGAGCCGCAAGTGGTCACGCAGCCCGCTGTCCATCAGGTGATCGATGAACTCCGGCCGCCGCAGATCGAGGGCCAGGACGTATTGCACGTCCTCCTGCTGGGTGCGCAGGGGGCTCGCCAGGGCCCGCGTGATGTCCTGGATCCGACTGATGATGTCGTACGGCGCAGTCAGGCGCTCCAACGGGTCTGCGGCGACGAGGTCCAGCAGCAGCTTGCGCTCGGCCTCGGTCAGGTCGTGCACGGCGGTGCTGATGGCCTTGAGCACTCGCACGTGACGTTCGGGCGGGGGATTGGTGGTGAAGCGCTCAAGGTCGAGGAACAGCCGCGCGCAGAGGATGCCGAAGGCGAACCAGTCGTCGTCCTGACGCCAGGCGGTCACGCCTCCCATGGCGCGCTCCGGCGGGACTGGCCAGCCGACGGGAGGCTGAGACCCAACTGGACGACCAAGTTTGACGGACCATTCGAAGCCGCCGAGCCTAAGGGATTCGGCGCCGAGGTCCTCGTCGAAGAATAGGGAGTCGATGTCCACGCCACGATGCAGGACCTGCCGCTCATGCAGCAGGTTCAGTCCTGTGGCGACGCGCCGTAAGCCGCTCCACAGCTGTTCGCGTGCGACCGTTCCCCGGTTCGAGAGCCACGGGTAGCGGGCCCGGCGCTGCAGCGCGTCCGCGACGCGCTCGTAGCCCGGCGCCTCCAGGACCATGACAAAGCAGTTGTGTTCCCGGTCGAGGCCTGCATCCTTGAGTACGACCAGCGCATCGTCAGACCTCGGGCTGCTCGCGACCTTGTACAGGGTACGCAGTTCCTGGTCCCACAGGGCACGCTGCACCCGGTCCGGCTGCTCGCCCTCGTACGTCCACGTCTTGAGCAGGTACGTGTAGCCGTCGCTGAACGCCTCCCAGACCTGGGATTCGCCATCACCTGCGTGTGGACCCCCAGTGATTTCGTACCTGTTCCGCAGAAGTAACGTCCCGACGGAGGGAGTCGTCATCCATCCACCTTCACGAGTTGGAGAGCGGGTGAGTAGACACCGCGGCGGCCCGACCCGGCCGCACGGATGAAACGTGATCCTACTCACGTTCACTAAACCGCTGCGGCCGGTTCCGGACATGCGCTCGTGCAACCCGGCCATTGCCGACGGCGGTCTCGCCGATGTCCTGGGCGCCGCCAGGCAGGGCCCACTGGCCGGTGTCTCGGCGGCGCTGGAGCAGGATCGCGCCGCTGTCGTCGACGACGAGCAGATTGCTGGCGGGAATGAGGGTGTTGGCCTTGGGGGCGTTCGGGTCGTTGTAGTACTCAGTCCTGCCCATGTGCGGTGGACCCCTCCTGGTCAGGTGGTGGGCACCGGCCTACCGGTGTTCAGCGGCGAACCGTTCCAGAGTAGGGAAGACGCCGGTGTCGATCGTGTTGGACGACTCATACTGATCAAGTCCCATCGTGAACAGAGCGCGGCGATACTGCCACTTGATGTGCTTGTCGTGCCGTGCGGGGTCCGTGGGCCGCATGAGGGCGAGGAAGAAGAAGCACTTGACGAGCAGAAAGTCGCCCAGGTGCTCGCTCACGCGCCGCCCGATCAGAGATGCGGTGGTCTCGTCGAGTGCGGCGGTGTAGGCGGCGCGCTGCTCCGGGGTGATCGTGTAGCCCTTGCATCCGCCCTTGAAGGCCACGATGTCGAGCGCGGGGTAGACGTCATAGCCGAGCGGGACCGGTCCGTGATGCTGCCAGTCGATGACCCCGGCCCGGAGGGCGTTGGGCAGGCCATAGTCCAGGTGTCCGTGCACCATCGGAAGTTGAGCCAGCCGGTCGAGGGCGTGCTTGACCGCCTCGTGAACCCGCGGGATGTCGAAGTCCGGGTTCTCCTCAAAGACCTCAGGTGCGAAGGCCGCCTTCTCGAACCATGGTGTCGAGGGCAAGGGGTGTCTCGCCTGGGCCTGCAAGAGACACGACGCGACAGCAGCAGCCGTGCTGATCACCTGGTAGCTGACCTGCCCGTCCCGCCTGGCATCGGCCAAAGCCTCCTCGTGCAGCGAGGTATCACCGACGGCTCGCTCGACGACGAAGTAGCTTCCATCTTCGGACCCGCTGTCGACGATCTCCGGGACGGGGTAGCCCAGGCTGGCGGCCACCTGCTGGAACTCGCACTCCGCCCGCAGGTCCTCGCCGCCGATTCGCTTGTAGAGCAGGCCGTCGGCTGACCTCAAAACCGCGCCTTCAGTGGCGGTTCTCTCCTTCACGAACTCCCAGTCGCTCATCCATCCATCCTTCCGTAGCGCCGAGTTGGCGTGGGGCAGGTATGACCGTGTCGGGCAGGTCGCGTGTGGCTGGGGTCAGCGGGCTGGACGAAGCGGACGCCGTCAGCGCGTCGTTGATCATGGGCTCGCCGCCGGCGCGACGACCGATATCCCGATGCTTCAGTGCCGTCGGCGGGCGACGCCACGGCCCTGACCGGGCGACGGCTACGCGAACCCGCCGGGCTTCGAACTCTCCTGAACGCCGCTGAGGTTCAAGCCCAATTTGGCCCGGGCTGAAGCAAACCGGTGGGCAATTGCTGGGCTTGGCCGGACGCCGATCGACACGCTCCGGCGGCCAGGTGCAGTGATCAGTAGGACCAGGTCGAGCCCGTCCCCCGGTACTCCTCGACCGGGATCGGGTGAACGTCGGTGCGCATGCGGTCGGTGTAGAGGAGGCCGTCGAGGTGGTCGATCTCGTGGGCGATGAGACGGGCGAGGCCGAACTCGTAGGTGACGGTGGTGATGGTGCCATCGAAAGTGGTGGCCGTGACGTCCATGTGGAGTGGGCGGGGGACCATGCCTCGGACGTCGAAGAAGCTGAGGCAGCCCTCGTACTGTTCGTCGGTCTCGTCGGAGACGGCGGTGATCTTCGGGTTGAGCAGGATGATCGGGTCTGCGCCGGCAGCCGGGGGAAGGACGAGGGCGGCGGCGCGGGAAATACCAACCTGCGGAGCGGCGAGGCCCATGCCCTTGGCGAAGGAGTGGACCTGGCCGATCCGCTCAACGGCGGCGAACAGCTCGTCGATCACGGCCTGGGCGCCGGCACGTTCGGCCGGAAGGTCGAAGGGCTCAGCGGGGCGGTTGAGGATGGGGGTGCCCTGTTGGACGACGCCGAGGGACTGCATCTGCTGGCTGGGCCGCACCTCGATCACCTGATCTCCTTGGTCTGCTGCGGGTTGTTGGCGCGCGGAAGCGCCATTCGTCGGTGCCCCAGGCGAAGTGCCGGCGCCCGCCGTCGTCGTAGCTGCTGATGGCGGTGCGGAGGGGTACGGTCTCGACGGTCATGGAGGTCTTGGTTCCCACAAGGCTCCTTATGCCCAGGCACCGACCAGCATCGGCTCGGGGCGGAGCGAGATCCCGGTTGCGATCTCGACCTGCGCCGAGAGTTCGGTAAGGGCTTGGGCGAAGCCCGTCGCGGTCGCCCCGTCATGGGCGGTGAGCGTGAGGGTCCGGCGTTCCGAGCAGCGAATGCCGTCCGCGATCTTGTAGGCGGGGCGGTAGCCGATGTGTTCCAGCAGCCAGCCGGCGCTGGCCCGAAGCTGCCCGTCGCTGTCGGTGTGGACCGGACAGCCGGCAGCCGACCAGCGGGCGGCCTGGGCGGCGGTGACGGGCGGATTGAGGAAGACCGATCCGGCCTGGCGGGCATCCGGCCCGTGGGGGTCGAGGAGGAGTCCACGGCGGTGGCGGTTGGCGAGGACGGCGGCGGTCACCTCGGCCACGGGCGGTTGGGCGCCGACGTGGGCGCCGAGTTCGTCGGCGAGCGGCTGGTACGTGATCGGCGCGGCCGGTGAGCGGGTGAGGTGGAACGTCGCGGTCAGGATGGTCCAGCGGCCGGGGTCGTTCTTGAAGCGGCTGTCGCGGTGGCGGAGGCGGCATGCCTGGGCGGGCAGGGTCCGCAGTCGGCCCATGTCCCAGTCCCAGGCGGTGATGCGGTCGAGGGCGTCGGAGACCTGCTGGCCGTAGGCTCCGGCGTTCTGGATGGGGGCGGCGCCGACAGTGCCGGGTATGCCAGCCAGGCACTCGATCCCGGCGAGGTGTTCGGCTGCGGCCCACTGGACGAGGTCGGCGAGCGGGTGGCCGGCCTGGACGGTCGCGGCCACCGTGTCGTCGTCTACCCGCTTCACGGTGATGCCCCGGGTGTTCATCACGGCGACGGTGCCCTCGTGGCCGGTGTCGGAGGCGATGACATTGCTGCCGTGGCCGAGAGTGAGGGGCGCGTCCTCCTGCCGGTCGCCGATCGTACGGACCAGTTCGAACCAGTCGTCGGGGTCGGCGACCTGCAGGACGTCGCTGGCCGGGCCACCGAGTCGCAGGGTGGTGAGGGACGCGAGCGTGGTGCTGGGCACGGGTGGCCCTCCTAGGGTTCGTCGGTGATCGCCTTCAGGGCGAGGGTCCGCAGCGGGACGAGGCGGGTGCGGTTGTCCTGGTGGTGGTAGACGGCGTTGGTGCAGATGGCCAGGTAGCGGCCGGTGGCCGGGGCGAGGTAGAGGCTCGTGCCGGTGAAGCCGTGGTGGTAGGCGACCCTGCCCTCGTCAGCGAGGATCCAGGCCAGGCCACGGTCGAGGCCCGGCTCGATCTCGGCCTGCGGCCGCATGCTGTAGGCGAGCCAGCGGCCCAGGGGCCCGCCGGTGGCGTGCGAGGACAGCAGGTGGGTGGCGAAGGCGGCGAGGTCGGCCGGGGTGGTGAACACCCCGGCGTGGCCGGCGACTCCGCCAAGCAGGGCGGCGTTGTCGTCGTGCGGCATCCCCCACAGCCGGGGCCCGCCGGTCAACCGCTGCTCGGTCGGAGCGACCTGAGCGGAGCGGGGCACCGGTCCGTAGGTCGTGCTGGTCATGCCGAGGTCCTGCCAGAGCTCAGCCGCCAGCTCGTCCAGGCGCCGGCAGCGGTAATGGGCCAGGGCCAGGCCGAGGAGGATGAAGCCTCGGTTGATGTAGCGGTGGCTGGCTCCGGGGTCGGCGATCAGCGGCTCTCCGCAGATCAGTTCGGCCAGCGGTTCGGGGCGGTTGCGGTATTGGTCGAGGCGGGTGTCGGCCCGCAGGCCGGAGGTGTGGGCCAAGACCTGGCGAACCGTCACCCGGCTGGCGGGCGCCTCGGCCGGGATGCCGGTCAGCAGGTCGCGGATCGGGGTGTCCAGGGTGAAGCCGTCCAGGAGGGAAGCGCCGACCAGCGTCCAGGTGGCCAGGACCTTGGTCAGCGAGGCCACGTCGTACACCGTGTTCGGCCCCGGCCGGGCGTCGCCGCACTCGGGGGCGACGACGCCGGAGGCCAGGTAGCCGGGCTTGGTGTCGAAGGTGCCGTGGGCGATGACACCACCGGGGACCGTGCCGTCGACGGTCATCAGGTCCAGGCACTCGCGCAGGTCGGCGAGCGCGTTCGGGGTCCACGGCACGGTGTTGGTCACGGCTGCTCCTGGTCGATCGTCAGGTGGGCACCTAGCGCGGCCAACTTCGGCAGCAGGCTGCCGTATCCGCGCCGCAGGTGATACATCCCTCGGATCGTAGAGGTGCCCTCGGCGGCCAGGGCGGCGATCACGAGAGCGGTCACCGCCCGGATGTCCTCCCCGGCCACGTCGGCGCCGGTGAGAGCGGACCGGCCCCGGACGGTGATCACCGAGTCGGTCGCGTTGACGGCGGCGCCGAACGCGGCCAAGGCGGGCAGGTGGGTGTCGCGCTGGGTGTAGATCCGCTCGTCGATGCGGGAGGGGCCCTCGGCCTGGGTGAGGAAGGCGGTCAGCTGCGGCTGCACGTCGGTCGGGAAGCCGGGGTGCGGGCCGGTGGCCATCTGCACCGGCCGAGGCCCGGCCGGGGTGCTGACGGCCGTTCCGCCGTCCAGCGGGTCGAGCTGGATTCCGGCGTCGGCGAACACTGACACCAGCCCGTCCGGGAACGCGGCCGGCGGGAAGCCATCCAGGTGGACGGTGCCGCCGGTGATGGCGGCGGCCAGCGCGAGGGTGGCGGCCTCCAGCCGGTCCGGCGGCACGGTGAACACCCCGCCTCGGATGCGGTCGGTGCCAGTGACGTTCAGGGCCTTCCTGCCGCGCCACTCGATGCCGACGCCGGCCTGCGAGAGCAGGGCGGCGGTGTGGGTGACCTCGGGCTCCACACTGGGGTTGAGGATCGCGGAGGTGCCCGGGGTGCGGGCGGCCAGCAGCATCGCGGTGACCGTCGCACCCAGGCTCGGTCCCCACGAGCGGGTCTCGGCGTCGGTGATGAACGGCAGCCGCTTGCCGGTGAAGCGGGCCCGCACCCGGCCCCGGTGCACCTCGACCTCGGCCCCGGCGGCTTCCATCGCGGCCAGGTGCCGGTCGATGTAGCGGGCGCAGAAGGCGTCCCCGCCAGGGGTGGGGAAGGTGACCTTGCCGGTGCGGGCCAGCAGGGCGCCGCCCATCACTGCGGTGGTGCGGATGCGCCGTCCGAGGTCGCCGGGGATGACGGGGAAGTAGGAGTCGGCCGGTCGGGTGGCGAACTCGTCGCCGGTCACGGTGGCGCGGGTGCCGGTGCGGTGCAGGATATCGGCGACGACCAGGGTGTCCAGGATCTCGGGTGCACCGGCCAGGGTGAGCGGGTCGTCGGCGAGGATCGCGGCGGCGTACAGGTGCAGGCCGATGTTCTTGCTGCCCTGGACGGTGGCGGTGCCGGCCAGGCGGCGGCCTCCGGTGATCCGCACGGCCCGCTCGTCGGTCGTCGGGGTGGTGTCGGTGGTGGGCATGGTCACCTTCCCTGGCTTCCGGCCGGGAAGAAGCCCCCGACCTGGGTCTTCGGGTAGAGCAGGGTGTGCGCGCCGATGAGGGTGGCGGGCTGGAGCACGGTGCCGGCGGGGACGATCACACCGTCTCCGACGACCGCACCGAACTTGGTTTGGCCGGTGGCGACGCGGTGGCCATCGAGGTGCGCGCAGACCTCTTCGGTGGCCGGTTCGGTGACCGGTCCGGAGGTGACCCGCAGGCCGGTGGTGGACACGAACGCGCCGATGTTGACGCCGAGGCCGAGCACGGAGTCGCCGACGAAGCTGGTGTGCTTCATGAAGACCCCGCCGGTCAGCAGGGAGCGGGTGACCTCGGCGCCGAAGCCGATCCGGCAGCCAGGTCCGATGACCGTGTTGTCGCGGACCCGGGCGCCGGCCTCGATCACCGCGCCGGGGCAGACCAGCACCGGGCCGGTGACGAACGCGCCCTCGGCGATGACGGCTCCGGCCGCCGCGATCACCTGGCCACGGACCGTGGCGCCGGGCTCGATGACCCCGGCGGGCTCGGGCAGTGCGATGTCCAGGTGTCCGGCCAGCAGGTCCGCGACGGCCTTCTTGAGGCCGAACACCGTCGGGCAGCAGCTCAGGAGGTGCAGCATCACGGGGTCGGTGACCTGATCAGTGTCGATGTAGTACTCGGGGGTGGTGCGGTAGTCGATGCGCGCCAACTCGGCACTCATCATGGGAGTTTCGGGGAGCCGGTGCATGGCTGGTTCTCCTCTCGGGCGAGCGAGTGGAAGAAAGGGGGGTGGGAAGTCGTCATGACCTAGGAGATGGGCAGATCCGGCGTGGTCGCCGCAGCCTGGGGACGCTCTTCGACCTGGTGGTGGACCGAGAGGCCGAGCAGGGCGAGCGCGGGCAGGTGCAGGGCGGCCCAGGAGGCGGCGAGGAAGGTGCCGAGCCGGTCGCGGTCCGGTACAGCGGCGTGTCGGGGGCCGGCGGAGGGCAGGGAGGTGCTGTGCGTTGGCATGGGGCCTTCGGCAGCAGAGGCGGGGAATGGACGTTCCCCAGTGAACTGCCGGGCCGGAGACCGGATCCGTAGCCGGACTACGGGCCGTAGTCCGGCTACGGGTCAGACGATCTGCACGCCCGCTCGGGCGGCGAAGTCCCGAACACCGGGCAGCTTGCGGTCGTGCCGCAGCAGGCCGGCGGCGAGGCCGCGGACGGCGCCTCGGCGGGTCTCCTGCGGGGCGGCCTCCTCGGCGGCCAGCAGGGCCTTGAAGCACTGCTCGGGCTTGCCCCACTGGTCAAACGCGCGTGCCACGTCGGTGAAGAAGCGGGCCTGCCGCTCGGCGGTCGGCAGCACGGTGGGGTCGATGGTCCTGGCCAACTCGATTGCCCGGCCGGCGTCGCCGAGCTCATAGTGCACCGACAACTCGTGCAGGGCGACGCCCTGGATGCCATCCGTCAAGCCGGAAACCCGGCCAGCAGCGGCGGCGCTGTCGGCTGCCTCCCGGATCAGGGCGTGGGCGTAGGAGCGGTCACCGGTCTTCGCGGCGGTGTAGGCGGCGGTGGCGTACAGGTCCCCGCGGGCGGCCAAACGAGCGGCTTCTGGAACGGAGTTGTCCGCGAGAAGGCCTTCGGCCGCAACCACCACGATGTCGGTCGCCCGAGACAGGCTGCCCTGTCGGCGCCAGGCGCTGGAGACCATGCGCTGTGCCTCGGCAACGACCAACACGTCTCCGCCTGCCCGGGCTGCGGTCAGCGCGCGGTCGGCGGTGATGGCCACCAGGTTGTTGTCGCCGATCTTGATGCACAACCGGACGGCGATGTTGTAGAGCTGGGCGACGTTGCGGGCGCGCTCCTCGGGCGTACCGACCAACTGGGCAGCCGCGATCCGGCCGGGCAGGGCCTCGGCGAGGGCGTCGTACCGGGCCGCCTTGAACTCCAGGCGCGACGCCACCAGCGAAGTCTCAATGGACTGCTGGGTTGGCTCACAGCGAGGGGCGGGAATTCGATCCGTCCCGTAAAGCAGGAGGTCTTCCAGGCCAGCTAACGGTGCCGTCGAGTCAGCGTGCGCGGTCTGTTGACCAGTGGCCGGGGTGAACAGGGCGGCAGCCGCCAGGGCCATGAACGGGCGGCGTCGCACATCGTCCTCCTCGGCAGCGGAAGTGCTCGCCAGCGTAGCGGAGGCAGGCTTTCGAGGGCGTGATCTCGCCCGGTCGGCGGCCGGTTGCGGCAGGGCGATCAGCGCGGCGAGGTCGACGTCCAGCACCTCGGCAAAGCGCCGGAGGAGCGTCAGATCCTTGACCTGCTGCATGTCCCGCTCGACCAGGGACATCCAGTCCTCACTGCGGCCGACCTCGGTGGCCAGCCGCAACTGGGTCCACCCCAGCGTCGACCGCCGGAGCGAGATGAATGCTCCGAACGTCTTGCCGTTGTCCCCCACCGCAGACCCCCGCGGATCGTACCCAATCAGCTACAGGCCGCTACCGTACCGACGATCGGGGGCCACGGTGTAAGGCTTTCGGATCGAACCCGGCGTCCACCGCGCCGTCCGGGACAGCGTGGGCAACTGACTTCATCCTGTGACGGCGGTGGTGCGCAGGCCAGTCAACGGCATGACCAGACCAACGACCCGATGATCTGAAGGACGCGGACTAAAAGGGTGGAGGCCCGTCGGCGCTCCACGGGAGCCCGAGGACCCGCGGAATGACCACGGTCTCCTGCGGCAACCGGAACACTGCCACCGCTTCATCGATTCGCCCGAGCTTCATGAGCAACACCGCCAAGGCCTGGCGGTGCCACGCACGGGCCGGGTCCAGGAGCTCCACGGCCTCCTCCAGTCGCCCCGCCTCGGCGATCATCTCCGCCAACGCCTTGACCACGAACGGGGAATCGGCATCGGGGTGGGCCCGCACCTCCTCGATCGCCTGGTCCCGGCGGCCACAGGCGGCGAGCAGCCGGGGTCGCAGCCGGAAGTACTCCCACTCCGGGGAGCCGACCCGGGCGAGGACACCGTCCAGGTATGCCAGCCCCTCCTCGACACGCTGCTGGTCGATGTACAGCGTGCACAAGGTGTCCACGATCCAGTCCTCGTCGCCGCCACTCGACCGCGGCAGGGCGCGCAGCACCTCGATCGCCTCGGCTCCTCGCCCGTGCCGGACCAGGAGTTCCGCGAGCCCCACCGCATGGTGGGGTGACTCCACGGCACAGGCCCGGTAGGCGTCAACCGCGCCCGCCACGTCCCCACGCGCCTCCAGCAGTTCGGCCAGGCGGTGAACGACGCCCTCGCGAGGGTCCTCCGCCATGTAGGCCCGCAGTTCCTCGACGCGGTCGTGCCGGGCCAGCAGGTCGGCAAGTTCGTCGCGTCCATTCACGGAGGTGATCGACCGAGTGCGCAGCAGGGCGATCGCCTCCTCCACCCGGCCCTGGCGCTCGCGGACGGCGGCCAGCAACTCGACGGCGTTGTGGGGCTCAGGGGTTCCGAGATCCACGGACGGCCAGCGCTCGGCAGGCGCCTCAACCCTGGCCGCCAGCAGGGCGGCGACCTCCTCGTCCCGCCCCAGCCCCTCGGTCACCGCGACCAGGGCCGCCGCGAACTGGGACTCCCTGATGTACGGCCGGAGCAGCTCGTACGCCTCCTCAGCCCGTCCGTGCCGGGCGAGCAGCCGGGTGAGGTACTCGAATGCCGAGCCCTTGCCGACGCCGGCCTCGGACTGCCTACGGACGAACGCGATCGCCTCTTCCGCCGGCCCCCACCGCTCGAGCAACTCGGCGTACTCGTGGGCCGCCGACCACGAACCTGCCTCGACGTGCGGGGCGAGCACGGCGAAGGCCTCCTCCCGCCGGTCCTCAGCTACCAGTTGCTCCACCCACGCCCGGGTGCAGTACCAGTCACCGGCGCGCGCCTCGCGCTGCACCTGGTCGAGGTGGCCGTGCTCGACGAGCCAGCCGACCAGCTCGGACGGTATCCAGTCCGTGTACGTGCCACGCGCCCGGAGGTCGAATTCAGCGGCGTCCATGATCGCGCACCCTACTCCCGACGACCGCCACCCCAACAACGGCTGCCCCCCAGTTCCCGGGCTGCCTCCTCCCGGTCACCGGCACGGCCACCCCTGCTGTGCGACGTGCTGCTGGCCGGGCAGCCAGATTCCGGTCGCTGGTGGTCAGCGGTGTCGGGGCTGGGTGCCGGGGTGCTGGAGTGCGGTCATGGTGGGCGAGGTGACGGCGGGCGGGTTCGTGGTGGGGCGGCGGACGGTCGGGGCGGCAGGCGAGCGCAAGAGCGCGGCTTCAACGGTGCGGTTTGGTGCGGGGTTGTAGCTGGTGTGCTGGATGCGGGCAATGAGGACCTTGGCGGGCGGGCGGGCGCTGCCGAGTTCGCGGCGGGCTGCGGCCTCGGTGAGGAGCTGGTGGGGCGTGTGGCCGCCGGCTTCGGCGTCGGCGAGGACGGTGGCGAGGGCGGGCCAGTTGGGATCGGCGAGGATCCGCGTCGCGTGGTCGGGGATGGCGGCGCGGACGTCGTTGGCGAGAGTGTTGCGGGTCTGCTCCTTGGGCTGGCGCTGGACGAGAAAGGCGAGCTGGTCGGCGGCGGCCTGGTCGTAGACGGCCTGGAGGTGCTGGACGGTTCGGCGCGCGGCTGCGGCCTGCTGGGCATGGCCCTTGGCGGTGTGCCAGCGCTGGGAGAGGACCGCGGCCCAGACGAGGGCTGCGACGAAGACGGCGAGGGTGCTGCCGTCCTTGCCGCTGCCGGCGTGCACGAGGTCGCGGGCCGCCTGTCGCAGACCGGCTGCCGCCGGGTGGTCTGCACGAATCTGGGAGCGCTGGGCGCGGGCGAAGGTCTTTGCTGCTGCTCGGAGTTCGGCGCGCAGGTCCTGGGGCGCGGTCTGGGCGGTGGCCTCGATCAGTTCACCGAGGGCGGTGATGTGCGCCTGCGCACGCGCGTCACCACTGTCGCCGGCGGTGTGGTGGTCGGTGGTGAAGGTGTCGAGGGCGTTGGTGGCGTGCTGCCAGCGGGTGGCGGGCTTGTTGCGGCGGGCGGTGGGGTGCTCCTCCGGCTTGCCGACCGTGAGGAGCGCCTGGAGCTTGGGCAGGGACAGGTCGGGGGCGATCTTCCCGCCGGGGATGTAGTTCGGCTGCCCGTTGGCCTTCAGGTCGCCGGGGCGGGCGACGGAGTAGCCCCGAAGGTCGCCGGACGGGAAGCGGAGGATCTTGACCTCGACGCCATCGGCCTGGAGGTAGGCGAGAAGTTCCTCCGCGTTGCTTGCGTGGGGGATGGCGGCGCGGATGCGGTCCTGGAGCCACTCGCGGCTGGTCTGTTCCCAGCCGAGGCGCTTGGCCTTGTGCATCTCGGCCTGGGTGGGGCGGCGTTCGGCGGTCCGATCGCCCGTGCCGAGCTGGCGCAGGTCGTAGTCCTTCTCGATCTCGCGGCACTCGGCGCCGACGCGCTGGCCGCTGTTGTGGAGCTTGGGGCGGCGGCCGTCCTCGCGGACGGTGGTGGCGAGGATGTGGATGTGGTCGTCCGCGTGGCGCACGGCGATCCACCGGCACGCCAGGTCGTCGTCCTTGGGAGCGATGCCGGCAGCCCGGACGATGCGCTCGGCAATCTCGGACCACTCGGCGTCGGAGAGGTAGCGGTCCTCGGGTGCGGCGCGTACGGGGCAGTGCCAGACGTGGTCGGTGAGCTTCTTGCCGGGCTCGCTGTTGCGCAGGCGGACGGGCTCGTCGAGGTAGCGGGCGAGCTCGGTGAGGGTGGCGTTCTCGTCGCGGCCGGGGTCAGGCATGGCGAGCATGGCGAAGCCGGCGACGATGTGCGGGTCGCGGTGCTCGTCGTGGCGGCCGGGTCCGTAGAGGTAGGCGAGCAGGCCGCGGGTGTTGGAGCCGGGGTTCTTGATGGGGGCGATCACGGCAGTGTTCAGCCTTCCTGGCTGGCGGGCTGGCGAAGGGCCTCGGCGATCTCAGTGAGCAGGCCGTGCAGTTCGTCGAGGGTGCGGCGGATGTCGACCGGGGGCTCGTATCCGCCGTTAAGGGCTCGGGCGATCTGATTGACGTTGCTGGCGATACCGCTGATCTGGCGCAGGACGCGGGCGCGGAACTCGTGGATGAGTCGGCGTTCTTCCGCCAGGGGCGGGTCAATGAAGAACCGGCCGGCTATGAAGGCCAGGACGACGTCGGCGGCAAACCCGGACAGGCCGCGGTAGCCGTTGGCGGTGGCAGCAGCACGCAGCCGAGGCTCTTCCTCGGGTTCGAACCGCAGAGGGCCGACGCGCTCTTCGCGCTTGGTGCCGGTGTAGCGGCGGTTCTTCGGCTCGGCATGATCGGCGGCGCTGTGGTCGGAGGACTCGTTGTCGGTCTCGGTCGGGCGGACATCGGCGAGGATCTGCTGTTGGACGGCAAGGAGCTTGTCCGGGTCGGGGCCGCCCTCGGCCCCGGCCTCCTGGCCCGGCGCGCCCTCGCGCCGGGCCTTCTCCGCCACCCCTGGGGCGGAGATCCCGCGAGTCCGGCCACGAGTCGGACTCGCGGTACTACTGGCTCCGCCAGGGGCTCGGTTGCCGAACGCCCACTGCCAAAGACCCTTCACGGTGTGGGACTTCTTCCTCACCTTCGCGCTCTCGCCGGTGGCGCCGTGGGGGTGCTGAGTGTCGGTCACGGGCTGATCTCCTGTCGCGGGGGCGTCGAGGTGCTGTGGTGCGAGCGGGGTGTGAACGCGGCGCGCGGTCCGGCTCGGGCGGCGCGCGGTTCGGCGGAAGAGTGATCCGGTCCTTTGGCGGATCTTGCTGACCACGAGGTGGACATCCGCCAGACCACTTGGCGGTGAAGGGGCCGCCCGCCAGACGCCGTGCGGGTCATTGGCGGGCGGCCACCCATGGAGCGGCGGCATGTCAGGCGGGCACCGGGTGCTCGCGCGCCTGCTCAGGCTCGCGGTCGGCGTTCTCGGGCTGAGGGTCGGCCTGCTCATCCCGCAGGAGCGCCATCAGCTCCGTCCGGCGCTTGCTGCTGATCGGAATCCCGGCGTCGCTGAGAGCCTTCTCGACCACGGCGACGCTGACGCCGTGCTCGGTGACGACCGGCCGCATCATCTCCACGAGCTGGTCCATGGTCTTCGCCGGTGGGCGTCCGGTGCGCTTGCGAGGCGCGGCTGGTTCTTCGTCGAAGACTGGGCCGTCATCCCTGCGCTCTGTGACAGGCGTGGGGCTGGACGGGCAGTCCTGCTCCGCCTCTGGTACGGGCGGGGCTGCCAGGGTGGGCTCGGGGCTTTCACGGAGCGGGAGTTCGTCCTCGGTGGGCCTCGGTTTGGTGGTGACGTCGGTCGCGGTGGTGTTGTGGGCGAGGAGGGTGCCGCCGAAGAAGGCGAGGGCGGGCCATCCGGCGACCAGGATTCGCAGCCAGGCAGGGACGTGGGCGAGGTCGAGGAGTCCGGCGGTGGCGACGTTCGCGCCGAGGGAGGCGGTCAGGGCGATGGCGAACCAGGTCCAGGCGGTGCCGGCCGGGCGGCTGGTGGTGCGCAGGGTCCGCATGCGGTGCCAGGCGGCGACGAGCAGCAGGTCGACCGAGACGGGGTAGGCCCAGGCTTTCCAGCCGTGTTGTCCGGCGGCTTCGGCGATGTCGTGGAGGTGGGCGAAGGACAGGGCGCCCGCGATGGCGGCCTGTACGAGGACGGCGTCCGGGCGGGGTAGACGCGGTGGGGTGGTGGTGGTCATGCGGGAGGGGTCCTTGCGGGTCGGGCGGTGGCGGTTTGTGGGATTGCCGTCTTTGCCGTCTTGCCGTCTTGGTACTGCGGGACGGGTTCTGGGCTGGGGCGAGTTCGGCTGCCCGGGTGGTGCCGTGGACGCGGCGGTATTCGGGTTCGGGACGGTGCGGTATCCGTCTTGGGGCTCGTATCCGTCCCGGCTAGAGGGCATTTGACCTGCGGTTTTACGGCAGGGACGGCTGGGACGACACAAGACGGATGTGTTTCCCGTCCCAGGATCGGCCCGCCGCTGGCGCCGAGGTCCGGGCTGGCGGCGGGCCGGTAGCGGGGTGGGGCGGTTGCCGTCCCACGCGCCGTCTTGCAGGCGGGGTGCTGCCGTCCCCGGTGCGGGAGCGTTTCCGTCTTGGGAGGCCGTTCCGTCTCGGCGGCACGTGCTGTGACCTGCGCTGTTACGGCAGGGACGGCAGGGACGGCAGTTCGGGGAGGCTGGTCAGCCTCTGCTGCCCGTGCCCGCGCCCGCGCTCTCCTCCGTGGCCGTGGGGGTGACGGGGTGGACGGTGGGGCAGTAACGGCGCCAGGCGTCGAGGAACTTGTGGCGTGTGTAGCCCTTGCGCTGGGTTCCGTCGCCGAGGCGCACGTTGCCGGAGGTGATGCCGAACTCGCGGAGCATCGCGCCGAGTGCGCGCGGGGTCAGCCCGCCTCGGGCCGACTCCGCCCACGGCGCCTCCTCGTTGCCGTTGAGCGCGAACAGCAGCTGGCCGGTGGTCATGCTGTCCGGCTCCGGCTCGCTGGCGGCGTGGAAGATCCGGCGGATGTCGGCGAGGACCCGTGCGCCGCCGGGGTTGTCCTCCTCCGTCTGGACCTCGGCGTCGACCATGCGCTTGCACGCCTGGCGGGCACGGCGGGGCCAGGGGCCTCCGGCGAGGTCGGCGACGATCACCAGGGGCTCCCAGGTGTCGGCCGCGCGGTCCTCGACCGGCATGGCGGGCTCCATGCACAGGGCCCGGCCAGCGAGCGGTGCCGCCCAGCGGGCAATCTTGTCGCGAATCGCGTGCAGGGCGGGGCTGTCGCGCTTGGTGCGGTACGGGGCGACGCTCTCGCCCTCGGCACGGCGGCGCATGCGGATCACGATCGAGCGGTCCATGATCGTGTCCGGGAGGTCGCCGATGCCGGCGATGGCCGCCATGACGAAGGTGTGGAAGCGGCGCGGGGTGTGGTCGTTGCCGACGACCCGCAGCACGTATCGGTCGCGCTGGTGCCCGGCGTTGAGCAGGCCGCGCATCTCCTCGTTCTTCTCCGCCATCTTCGGGCTGCCGAAGATCGTGTCCGCCTCGTCCACCAGCAGGGTGGGCGGCTCCTCGGTGATCGAGCGGAACACGGCGGCCGGAGTCGAGTTCACCGTCAGCACCGCCTGGTGCACCGTCTCGGTGAGCACGTCGAGCAGGCGGGACTTGCCGCAGCGCTTGGCCGGGCCGACCACGGCCAGGCGCGGGGCGTGCTGCCACGAACCCTGCAGGTGGGTCGCGGCGACCCACAGCGTGGCAGCGTCCAGGGCCTGCTCGGAGGGAAGGATCACGAACTTCGCGATCTGGGCCCTCAGCTGCGCGAGCAGGTCGGCGCCCTCGGTCGCCTCGGTGTCCGGCATCAGGTCGGTCCCGTCCGGGGTGGCGGGCTCGGCAGGCGCCGCCTCGGCGTCGTGTCCACAGGCTGTGGACACGGGCTCCGGCTGCTGGCCCGGTAGGAAGGATCCGGGCTCGCCGGGCCTCGCGACCGGCGGCCAACTCGCGGTGGAAGCTGCCGGATCGGGCTGGTGGGACGTAGACTCCATGGTGAAGCTCCAGACTGGGGCGCGGGACCTGATTCGTCGCGCGCCGCCGATGAAGGTCGTGGGTAAGGACTTCGCCTGGCCCTCGGTGTTCGCTGCACCGGGGGCCTTCGTGCGTCCTGGGGCCGGCGGACCGGGGGTTCCGGTCCGCTCAACTCGCAGGGACTGCTTGCACCTTGGCGGCGGTCCCTCGGCGGCCGAGGCCGCCGAGGCCGCCGAGGGACCACGAACGTACGGTCATGCCGGTGGAGGATCCACTCCAATCGGGCAAGTACGCCCACGGCAGACAGGCTTGTCGATCGGGCTCTCACCACGTCAAGCTGCATCAGCCGCCGAACCTTCACCGGCCGCCGCCTCGATGCCGAGCAGGCGCAGAAGGTCCGCTGTGATCACGCGGTACTTCTTGCCCAGCCGCAGGACCCGGCAGGGGTACGCGCCGAGGCGGGCCAGCTCGTAGCCCTTGCTCCGCCCGAGGCCGATGGCGCGGTTGGCGGTATCGAGGTCGATAGCCGCCGGCAGCCTGAGAAGTTCGGCCCGACCCATCCCCTGCGCTGTCGCCGATATCTCACCAGTTCGCACATGAACTCCAAATCCGAGCTTCCCCCGGAAGGGGGCTGCAGCGGAGTGCCGCAACGGAGAAGAGATTTCCAGTGGCTACTGTGTCGATATGACACAACGCCGCGAGGAACACTGGTCCACCGACGACGAGGACGCACTCGACTGGCACGAACGGATCACCAAGGACGTGATCCGAGCAATCACCCGAAGGAGGAAAGACCTTGGACTGTCCGCGCAGGATGTGGCCGACGAAACAGGGAACTTGGGCTACGAAGTCCCCCGGAACGTCATCGCCAACTGGGAGTCCGGCAGGCGCAAGACGATCACGATTCCGGAGCTGATCGTTGTGGCTGAGGCCCTGGACGTCGCTCCGGTCGAGCTGCTCTTCTCCCCAGCTCTCGGCGGCTGGGTCGACTACCTGCCCGAGCTGAGCCACCCTCGCTGGTCGGCCCTCACCCACTTCACCGGAGAGGACCGCCGCTCGATCGGGATGTACCGGCTCCGCCTCTACCGGGAGCACGCCCGGATCTGGCAGGAGCTCCAAGAGGAGCATCACGGCGCTTTCCAGCTGGAGTTCAAGTTCTTCCAGCAGGAATGGCCTCCCGGCCCGAAGGAGAAGCGCGACGCTTTCGTCGCAGCCATCCGCGAGCGGCTTCAACCTGTCAGGGCACAACTACGCGAGATCGGCCTGGAAGTCCCGTACCTCGCACCGAGTCTCGACTTTCTCGACGCCGAGCTTCCCCCGCTGAACACCGATACCGATCTGGAGGACGAATGAAGGGTTCCACCTACCACCGCTGCTACTGCCGCGACGCCGAGACCGGGAAGCCGCTCGGCAAGGCGTGCCCAAAGGCCGGCAGCCGTAAGCACGGCTCCTACTCCATACGCCAGGAGCTGCCCAACGCCGAGGACGGCACCCGCCGTTCATTCAACCGTGCCGGCTACGAGACGCTGAAGGAGGCTCAGGCCGACCTCGACCACGTTCGCGGCCTGCTCGCCCTCGGCAAGGAGGATCCGGACGACCTGGCCCTGGTCGCCGAGCTGCTGGTGAAGGTCGCCGACGAGAAGGCCCAGCTGCCCGATATCGAGGAGACCCGCAACCGCCTGAAGTCCGGTCAGGACCTCTCCACCCGCGTCACCGTCGGCGAATGGCTCGATACCTGGTTGGCCGGTAAGAAGATCCGCAAGTCCGGCATCACCCGCTACGAGTGCGACGTGCGGGTCCACCTCAAGCCCCGCATCGGGCACATCCGCGTCGACCGGCTTCGGGTGAGCACGCTCGCCGAGATGTTCACGGACATCGCCGACGCCAACGAGGAGATCCTGGAGAACAATGCCCTGCGGCACGCCCTGAAGGCCGAACTCGCCACGGTTCCGATCAAGGGTGTGGAGAACCGCGCCCGCCGCAAGGCTCTGCGCGCTGAGCTTGCCGAGATGCCGCCGTTCCGGCGCACGACCGGCGCGACCACCCGCCAGCGCATCCGGGCCACGCTTCGCACCGCCCTGAACGAAGCGATCCCCGAGGGCCTGATCACCCTCAACCCGGCCGCCCACGTCAAGCTCGACCCGGCTGCCAAGCCGAAGGCTCTGGTCTGGACGCCGGAGCGGGTCGCCCAGTGGCAGGCGACCGGCGTGAAGCCCTCCCCCGTGATGGTCTGGACGCCGCAGCAGACCGGCGCGTTCCTCGACTTCATGGCTGCCGACCGCCTGTACGCGCTGTGGCACGTGATCGCCTTCCGCGGTCTTCGCCGGGGCGAGGCGTGCGGCCAGCCGTGGTCCGAGACCAATCTCGACAACAGCTCGCTGACCGTGACGGCCCAGCTCGTGCAGGACGGGTGGGAGGTCGAGGAGTCCGACCCCAAGACCGACGGGAGCTTCCGGACCGTGGCGCTGGACGACGACACGGTGGCCGTCCTGCGGCGTCACCGCGAGCGGCAGCAGAAGGAGCGGGACGACTGGGGGCCGGCCTGGAAGGACACCGGCCGGGTCTTCACCAACGAGGACGGTTCCTGGCTCCATCCCGGCAAGGTCACCGAGATGTTCGAGCGGCTCGTGACCGCGTCCGGCCTGCCGCCGATCCGCCTGCACGACCTCCGCCACGGCGCGGCCACCCTCGCGCTCGCGGGCGGGGTCGACATGAAGGTGGTGTCCGAAATGCTCGGCCACTCCTCCATCAAGATCACCTCGGACATCTACACCAGTGTCCTGCCCGAGATCGCCAAGGATGCCGCCGAGGCTGCCGCGAAGCTCGTCCCCCTCCAGCGGAAGACCGAAGCCGAGGCTCACGCCAAGGCTGCAGCCGCAGCGGAGAAGGCGAAGCGGAAGGCGGCGAAGAAGGCGAAGTCCAAGGCCAAGAAGGCCAAGGGTTAGACCAAGATCAACACCAGCGCTCACGCATCGCTCACGCAAGCGATCTCGTAGCGCGGCGCCGACACCTGCCCGCACGCCAAGAAAAGGCAAAAGCCCCAGGTCACGGCGAGTGAGTCCTGGGGCTTCTACAGAGCCGCCTGCGGGATTCGAACCCGCGACCTACGCATTACGAGTGCGTTGCTCTGGCCAACTGAGCTAAGGCGGCGCCGCTGCCGTGTGTGGCGGCAACGCGGGCCAGTCTACACAGGTTCGCGGGTGATCCGTACCCGGGTTTCCCGGGGCGGGGTCAGGCGGAGGAGACGGCGAGCTTGACGGCGAAGCCGGCGAAGAGGACGGCGACGCCGCTGGTGAGGGTGGCGGAGAGGCGCTTGCGGCGGCGGAAGGCGGCGGCGAGCGTGGTTCCCGCGAAGATCAGCAGGGAGAGGTAGAGGAAGCTGAAGGTCTGGAGGATGCCGCCGAGGAGGACGAAGGAGAGGGCCGGCTGACCGTAGGAGGGGTCGACGAACTGGGTGAAGAACGAGAGCAGGAAGAGGATGGCCTTCGGGTTGAGGAGGCTGATCACCAGGGCCCGGCGGAAGGGGTTCTCGGTGCTCTCGGGGGCCGGTTCGGCGGTGGGGTCGGCCGCGGCCCGGCGTTCGCGCCAGAGCTGGCGGGCTGCGCGGAGCATGCCGTAGCCGATCCAGAGCAGGTAGGCGGCGCCGCCGAACTTGACCACCGCGAAGACCGCCGGGTTGGCCTTGAGCAGGGAGGCCGCGCCCAGCGAAGTGAGGCTGATCAGGGTGAGGTCGCCGATGAAGACGCCGGCCGCGGCCCGGTAGCCGGTGCGGATGCCCTTGCGGGCCGCGACGGACAGGACGTACAGGGAGTTGGGGCCGGGCAGCAGGATGATGACGAGGGCGCCGAGGACGTAGGTCGCCAGGTCGTTGACTCCGAGCACGATGAGCTCCGGTGCAGGGCAGGGTGGCAGGGGGCGCTCATCGTAACGTCGCACCGGTAATCGGTTGAAGGGGAAACCACCTGTCGGACGGCCCGCACGGGCCCGCCCTACCGCTCGCAGCGCTTGCCCGGCTCGGGGGCCTCCCCGGCCAGCAGGAAGCGGTTCACCGCGCCGTCCACGCAGGCGCTGTGCCGCCCGTACGCGGTGTGGCCGTCCCCGTCGAAGGTGAGCAGGCGGCCGGACTCCAGCTGGCCGGCCAACGACTGCGCCCAGGCGTACGGGGTGGCCGGGTCGCGGGTGGTGCCGATGACGACGATCGGGGCGGCGCCGGCGGCCCGGATGGTGTGCGCCGCGCCGGTGGCCAGGACCGGCCAGTAGGCGCAGGTCAGCGCCATCCAGGCCATGTCGCGCCCGAAGTGCGGCGAGACCCGCTCGAACTCGGGCACCGCCCGCTGGACGTCCTCCGGCCCGCGGAACGGGGCGGGCAGGTCGAGGCAGTTCACCGCGGTGTTGGCGAACATCAGGTTGGGGTACGAGCCGTCGGCCTCGCGCCCGTAGTAGTCGTCGGAGAGCTTCAGCAGCCCGGTGCCGTCGCCGGCTTCGGCGTCGGCGAGCGCGGTGCGCAGCTCGGGCCAGAGGAAGTCGGCGTACATGGCCTGGATGACGCCGGTGGTCGCCTGGGATTCGGTGAGCCGGCGGCCCCCGCCGGTGGTGGGCAGCGGGGCGGCACGGATGCCCGCGAGCAGGGCGGTGAGCCGCTCGCCGACCTGCTGCTCGGTACGGCCGAGCGGGCAGCCCTCGCGCCTGGCGCAGTCCTGGGCGAAGGCGGCCCAGGCGGTCTCGAAGCCGCCCGCCTGGGTGCGGTTGCCGGTGACGGAGTCGAGCGCCGGGTCCATCGCGCCGTCCAGCACCAGCCGCCCGACCCGGCTCGGGAACAGCCCGGCGTAGGTGGCCCCGAGGAAGGTGCCGTAGGACTTGCCGACGTAGTTCAGCTTCTCGTCGCCGAGCAGGGCGCGCAGCACGTCCATGTCGCGGGCGGCCTCGACGGTGCTGAGGTGGCCGAGCGCCGCCCCGGCCTGCTTCCGGCAGCCCTCGGCGAACTCCCGGTCGGCCGCGATCAGCGCGTCGATCCCGGGCTGGTCGTCAGGGGTCAGACCGACGGCGGTGTAGGCGTCCATCCGGTCGCCGCTCAGGCAGCTGACGGGGTGGCTGCGGCCCACCCCGCGCGGGTCGAGGCCGACCAGGTCGTACTGGGCCCGCACGCCGCGGTCGTACGTCCGGGCGGCGGTCTCCAGGTACTCGATCGCCGAACCGCCCGGCCCGCCCGGGTTGAGCAGTAGGGAGCCGAGCCGAGTGCTGCCCGGAGAGGCTGACGCGGCGGGAGAAGCGGAGGCGGAGGCGGAGCCCGACGGTTCCGCCGCCGCGCGGGCGGCCGCGAGCGTGAGGTCGCCCTCGCCCGGGCGGTCGTAGTCCAACGGCACCCGGAACGTCGTGCACTCGAACCCGCTGTCGCAGGGCTGCCAGACCGGGCGCTGCGCGTAGTACGGCGCGAGCGCGGCCGGGACGGCGGCGGGCAGCGGCTCCAGCGGGGTCGCCGCGCCCCCGACGGCCGCCGGGCCCGTCGGGGCCGCCGAGCCCGAGGCGGAGGCCGTCGGCGCCCCGGACGGGTCCGGGCTGCACCCGCCCGCCAGCAGCCCGGCGACGACCAGCGCCGCGGCCGATCCCCGCGCCCGCGCCCGTACCGGTACCAGGGCCCGCTCGAAGGTCCTCATCCGCCACCTCTCCGCCATCGACCAGCACGTGGAACAACCGGGGAAGCCCCCGGAGGAAACGCCGCTGCCCGGCGCCCCGCCCCGGGGTCCCGGGCAGCGTAGCGCCGCCGAACCCGCCCTCAGGACGCCTTGGCCAGCGCCTCGGCCAGGAACTGCGCCGCCTGCCGGACCAGCCGCAGCCGCTCCCGGTCGGGGGTGAAGTCCTGCACGTTGTCCGAGATCCGCACCTCCGCCTTGGCCGCCGCTCCGGAGCCGGCCTTCAGCGCGGACTGGAGCTTGCGCGCGGCGTCCAGCCCGGCGGAGTCGCCCTTGGCGGCGGCCAGCAGCAGCTTGGCCGCGCTGCCGGCCGGGGCCTCGGCGCCGGCCTGGGCGAGCGCGAGGGCGTCGTAGCGGCCGGAGACCGCCGCGGCCACGCCGTACAGGTCGGGCCGGGACAGTCCGGCGGCGGCCGCGCAGGGCGCGCCGCCCTCGACGCCGAGGACGCCCCAGGAGGCCGGGCCGGGCGGCAGGGTGCGGAAGGAGGTCGCGACGGTGGTGCGCAGCATCGCGTCGTCGGCGACGGCGGCCGGGGCGGCGGCGACCAGTTCGCAGGGGTACGCGGTGCCGTTCGGCGCCTCGGGGGCGACCAGGATGAACGGGTGGGTCTTGCCGCTCTGGAGAGCCGAACCGACGCCCTCGAAGACGTCCGGGATCTCGGAGTCGGCGGTCTTCTGGGGCGTGGCCGCGTGCATCACGACGACCGGGAAGCGGGCGTTCGGCTCCTTGGTGTACTGCGGCGGGAGCCAGACCCGGATGTTGCGGGGCTGGCCGTCCGGGCCGAGCACGGCGGACTGGAGCAGCTCGCCGCCGCCGGGGTGGCCGACGCTGTCGAAGCGGCTGGCGGCAACGGGGGCCGGGGCGGCCCCGCCGGCGGCCGCAGCGGCGGGCTCGGCGGCCGCGGGCGGCGCCGCCTGCTGCTGCCGGACGGCCGCCCCCGCGCCCGACCCGGCGTCCGCACCCACACCTTGACCCGCACCGGAGCGGGAGCCCGCGGTGTCCATGACCGGCTCCGCCCGGTCCGGCTGCTGGGTGCTCCGGCCGAGGCCGCCGAAGGCGCCGAGCGCGGTGAGCACCGTCAGCGCGGTGACGCACACCCCGCAGACCATCGCCCCTGCCGCCCGCACCAGCATCGGCCAGCGGTCACCGGCCAGTTCGTAGGTCTGGGCGGCACGTAGGTCGCGCCAGCGCTGTTGGGCGCCCCTGGCCAGCCAGATTCCGCCGATGGCGGCGGCCAGCAGGGGGATGACGAGGAGCGAACGAACCACGGGACGCACCGCCTCTGGAGGGGGCCGCGCCGAACCGGAACCGGCGCGTAGGGGAGACGACCACCCCGGCAGCGGGCGCAGTCGGCCCCCAGCGTGCACAACGGGCCGACGGTCACACGACGGTGTTCCCGGCGAGTGTCGCTCGTTCACTCGAAGGTGGGACGGCGCACCGCCTCCGGGAGGCGTACGGGGGCCAGGCCCGCAGCCCGCGCTCGGCCCGCGCTCAGACCGGACCGGACTCAGGCCGCTCAGATCAGAGCGGACCCAGACCGCGCTCGGCCCGGGCTCAGCCCGCGCGCAGCGCCACCGTCATCGCCTCGACCGCGAGCAGCGGGTCCACGTTGCGGTCCAGCGCCTGACGGCAGGCCAGCACCGCCTCGATCCGCCGCAGCGTGCTCTCCGCCGGCCCCGCCTGGGCCACCCGGTTCAGCGCCTGCCGCTGGTCCTCGTTGGCGAGCGCGCCGGTGGAGCCGAGCTGGATGGCGAGCACGTCCCGGTAGAAGCCGAGCAGGTCGAGCAGGGCGACGCCGAGGGTCTCCCGGCGGGTGCGGGTGGCCCGGCTCTTCTGCCGCTTCTCCAGCTCCTTGACCGCGCCGGCCATGCCGCGAGGCGCCTTGCTGCCCTCGGCGGCGCCGTAGGCGGCCTTGAGGTCGTCCGTCTCCTTGGCGTCCTGGGTCTCGGCGAGCGCCTCGGCATCGGCCTTGGCGGTGTCGACCAGGCGCTGGGCGGCGGCCAGGCAGCCGCCGATGTCGCCGACCTCCAGCGGGATGCGCAGCACCTCCGCCCGGCGCGTCCGGGCCTGCTCGTCGACGGCGAGGCGGCGCGAGCGCTCGATGTCGCCCTGCCCGGCGAGCGCGGCGAGGCGGGCGGTCTCCGGGTCGACGCCGTCCCGGCGGACGAGGGTGTCGGCGACCGCCTCCGCCGCGGGGGTGCGCAGCACCAGCAGGCGGCAGCGCGAGCGGATGGTCGGCAGCACGTCCTGGACGGAGGGGGCGCAGAGCAGCCAGACGGTGCGCGGGGAGGGCTCCTCCACGCCCTTGAGCAGCGCGTTCGCGGCGGCCTCGGTGAGCCGGTGGGCGGCGTCCACCAGGATCACCGACCAGCGGCCGCCGGTCGGGTAGCTGGAGGCGCGCATCACCAGGTCACGCATGTCGCCGACGCCGATGGAGAGGCCGTCCGTCCGGACGTACTTCACGTCGGCGTGGCTGCCGGCCAGCACGGTGTGGCAGCCGTCGCAGAACCCGCAGCCGGGCGTGCCGCCGAGCGCGAGGTCGGGGCTGGTGCACTGGAGGGCGGCGGCGAAGGCACGCGCGGCGGTGACCTGCCCGGCGCCGGGCGGGCCGGTGAACAGCCAGGCGTGCGTCATCAGGGAGGCGTTCGCGCCCTCGGCCGGGGCGGCTCCGCGACCGGCCTCGACCGTCGCCCCGGCCGCCCGGGCTGCGGCGGTCAGCTGCTCGACCACCCGCTCCTGGCCCACCAGGTCGTCCCAGACGGCCACTGCTGCTCCCAAGCTCCGTACGGCAGCGCTCGTGGCGCCTCTTCCCCGCCGTCGAGCATACGTCTCCGCTCCGACACCCACTGCTCCGTCCGGGTCACGGCGGGCGGGGGCCGGCTCACGGACGCCAGGCCGGCGCCCGACGGAACGCGGCCCCACCGAACCGCGGCCCTCCGGAACGCGGCCCACCGGAAGGCGGTCCGCCCGGAACACGCCTGCCCCGAACGCGGCGGCGCCGCCGGGAACCGGTCCCGGCGGCGCCGCCCACGCGTGTCCGGTCAGCCCCGGCGGCCCCAGCGACGGCCCTTGCCCTTGCCGTCGCCGCCCTTGTCCCGGGCGTCGCCACGGCCCTCGGGCCGCTCCGCGCCGCCCTGCGGGCCGCCGTACGGAGCGTCCTGGCCCGGGCCGCCGCGCTCCCAGCGCGTCCACTCGTCGTGGGAACCGAGCAGGGTGTCGGTGAGGCTCGGCAGGTCGTCCAGCGGCGTCTCCTCGGCCCACTCCGGCCGCGGCCGATCGGCACCCGGCTGCTGCTGCGACTGCGGCTCGGCAGCCGGCTCCGCGCCGACCACCGGCAGCTCGCGGGTGCTGTCCACCGGCTCCGCGCGCCGCGCCCCCTGCGCCGGCCGGCCCTCGGTTCGGCCGTCGGTACGGCCCGGCTCGATCCGCGGCAGCACCTCGGTGCGGTCGGCCTCCGCCGGGACCTTCGGCAGCACGGCCGTCTCGTCCACCGCCGAGGCCGGCACCACCGGCAGCTTGGCGGTCTCGTCGACCGCACCGGCACTCGCACCAGCGCTCGCGCCGACGTCCGCGCGCGCGGCCCGGCGCGCCTCGGCAGCCTTGCGCGCCTCGACGGCCTCCGCCGCCCGGACGGCCGCCTGCCGGTCCCGCGGCGACAGCTCTCGCGTCGCCTCGTCCCCGAGCCCGCCGCCCGACGGAGCCTGCGCCGACGGTTGAGCCGAGTCCTGCGGAGCGTCCTTCGGGACGTCCCGGACCGCCCGCAGCTCCGTGGTCGTCTCCCCGGCCGCCGAGCCCAGACCCGAGCCCGAGCCCGAACCCGAGCCCGAACCGTCAGCCGGTCCCGAACCGTCAGCCGACCCCGAACCCGATTCCGACCCCGCAGCCGGTCCCGCCCCCGGCCGCCCCTCGGCCCGGCCCTCGGCCCGGCCCTCCGCCGACTCCGCCGCCGCGGCCGCGGCCGCCAGCGCGGCGGCCTGCGCCAGCCGCGCCTCCTCGGCCCGCTGGAGCGCCTCCTCCGCCCGGCGGCGCTGCTCCTCGCGGGCGAGCTCGCGCTGCCGCTGGAGCTCGGCCTGGGCGGCCGCCTCGTCGGCGATCCGCTTGCGCTCGGCGGCCTCCGCGGCCAGTCGGGCCTCCTCGGCCTTGCGGCGCTCGGCCTCCTCGGCGGCGCGGCGCTCGGCCTCCTCCTCCGCCCGGCGGCGTGCCTCCTCCTCGGCCTTGCGCCGGGCCTCGGCGGCGGCCCGCTCGGCCTCCTCCTTGGCCAGCCGCTCCTGCTCCGCCTGCTCGGCCCGCAGCTGCGCCAGCACCTCCTGCCGCTTGCGCTCGGCGGCCTCCTCCTCGGCCTTCTTGCGGGCCTCCTCGGCGGCGCGGCGCTCGGCCTCCTCCTTGGCCAGCCGCTCCCGCTCGGCGCGCGCGGCCTTCTCCTGCTCGGAGAGCGGCAGCTCGCGGTCGAGCCGGTGGCGGATGGCAGTGGTGACGAAGCCGGGGGCCTGGCTGCCGTCCACGACCAGGTAGCGCGCCGGGTCGGCGGCGGCGAGGGCGAGGAAGCCGGCCCGGACCCGCTGGTGGAACTCGGTGGGCTCGGACTCCAGGCGGTCCAGCGCCTCGGTGAAGCGCTCGCGGGCCCGGGTCGGGTCGACGTCCAGGACGACGGTCAGGTCGGGCAGCAGCCCGCCGGTGGCCCAGCGGGAGATCCGGGCGACCTCGGTCGCGGCCAGGTCGCGGCCGGCGCCCTGGTAGGCGATGGAGGAGTCCATGTACCGGTCGGTGATCACCACGGCGCCGCGGGCGAGGGCCGGCCGGATGACGTTCTCGACGTGCTCGGCGCGGTCGGCGGCGTAGATCAGCGCCTCCGCGCGGTGCGACAGGCCGGTGTTGCCGACGTCCAGGACGAGGCCGCGCAGCCGCTGGCCGACCGGGCTGCCGCCGGGCTCGCGGGTGAGCACGACCTCGTGCCCCTTGCCGCGGATCCACTCGGCGAGCGCCTGGGCCTGGGTGGACTTGCCGGCGCCGTCGCCGCCCTCCAGCGCGATGAAGAAGCCAGTGCCCGTGCCCCGGTGCGGCACCGGGCCGCCCGGGCCGCGCACCGAGTCCACCAGGTCCCGGACGAACGGCGCGGTGCCGCGGCGGTCGTCGGTGCGCAGCAGCACGACCGCGGCGAGCACCAGGGTGAGCAGCCCCGCGGTGGCGACGGCCAGGGCCGCGCCGCCGTGGATGAAGGTGAAGGAGCCGGGCTCGACGGTGCCGTACTCGACGTCCCCGTAGGCGGCGGCGATCAGCGGGACGGCGACCAGGGCGGCGGCGACCACGGCCCGGAGCACCGCGAACAGGTGCTCGGTGACCTTCGGCAGCCGGGCCTCCTCGACCTCCTGGGCGAGCAGGGTGCGCCCGGCCGAGACCACGATCCCGGTGGCCAAGCCGGCCAGCACGGTGAGCAGCAGGACCAGCACGAAGTCGAGCACCAGCCCGGCCAGGATCAGCGCGACGCCCTGGGTGAGCAGCGCCAGCGCGAGCAGTCGGCGGCGGGACAGCGAGGGCAGCGTGGCCCGGGTGAGCCGGGCGCCCAGGGCGGGCGTCCCGCTGGCGGCGAGCACCAGCAGGCCGTAGCCGATCGGCCCGGCGCGGTGCTCGGCGGCGGTGAGCAGGGCCAGCGCGGCGACGCCCGCCATCGAGGCGTAGCCGGCCGCGACGGCGAAGGTGAAGTACGGGGCGCTGCCGGTGCGGCCCTTGCTCAGCGCGGGGCCGGGGACCGCGTCGGTCGGGGCGCGCAGGCCCTGCAGCGGGGAGACCGGCGCGACGGACACGGGGCCGCCGGGCAGCTGCTGGAGGTGGCCGCGGACCGCCGAGGCGGCGAACATCCCGGCCGCGCCGAGCGCCGCGAAGGTGAGCTGGTGGGCCCGGAGCCAGTCGGAGCCGAGCGCCGCGCCGATGTTGTTGAGCAGGGTGAAGGCCACCAGGCCGACGGCGCCGAGCGGCACCGTCACCCAGCCGGTGAAGCGGTCGATGCTCCGGACGCTCTCCAGGTTGGCGGCGGAGGGGCGCTGCTCGGCGACCGGGAGGTGGGGGTTGGCGGACGGCAACAGGCCCGGGACGACGGCGGACCTGGCGATCCCCCGGACCCGCTCGGCGGCACCGGTCACGAACACGGTGGCGAGCAGGACGTAGGTGGCGGCCCCGGAGGGCTTGGCGGCGGAGCCCAGCCAGACGCTCCACCAGGGCGCGAGGCCGATCAGCAGGGCGCACAGCACGTCGGCGCCGAACATCGTCCAGCGCCGGTCCAGCCGGCCCGCGACCAGCCTGTGCACCGGGCCGAGCAGCGCGACGCCGACCAGCCCGGTGGCCAGCACCCGTACGGCGAGGACCGCGGCGACGGCGAAGGCGAGGCTGCGTGGCAAGCTGCCGAACCGGCCGCCCTGGGCGGCGGCGATCACGGTGAGCGCGAGCAGCACCAGCAGACCGAGCCGGTCGGCGGTGCCGCCGATCAGCTGGGTGGTCCACAGGCGCCGGTAGGCACGTGTCCGCAGCAGCGCCCGGGCACGGTCCATCGGAGTCCCGGCGGGCGCGACCTCGGGCAGGTCGGACGCCCAGGCTCTGGCGGCCGGGGCGGCGCTGGGGGTGGGCTGCTCCTCGCTCGTCATACGGTCAGCGTAGCGGGCGGGGCCTGGCCGGAATGAGACGAACGGGCTTCCGGATCCCGCTCATCACCGGGTTGTGACGTACCCCGCACGACCCGGACGACCCCGGGCCCGCACCCCCGGATCGGGGGCACGGGCCCGGCTGCCGTGACCTGGGCTCAGCCCTCGTCGGTGGCGGTGGTCTCGCTCGCGGCCGTCTTGGTGGCGGCGGTCTTCTTGGCCGCCGTCTTCTTCGCCGCCGTCTTGGTGGCGGTGGTCTTCTTCGCGGCGGTCTTCTTCGCCGCCGCGGTCTTGGTCGCCGCGGTCTTGGCCGTGGTCGTCTTCTTGGTCGCGGCCTTCTTCGCCGGGGCCTTCTTCGCGGCCTTCTTCACCGGTCCGCGCGCCCGCTTCTCGGCGAGCAGCTCGTACCCGCGCTCGGGCGTGATGGTCTCGACGTCGTCGTCCTTGCGGAGCGTCGCGTTGGTCTCGCCGTCGGTCACGTACGGGCCGAAGCGGCCGTCCTTGACCACCACCGGGCGCTCGCTGACCGGGTCGTTGCCCAGCTCCTTGAGCGGCGGGGCGGCGGCGGCCCGGCCACGCTGCTTCGGCTGGGCGTAGATCGCCAGCGCCTCGTCGAGGGTGATCGTGAAGAGCTGGTCCTCACTGGTGAGCGACCGGGAGTCGGTGCCGCGCTTGAGGTACGGGCCGTAGCGGCCGTTCTGCGCGGTGATCTCCGCGCCCTCGGCGTCGGTGCCGACCACCCGCGGCAGCGAGAGCAGCCGCAGCGCGTCCTCCAGCGTGACGGTGTCCAGGGACATCGTCTTGAACAGCGAGGCGGTGCGCGGCTTGACCGCGTTCTTGCCGGTCTTCGGCGTGCCCTCGGGCAGGATCTCGGTCACGTACGGGCCGTAGCGGCCGTCCTTGGCGACCAGCATGTTGCCGCTGACCGGGTCAGGGCCGAGCTCGAAGTCGCCGCTGGGCTTGGCCAGCAGCTCCTCGGCCAGCTCGACGGTGAGCTCGTCCGGCGGCAGCTCGTCCGGGATGTCGGCACGCTGGCCGGGCTCGCCCTCGACGGCCGAGGCGCGCTCGACGTACGGGCCGTAGCGGCCGACCCGCAGGGTGATGTCGTCGCTGACCCTGAACGAGCTGATCTCCCGGGCGTCGATCGCGCCGAGGTCGGTGACCAGCTCCTTCAGGCCGCCCAGGTGGTCGCCGTCGCCGTTGCCGGCCTCGGCGGCCCCGCCCGCGGCGTGGCCCTCGCCCTCGCCGAAGTAGAAGCGCTTCAGCCACGGCACGGACTGCGCCTCGCCGGCGGCGATCCGGTCGAGGTCGTCCTCCATCTTGGCGGTGAAGTCGTAGTCGACCAGCCGGCCGAAGTGCTTCTCCAGCAGGTTGACCACGGCGAAGGAGAGGAAGGACGGGACGAGCGCCGTCCCCTTCTTGAAGACGTACCGGCGCTGGATGATCGTG
This sequence comes from Kitasatospora sp. NPDC001132, assembly GCF_053598415.1. Classification (NCBI taxonomy): domain Bacteria; kingdom Bacillati; phylum Actinomycetota; class Actinomycetes; order Kitasatosporales; family Streptomycetaceae; genus Kitasatospora; species Kitasatospora sp. NPDC001132. Next base: position 153,519 of record NZ_JBSFKF010000013.1, on the reverse strand, counting down.
TCGATGATCGACGCGTAGGTGGAGGGGCGGCCGATCTCCCGGTCCTCCAGCTCCTTGACCAGCGAGGCCTCGGTGTAGCGGGCCGGCGGCTTGGTGGCGTGGCCCTCCGGGGTGATCCGCTCGGCGGCCAGCGGGTCGCCCTGGGCGACCTGCGGCAGCCGGCGCTCGCGGTCGTCGAGCTCGGCGTTCGGGTCGTCGGCGCCCTCGACGTAGGCCTTGAGGAAGCCGTGGAAGGTGATGATCTTGCCGGAGGCGGAGAACTCGACGTCCCGGCCGTCGGCCGAGGTGCCGCCGACCCGGACGGTGACGGACTGGCCGACCGCGTCCTTCATCTGGGAGGCGACGGTGCGCATCCAGATCAGCTCGTACAGCTTGAAGTCGTCACCGGTCAGACCGGTCTCGGCGGGGGTGCGGAAGCGGTCGCCGGACGGGCGGACGGCCTCGTGCGCCTCCTGCGCGTTCTTGACCTTGCTGGCGTAGGTGCGCGGGGCGTCCGGCAGGTAGTCGGCGCCGTACAGCTGGGTGACCTGGGCCCGGGCCGCGGTGATCGCGGTGTCCGACAGCGTGGTGGAGTCGGTACGCATATAGGTGATGAAGCCGTTCTCGTACAGCTTCTGGGCCACCTGCATGGTCCGCTTGGCGCCGAAGCCCAGCTTGCGGCCGGCCTCCTGCTGGAGCGTCGTGGTGCGGAAGGGCGCGTACGGCGAGCGGCGGTAGGGCTTGGACTCGACGCTGCGGACGGCGAACGCCGTCTGCTCCAGGGCGGCGGCCAACTGGCGGGCCGCCTGCTCGTCCAGGTGCAGGGTGTTCGCGCTGGCGGCCTTCAGCCGGCCGTCCTGGCCGAAGTCGCGGCCGCTGGCGATCCGCTTGCCGTCGACGGCGGCCAGCCGGGCGCCGAAGGTCTCCGGATCGGCGGAGTCGACCGGGGTGCGGCCGGTGCCGAAGGTGCCGACCAGGTCCCAGTACGAGGCGGTGCGGAAGGCCATCCGCTCGCGCTCGCGCTCGACCACCAGACGGGTGGCGACGGACTGCACGCGGCCCGCCGACAGCTTCGGCATGACCTTCTTCCACAGCACCGGCGAGACCTCGAAGCCGTACAGCCGGTCGAGGATGCGGCGGGTCTCCTGGGCGTCGACCAGGCGCTGGTTGAGCTCGCGCGGGTTGGCCACGGCCTCCTGGATCGCCGACTTGGTGATCTCGTGGAACACCATGCGGTGCACCGGCACCTTGGGCTTCAGCACCTGCTGGAGGTGCCACGCGATGGCCTCGCCCTCGCGGTCCTCATCGGTGGCGAGGAAGAGCTCGTCGGACTCCGCGAGCAGCGACTTCAACTTGCTGACCTGGGACTTCTTGTCCGCGTTGACCACGTAGATGGGCGCGAAGTCGTGGTCGACGTCCACCCCGAGGCGGCGCACCTCGCCGGTGTACTTGTCCGGCACCTCGGCCGCGGTGCTGGGGAGGTCGCGGATGTGCCCGACGCTCGCCTCGACGATGTAGCCGGGGCCCAGGTAGCCCTTGATCGTCTTCGCCTTGGCCGGCGACTCGACAATGACGAGTCGCTGTCCGTGCGCGGTCTCGCTGCTCGGGGACACCTTCGCTCTTCTCTCCCGGTCCTTATGTGGCTGGTCGGCGCGGCAGCACGGGCTGCGCTCCGCCCGACCCCCTCACCGTCCCGGGGCTGCCGCGGCACGACACCCCCACCAGCGGAGTGTGACCGTACCCCGGCCACCCTTGTCAAACGGACGGATCCCGCTTTTTCACTTGCCGGGCTCTCCGACGCCACTCGAACGGTAACCCGATGACGGAGGTTCGCGCCCCGCGGAGGGGGGCCTTCGGCAGGTTCCGGAGGATGGAATGACGGATTTCAAGATCTGTCAACGGAAAATCGACGGGCGGGCACGGGCACTCGCCCGCGAACCGCTCGCGGGTACCCGGGGGTGGCGCTGCGGGGGGTGGTGCTCCGGGATCACAGGGGCCGGGTGTGCGTCTGGGGTGCGAACAGGGGTTGCGCTCGGCGGTGTAAGCAGGGGTTGCGCTCGGGGGACGTGCTCAGGGACTCCCGGGGGCTCAGCCGCCCGCGGCCAGGAGTCCGGCGCCCGCCGCCAGGCAACCCACGCCCAGGACGCTCCACAGCAGGTCGACGACGACCGCCCGGCCGACCTCCTCCGCCGCCAGCACCACCCGGCTCGGGCGCCGCGGGTCGTAACAGATCCGCACCGAGGCGCCGGGCACGAAACGGTCCGGACGGCGCAGCGGGGTGTGCCCGCGCGGACGGGCGATCACGAGCCCCGCGATCCCGAACGCGCCGGGCTCCCCGACCGAGGGCGGCACCGAGAAGGAGAGCAGCGGCGCGCTGTCCAGCCGGCCGTGCACGTCGTCCTCGGCCACCACGGTGGCCACCGCCGGCGCCCCCCGGCGGCGCACCCGCAGGCGCAGGCTCACTTCGGCGGCGCACCAGAGCAGCAGCACGCCACCGAAGAGGGCGAGCACCGACCCGCCCACCATCGCCGTCGTCGCGTCCACCCCTGGCCCCCGGCTCTCCAGCTCTGTCCACAGCCTGTGGACCGAGCTTCACAGCGGAGAGCCAACGGGAGACAGCCGCTCGGCGGCGACCGGACGAACCAGGGGGTACGGGCGGGTGAACCGGCCCGGCAACGGCAGGGCCGGTCCCGGCGAGGGCTCACCTCGACGGGGCCGGCCTCGACGGGGCCGGCCTCGGCGTGCCTGGCCTCGGGTGCCCGGCCTCGCGCGCCCGGGTTCGGCGTGCCCGGGCTCAGCGGACCGGCTCGAGGAACCCCTGCTCGGTCAGCAGGCGCAGCGACTCCGGCACCCGGTCCCGCAGGACCACCCGGTCCTCGCCGAGCAGCTGCGCGATGGCGTCCACGATCTCGCCCGCCGACAGCGTCCCGTCGCAGACCCCGACGAAGCCGGCACCCACGGTGTCCACCTTGGTGGCCCGCCGCATGCCGCGGTTGTGACGCAGGATCACGTGCTCCGGGTCCTCCGCGCCCGGCGCGCCGACCTGCTCCTGGACCACCTCGTCGGCCAGCACGTAGCGGGCCGCGAGCAGGCCCGCGTCATCGTGCGACCGGAGGAAGTCCTGCCGGTCGAACCAGGCCTCGATGTGCGGGCCGAGCGGCTGCTCCACCGGGTGCGGCCACTCCTCGACCCGTACGGTCGGACGCTCGGCGCCACTCGCCCGCAGGGTGATCCAGCCCATGCCGATGCCCTCGACCCGGCCCGCCTCGAAGGCGTCCAGCCACTCGCCGTACCGGGCCTGGTAGTCGCCGCCGGGGCCGCGGTGGTCCCCGCCGTCGCGCAGCCACAACTCGGCGTACTGGGCCACGTCCTGGACCTCGCGCTGGACGATCCAGGCGTCCAGGCCGGTGCCCGCGACCCAGCCGGCCAGCCGCTCGTGCCAGTCCTCGCCCTTGACGTGCTGCCAGTTGGCGAGCAGCTGGCAGTAGCCGCCGGGCTCCAGGTGATCGGCGGCCGAGCGGACCAGGTTGCGGCACAGGTCGTCGCCGGCCATGCCGCCGTCGCGGTAGGTGAACCGGCCGGCCGGCGAGATGACGAACGGCGGGTTGGAGACGATCAGGTCGAACTTCCGCTCCCCGACCGGCTCGAAGAGGCTTCCGGCGGACGCCTCGATGTTGTCGAAGCCGGACAGCGCCAGGGTCAGCTCGGTGAAGCGCAGCGCACGCGGGTTGACGTCCGTCGCGGTGACGGACCCGGCGTGCCGGGCCGCGTGCAGCGCCTGCACGCCGGAGCCCGAACCGAGGTCCAGCGCGGCCCGGACGGGGCGACGCACGGTGATGTTGGCCAGCGTGGTGGAGGCACCGCCGACGCCCAGCACCAGGTCCTTGCGGGCCACCCCGTGCGCGGTCTCGCCGGAGCCGATGCCGCCGGCGCCACCCACCGCGCAACCGAGGTCGGAAACCACCCAGGCGTCCGAACTGGGCATCCCGGCCACCTCGTTGGCGTATGGTCGGACGTCGACGGTGGCGCGCACCAGATCGCCGTCGGAGCGCAGCCAGCCGTCCGCCAGGCAGTCCTCCACCGGCAGCGCGGCGGCGGCCGCCCGGTACGGGACCGGCTGCTGGAGCAGGAACAGCCGCACCAGCGTCTCCAGCGGGCTGCCCCCACGGGTCGCCCGCAGCGCCGGGACCGCCTCGCTGCGGGCCAACGCCGAATAGCCGGTGGGCCCGAGCAGGTCCAGGCACCCGTCGGCGGTGAACGAGGCGGCGAGCAGCGCCTCACGGAACTTGGCGAGGCGGGTCGGGTCGAGAACGGGGCTACTGATCACCCCGCCATTGTCCCCCGCCGCCCACCCCGCGGCCGCCCCTGCGCCCCGCGCCCACCCAACCGAAGCCCACACCACCCCGCGCGCCCCCGAAAGCCCCCACGCGCCGCCCGTGGGCGCACACCAAGTCGTTCCGCGGCTGCCCTGGGCCTGCCAGCTCTCGGGAACCGCCCCTCCGATGGCGCCGACCCGCGGCAAACGGCGGTTCCGGGGCCGGCCCACCGCAGACACCACCTCCGCGAGGCCCGCACCGGCCGTGACCGGTACCGGAACGGACGCGCCGGATCGTCCGGCCCGCCCGGGCTCGGCCCGTGCTGGGCCCGGGCGGGCCGCAGTAGCGGGCGGCGGCGCGGGAGCGGTGGTCGCCCCGGGCGCGGCCGGGCTCGCGGAAAACGGCGGTTTCGGGGCGGCGGCCCACCACGGACACCACTTTCCGCGCGGGCCCCGGGCCCGCGCCACCCGGCACCGGACATGGCCGGCACCGGGACGGACGCGGCCGGTCGTCCGGACCGCCCAGGCTCAGCTCGCGCTGGGCGCGGGGCTCGCCCCGGTGGCGGGCGACGCCGCGGGAGCGGTGGTCGCCCCGGGCGCGGCCGGGCTCGCACCGTCAGTCGCACCGGGCGCCGGGGTGGCAGCCGGGGTGTCGGTGGCACCGGGGGTGCCGGGCGCCGCCGGGGTCGTGGCCGCGCCACCCGGCGCCGGGGTGCCGCTCGCGCCGGCACCCGCGCCACCGGTGGCACCGGCGGTCGGGGCGGTCGTCGAGGACGGCTTGCAGCCCTCCTGCTTGGCCATCGCCGCGCCGAGGTCGCCGCGCTGGAGCTTGCTCTGCGCCTGGGTGGAGAGCGAGGCCAGCTGCTGCACCTGGTCGGCCACGCTGCGCAGCCCGTCGGCGAACTTGGCCTGGTCGGTGTTGGGCAGCGCGTCCAGCTTCTTCTGGACCTCCACGTAGCCGTCGGCAGCCTTCTTCAGCTCGTCGACGGTGTCCTTCTGGAGGGCCGCACCGTCCTGCACCTTGGGCGCCCCGGCCGCGTCGATGGCGGCGGCTATGTCCTGGTTGGTCTTGGCCAACCGCCCGATGTCCGTGGAGAGCCGCTTCTGGAGGTCGGCCGGGGCCTCGCCGGTCTTCACCTGGCCGGTGTCGGCGAGCGCGGCCTGTGCCTGGGCGATCGGGTCCTTGGCCGCGCCGCAGACGGTCGACGCCCAGGACTCCAGCTGCTTGCTGTTGTTGTCGTCGCCGCCGCAGCCGACGGCACCGAACGCGAGCAGCACGCCGAGGGCGGGTACGGCCAGCAGTCGCTTGTTCACCGGGAGAGGCCTTTCGGTTTCGGTCGTCATCGGTCGTCGAACCTACACGGCCGGTGTCCGTCCCCCGATTCCCCTGCCCTGTTGCCCGCCCGTCGGCCGAACCCCGACCGGGCCGCGTCCGCGGCGGCACCCGGGCATCCTCGTCCAGCGCGCCGGAGGCGGCCACGGGCGTGGGGCGGTGCACCGGGCCGGACATGCCGGAAGCGGTGGATCGCCGGGATCACCGAGTTGTCACCGCGTGCCCGGGGAGCGGGCTCCAGCCCCCGGCACGGCGAGGGAACGAGGGAGCGCCGAAACAAACGGGAGCGCGGAAACCCGGACACGCGGAAACGCGAAACGCCGAACTCGGGAAAGGCGCCTCAGACAGCGACGGAAGCGACCGAAACCGGCCAGCTCATCCGGATCAGGCCACCGTCCGTGCCGTTGGTGACCTCCAGGTCCTCGACCAGGCCGGTGATCACGGCGAGGCCCAGGGTGTCCTCATCCGGCTCGCCGCCCTCGGCGTCGCCGGAGGCCGGGACGGTGGCAGGGCCGGCCTCGTCCTCGACCTCGATGAGGAAACGCTTCTCCTGATCGATCAACGCGACCCTGACCGCGCCGCCGATGCCTCCGCGCTGGTGCAGCCCGACCGCACGGGAGCAGGCCTCACCGACCGCGAGCCGCACCTCGTCGAGCACCGACTCGTCGACCCCGGCCCGTCTGGCGACGGCCGCGGCGACCAGCCTGGCCGTCCGCACGTGCTCGGGAAGCGCGCTGAATCGAAGTTCGACGGTTGCCATCTCTCCCCCTCGGGGTGCTCCGACCGGGGCCGGAGGTCCGGCCCCTGCGGGCCGGCTGAACCGACCCAGGGGCGCCCGGGGGAGACCGGGCCACACGGGCCCGGGCCCCGGACGCGAGGTAACGAGCTGGGCCGGCCGCACGGACCGGCCCGGCCGCGTCAGTCGGTCGCCTGGACCGCGTCGTCCACCGACGTGTGGATCGGGAAGACCTTGGTCAGGCCGGTGATGCGGAAGATCTTCAGGATGCGCTCCTGGTTGCAGACGAGGCGCAGCGAGCCCTCGTGAGCGCGCACCCGCTTCAGACCACCCACCAGCACACCGAGGCCGGTCGAGTCGAGGAAGTCAACGCCCTCCATGTCGACGACGAGGTGGTACTTGCCGTCGTTGACGAGCTCGACCAGCTGCTCCCGCAGCTTCGGGGCGGTGTACACATCGATCTCGCCGCCAACCTCGACGACCGTACGATCGCCGACTGAACGGGTCGACAGGGACAGGTCCACGGAACCTCCAGCACCTTGCCTTGCTACGTCATGTGCGATCCTCGGCCGGACGGCCGCCACCGCATGGTCGCGAGCCCGGGCGCGCCCAGCCAACGCGTGGCAAGCCTCAGCGCTGCGACCCACGGCCATACGGCCGTCACGGCCACATTCAACCACCTGCGGCCATGCCCGCACGATGGCTTACGACGATTCTCCGTCACGCCGGTGACACACTGGGTCCTCATGCCGCCCCGACACAGCCCGCCCGAGGCACTGCTCACGACCCTGGCCACCAGCCGGGGGCGGTCCGACCGGCTCACCCATACGGAGCACCTTCCCGCCCGGCCTGCACGTTATTCACCGTGGCCCGACTCGATCCGTCCGGAGGTGGTGGCCGCGGCGCGCGCCGTCGGGGTGGAACAGCCGTGGGCGCACCAGGCAGAAGCGATGAACCTGGCCAAAAGCGGCCAGACTGTGGTGATCGCCACAGGCACCGCCTCGGGCAAGTCGCTGGGTTACCTGGCCCCGTTGCTCAGCGACCTGCTGGACGGCACCGAGGCCCGCAACGGCCGCGGCGCCACCGCGCTCTACCTGGCCCCGACCAAGGCGCTCGCCGCCGACCAGCGCCGCCGGGCCGCCGAACTCGCCCCGCCGAGGGTCCGCGCCGCCCTGTACGACGGCGACACCCCGCCCGAGGAGCGCGAGTGGGTCCGCCAGTACGCCTCCTACGTGCTCACCAACCCGGACATGCTGCACCGGGGCATCCTGCCCGGCCACGCCCGCTGGTCCTCCTTCCTCAAGGCGTTGCGCTACGTGGTCGTCGACGAGTGCCACAGCTACCGGGGCGTGTTCGGCTCGCACGTCGCCCAGGTGCTGCGGCGGCTGCGCCGCATCTGCGCCCGTTACGGTTCGTCCCCCACCTTCCTGCTGGCCTCCGCCACCACCGCCGACCCGGCCGCGACCGCCCGGCGGCTGACCGGCCTGCCCGCCGTGGCCGTCACCGAGGACGCCTCGCCGCGCGGGCCGATGGTCTTCGGCCTCTGGGAACCGCCGCTGACCGAGAACGTCGGCGAGCACGGCGCGCCCGTGCGCCGCACCGCGACCGCCGAAGCCGCACACCTGCTGACCGACCTGGTCGAGCGGGAGACCCGCACCGTCGTCTTCGTGCGCTCCCGGCGGGCCGCCGAGCTCGTCGCACTCCAGGCCCAGGACCAGCTCGGCCGTCCGCTCGCCGGACGGGTGGCCGCCTACCGCGGCGGCTACCTCGCCGACGAACGCCGGGCCCTGGAGCGCGACTTGCACACCGGCCGACTGCTCGGCCTCGCCTCCACCTCCGCTCTCGAACTCGGCGTCGACATCTCCGGTCTCGACGCCGTCCTGATGGCCGGCTACCCCGGCACCCGGGCCTCGCTCTGGCAGCAGGCGGGCCGGGCGGGCCGGGAGGCCCAGGGCGCGCTCGCCGTCCTGATCGCCCGGGACGACCCGCTGGACACCTACCTGGTGCACCACCCGGAGGCACTGTTCGCGGCCCCCGTCGAGGCCACCGTGCTCGACCCCGACAACCCGCACGTGCTCGCCCCGCACCTGTGCGCGGCCGCCGCCGAACTCCCGCTCACCCAGGCCGACCTGGAGCTCTTCGGGCCATCCACCGAGCCGCTGCTGCCGGTCCTGGAGCGGCGCGGCCTGCTGCGCCGGCGCGGCGACGGCTCCTGGTACTGGACCCGCCGCGAGCGCGCGGCCGACGCGGTGGACCTGCGCGGCAGCGGCGGCAGCCCGGTGCAGATCGTCGAGGCCGACACCGGCCGGCTGCTCGGCACGGTGGACGCCGCGGCCGCCCACACCACCGTCCACACCGGGGCCGTCCACCTGCACCAGGGCCGCACGTACCTGGTCAGGGAGTTCGACCTGGAGAACTCCGTGGCGCTGGTCGAACCGGCCGACCCTCCGTACACCACGGCCGCCCGCGACATCACCTCCATCTCCGTCCTCGACACCGACACCACTGTGGACTGGGGCGAGGGCCGACTCTGTTTCGGCTCGGTGGAGGTGGTCAACCAGGTGGTCGGCTACCTCCGCAAGCGGATCTCCACCGGGGAGATCATGGGCGAGACCAAGCTCGACCTGCCGCCCCGCACGCTGCGCACCCGCGCGGTCTGGTGGACCGTGACCGAGGACCAGCTGCTCGACGCGGACATCCCGCTCGACCAACTGCCCGGCGCCGCCCACGCCGCCGAGCACGCCTCGATCGGCCTGCTGCCGCTGTTCGCCACCTGTGACCGGTGGGACATCGGTGGCGTGTCCGTCCCGCTGCACCCGGACACCGGGCTGCCGACCGTGTTCGTCTACGACGGCCACCCGGGCGGGGCCGGCTTCGCCGAACGCGGCTTCCAGCGGGCCGTCGAGTGGCTGACGGCCACCCGGACGGCGATCGCCTCCTGCGAGTGCGAGCGCGGCTGCCCGTCCTGCGTCCAGTCACCCAAGTGCGGCAACGGGAACGACCCGCTGGACAAGGCCGCAGCCGTTCGGCTCCTGGACGTCCTGCTGGCCGGAGCACCCGGCGCCGCCGAGGCACCGGACGACGGACCGCAGCCGGACGACGGGCGGAAGCCCGCGACGGACGAACCGGAGGCGCCCTCGGGACCGGACGGTGGAGCGCCGACCGGTTCATGAGGCCGCCGCCGCTGCGCTCGGATCCCCGCCCGGGGATCTGCCCGGCCCGTCGCCCGGGGATCCGCCCGGCCCGTCGCCCGGCGCGTCCTCGGAGCCGGTGACCGGAGCCCGTACCGGTCCGGCTCGGGCGCTCGCCCGGGCCGGACCGACCGGCATTCGGGCCGGGAGCCCGCGGACCTCCGCCTCGGCCACCACCTCGACGGCGTCCGCCGACCGGTCGACCGCGCAGGACACCAGCCCGGCGCCCTGTGCGGCGGCGATCCCGGCGGCCCGGCCGCAGCCGCCGTCCTGATCCAGCAGCAGCCGGTCCGCGGCGGCGAGGGCCGCGAGGTCGGCCGCCGACTCGGCCCGGTGCCGAGCGGCGACCACCGAGCCGACCGCGAGTGTCCCGGCGAACACCGCCGTGCCCGACATCGCCAGGGCGAGCAGCCAGACCGTCGCCGAGCCGGCGTCCGGCCCTCGTCCGCCCAGCGCCGCCGCTCGGGCCGCACGAGTGCGCAGCACCCGCTCCGCCGTCTCCCGCGGCCCGGTCAGGACGGCCATGGGCCACCACCGCCCTCCGTGGCCGCCACCAGGACGTCCTCCCGCGCCGCCACGGCCGCCGCACCGAGCCGGACGGCCAACAACTCGCCGAGTCTGCCCGGCCCCGCGCACGGCGCCTCCACGTCGACCCGGACCGTGTCGGCCGCCACGGCCACCCGGACCTGTGCGCCCGGCGGGGCCGCCGCGCGGGCGAGTTCGGCCGCGTCCGCCTCCCCGCGCGCGGCCGCCCTGGCGCCGACCCGGGCGGCGTCCACGCAGCGGATCTGTGCGGCCGCCGCGAGCACGCCCCAGATCAGCATCGCCGCGAGCAGGACGAGTGCCGGCAGTGCCACCGCCGTCTCCGCCGTCACGAAGCCCGCGTCGCCGCGCCGCCCCGGGCGCAGCGACCACGCCCGGCGGGCGCCGCCCTCCCCCGTGCGGCCCCTGCTTGTGTCCGGGCCCCCACCACCCGCCCGGAGCGCGGGCGGGGCGGGGTCGAGGTGTCCGCCTCGCACGGCGGGGGCGGGGCCGTCCATCGCCCGCCGGGCCGACAGAAGGCGGCGGCCGACACCATCCGCGCCCCAAGGCTTCCCGGCCCTACGCCGCATGGAGTGCCCGCACCAGCATGTCGGTCAGCGCACTCGTGATGGCATCGCCGGTCACCACCTTGTACAGCACGGCCGCGAGGGCGCACGCGGCCAGCGTCCCGACGGCGTACTCGGCCGTGGTCATCCCGGCGTCCGAGCGGCCCCGGAGCCGGGCCACCCTGCGCACCCGGCAGGCCGCCCGGCGGCTTCTCCGCCGCCACCTGCCGGCCGACGGGCGGAGCGGACGCCCGGCACCGGGCCCGATCGTGATCACTGCGGTCATGAAACTCTCCTGTCGCTCGATGTCCACTGCTGTCAGTTGCTGGCCGGTCGTCGTCTGCTGCTGTCCCGCGCCCGGCCCTTGTTCACATCGCCTGGGCGAAGCGGCTGGTGAGGCCGACGACCACCGGCACCACGCCGATCAGGACGAAGGCCGGGAGGAAGCAGAGCCCCAGCGGCGCGGTGGCGAGCACCGCGGCCCGGCGGACCCGAGCGTGGGCCGCCCGGGCGGCCGCCGCGCGCTGCCCCTGGGCCAGCCCGATCAGGGGGCCGGCGGCGGGGACACCGCCGAGGCTGCTGCGCTCCAGGCAACGGGCCAGCGGTGCCAGCGACGGGTGCTGCTCTCCCAGTCGGTGCCAGCACAGCTCCGGCGGGGCGCCCAGGGCCAGTTCGGCACCGATCGCCACCAGCCGGGGCCCCAGTGGCGCCCCCACGCTCCGGCCCACCGCCGACACGGCTTCCGAGGGCAGCGCCGCCGAGCCGAGGCAGGCGGCCAACAGCTCGGCACCCAGGGGGAGTTGCCTCGTCAGAAGCTCCTCCTCGCGGACCGCCTTGCGATCGCCCGTCGACGGCGCCCGGGCCGACCACCGGTGGACGCCCACCGCCAGCAGCAGCCCGACGGCCGGCCCGGTGCCGCCACCGAGCAGTGCCGTCGCCGCGAGCCCGACGACGACCGCCGCCACCGCCTGCCGCCGACGCCCAACCCCCAAGGCCGTCAGCCCGGTTCGATTCCAAGCCTCCTGCCGCTCGCGGGCCCGGGCGAACACCCCTCGGCGCCTCACCCGGCCGCGCACCCACGCCCACCCCAGGACAGCCGCGCCTGCCGGGAGGATGGCCGCCGCCCACTCGATGCCCCGGATCACCCCGCCCCCGCCCCGAGCACTCGTGCGCGCACCCGGGACAGCCCGCAGTGCCGCTCGTCCGCCCGCGGAGCCGGTGCGACGCGGTCGACGAGTCGACGCCGCCCGCCCCGCCCCGGGGGCTCCTCCAGCGCCCCTCGGGCCGCAGCCCGGACGATGCGCGCCGTCCAGAGCACACCCAGCCCCTCCAGGACCGCCCCCGCCACGAGGCAACCCAGCCCGGACGGGGTGTGCAACAGGACCTCCAGCGGACGCGCCCCGAGCGCGGCACCGAGGAACAGTCCGACACCGGGCAAGGCGGCCAGGACGGCGATCGTCGCGCGCGGCCCGGCCAGTTCCCCGGCGATCTCCTCCGCGAGTGCCCGCTCGCCGCGCAGCGCCTCCGCGACCCGGTCCAGGGCGGCGGCCAGCCCCGACCCGCTGTCCGCGGCCACCCGCCAGCAGGCCGCGATGGCCGCGGCCCCACGACCGCCCGGCAGTTCGGCCAGCAGGTGCAGCGCGGCGGGCACGTCTCCGCCGTACCGGCCCGCCGCCAATCGGGCCACCGGCTCCTCACCGAGCCTGCGCAGCGCCTCCGGGGCGGCGGCGAGCCGCGCGGTGACCAGGTGCAGCGCCTGTTCCGGCGTCGCCCCGCCCCGCAACTCCCCTGCCAGACCCGCGCAGAGGTCCACCACGGCCGCGGCCCGGTGTCCGGCCTCCGCCGCCAGGCGTCGCCGCAGCCGCCAGCTGCGCAGCGGCGGAACGGCCAGGACTGCCGCGAGCGCCGGCACCGCCGAGGCGGTGGCCTGCCCGGCAGCCAAACCCAGCGGCAGGACCAGGAGTTCGGGCGCCAGGAACTCCGGCAACCGGCCCCGGCTCCGACCCCGAACAATCCGCCTCCGCCCTCGGCTCCGCTCCACGACCTCCGCGCCCGGCCACCGCACCGGAGGCCCACTGCCCGCCAACACCAGCCTGGAACGTCGCCCACCCGGCAACTGCTCCTGCACCGCCCGCCATGCGGCGGCGGCCACCAGGCACAGCACCACCGTCCAGCCCAGTGCGATCTGACTTTGCGCCATGTCGGTCACCTCCGTTGCCTCCAGTCCTTCCGGCCCTGGCCACCAAGCAGCACCAGGGCGCCCACGGCGCACCCGCCCAGCAGCAGGGCGAAGGCGAGTTCCACCACCCGCACGTCCGCGCCGACCGCCCTCGCCGCCGCGATCACGACCGCCCCGGCCCGAGCGACACCCCGCGCGCCGCCAGCAGTCCGACCAGCCGCGCCCAACCCGCACCGGGACGCATGCCGCCGGCCGCGGGGAAGGCCACGGCGGGTGTGGTCACGGCCGAGCCGTCTCCCGCCCCGGCCAACGTGTGGACCTCCGCCACCCGGCGCCGCCCCGAACCCGGATCGCGGACCAGGTGCACCACCACGTCGAGTGCGGCCCGCAGTTGGCTGTGCAGCGCCGCGCGGTCGAGACCGGCGAGCGCGCCCAGGGCCTCCAGCCGGACCGGCACGTCCGCCGCCGTGTTGGCGTGGACCGTGCCGCAGCCGCCCTCGTGCCCGGTGTTCAGCGCGGCCAGCAGGTCCGACACCTCGGGCCCGCGGACCTCGCCGATCACCAGCCGGTCCGGGCGCATCCGCAGCGCCTGGCGGACGAGGTCGCGCAGGGTGAACTCGCCCAGCCCCTCCTGGTTGGGCGGCCGGCCCTGGAGCCGGACCACGTGCGGATGGGCCGGTCGCAGCTCGGCGGAGTCCTCGGCGACCACGATCCGCTCGTCCGGCCCGGCCAGGCCGAGCAGGGCTGACAGGAGCGTGGTCTTGGCTACCCCACCTATGTACCGCCCCTGGAAGTCCTCCCGCTCTCCCCCTGTGTGACTACAGATCGAGCGGAGCCCAACCATGCGAGTACTGTGCGCAATCCGTCTGTCGAACCTGACCGATAACACCACCAGCCCAACCCGGCAGCGCAAGAAGACCCGGGGATGGTGCGACACCAACGGCGCGAACGTCGTCGGCGAAGCGTTGGATTTGGACGTCTCAGCCTCGAAGGTCGGCCCCTTCAAGCGCCCGGAATTGGGCAAGTGGCTGGAACGGCCGAACGATTATGACGCAATTGCATTTTGGCGCCTCGACCGCGCAGTCAGGTCAATGGCTGATATGGCAGCACTGGGCGAGTGGGCAAAGCTTCACGGAAAGCTGCTCGTTTTTGTCGAGGGCCCGGGAGGGGCGCCGCTCGTTCTCGACATGCGGGAAACCTCACTCGTTTCAGAGCTAATTATGATGCTTCTGGCCTTTGCGGCTCAGATGGAGGCGGAGGCGATCCGGGAACGAGTCCTTGGATCTCGGGCTGAACTCCGAAGCCAGGGACGCTGGCACGGCGGGCGAATTCCATACGGCTGGACTGTCACAGAGAACCCCGAAGGAAAGGGATGGGTTCTCGTAGAGTGCCCCGAAACGGGCCCCATCGTACGCGAGATTATTCGGCGGGTAATTGCTGGAGAGTCGATCTACTCGATAGCCAACGACCTCGATAGCCGCAAAGTCCCAACCGCAACCGATCGCGAGAAAATGCGAAAGACCGGCAAGCTTCCCCAGAAGCCCAAGAAATGGGACCATCAGCATATTTCGGCAATGCTCCGTTCCGAGCATCTGCGCGGCTACACCCTTCACGACCCGGATGCCACCGCGAAGCGTGAACGACGGGCCAAAGGCTCGGAGTTCGAGGCATGGGAAGGCCGCCCCCTCCTCGATAGCACGGGGCACCCTCGAATCGACCGGCCTCCACTTATCAGCGATTCAGACTGGTACAAGCTCCAGGCCATCATGGAGACCAAATCCCGCCCCGAAGCAATCATCCACAGCGCCGAATCCCGACTTGTCCGGGTCGCCTATTGTGGTGGAATCAATCGCGACGGATCGATCTGCGGAGCACCCATGTATGGCAGCAGCAAGAAGAGGCGAAGCAATAGGCGCACTGCCAAAGAATGGGCGGGAAGTCATGTTCGAGTCTATCGATGCAAGATTCGCGGAATGGGCCACTCCGTCGAAGCGGACGCCGACATTCTTGAGAAATGGGCAGAAGGAGAATTCCTGAAGCGGATCGGACATCTGCAAATCACACTCCAGGTCGAAGACCCCGGAGAGGACCACTCCACGGAAATCGAAAGAGTAAAGGAAAGCATTTCGCGACTTCGGCGAGACCGGAGCGCGGGCTTGTATGACGAAGACGATGAAGTCGAGTACGGGCGAATGATGGAATCTCTCCTGAGCGAACGAAAGCGACTGAAGGCGCTTCCTTCACGCCCGCCGGGTGTTTCCCAGGTCCCTACCGGCCGTACCTATGCCGACTTGTGGCATGAGGCGGGCGAAGACCAGAAGCGCCACATGATGGTGGAGGCGGGCGCACGGTTGGTTGTTGTCAAGGGGAGGCCCGTCGGACCCGGATTCGATTACGGACGACTGTCCTTCGCAATCGGTGAGCACGACGACCCGGAGGCAACGGAACTAGCCGCTCTGGCCCGCGTCCAGGCCGCCTGACGGCCCCCTACAGCCCCGCCTGGCCTCCGTTGGTCGGGCGGGGCTTCTTCACGCCCTCAGGCGGGCATCTACGGCCTTCTGGGGCGGTGCCCGCGCGGGATGCCTGCCTCTCCAGCGCTGGCCCGGACTGCCAAGGATGGTGTTTTGGCGTTTTGATGCCTCTTCTCAACACACTAAAGAAAACTCTTAGGGAAGTCAGGATCGACGTCCCAAACACCAAACCACCATCGTGACCGACCAGCGGCCGGCGGTTGAGCGCGCTGCCCCTCACATAGCCCCGCCCGACCTGACTTCTGTCATACACGCATCTTGCCTGAGTCTCAGCAGTACGGGCGGACAGCGCCGGTGGTGGTGTAGTGACGGTTTGACGAGTTTTCCAGTACGTCATAGAGAACTCTTAAGCAAACCGGAAACGACGCCAAATCACCTGTTCGTCATCCTGGACACCCGGGAAGCTCTTGCGCTCAAGTCCCCCCCGAGAAAGCGAGGGACGACCCGCTCACGCAGGGGCGGGAATGTCTTGCGCTCTAGAGAGGGGCGAGAGAAGCCTTAGGAAGGGGGTTCCCATGCCATCTGTGCTGATACGAGATCCCGGCGTCCAGAAGAGGACGGCGCCGTTCGTTGTCTCGATCCGGAGTTCCGGAGGCGTCAATACGATCAGCGGGTATGCCGTTCGGTTCGGCGAGCTGAGTCACGATCTCGGAGGGTTCCGGGAGCGGATCGACCCGGCCGCGTGGAATCCGGCGACGGACCGAAGCGATGTGCTGGCCACGTTCAACCACAACATGGACCACGTCCTCGGCCGGCGCAGCTCGGGAACGCTCCGGCTTGCTGCGGACGCGACGGGGATTCGCTACGAGATCGACGTCCCGAACACCCAGGCCGGTCAAGACGTCGCCGAGTTGATCCGGCGGGGCGACGTGATCGGCAGCTCGTTCACTTTCCGGGTCAACCCCGGCGGCCAGAAGCGGGCCAGCGACGACGACCCCGAGACCGGCCTTCCCGTTCGCGTGATCACGTCGATGACCGTCTACGAACTCGGCCCGGTGACCAACCCGGCCTACCCAACGACGACCACCAGCGCCCGTTCCCTGGACGCTGCCTATCCGATGGAGGGTGACTCCCGCATGACCGACGCGCCTATCCGAACGGCGGACGGCTTCCTACCGGTGAACCGGCGCACCATCCCGAATGGGGCGTCGTGGACGGCCACGGAACCGGCCGCGCTGTGGGTCAACATGATCGGCCCGAAGTCTCGCTTCCTGGCGAACATCCCGGCTTCGAACAAGCTGACCATGCACGAGGCTTCGATGATGCTCCCGGCGGTCAAGACCGCCGACGGCGGATACGTGGATGCCAACTCCCTGATCCCGGAGCCGGGCACGGACCTGCCCTCCCGCACCTGCTGGGCGGCCAAGTTCGGCGCGGTGGAGAAGGCGTCGTCCGAAGTCCTTCAGGACGCCCGTCCGGATCTCGTCGCCGGGATCAACCAGTCTCTTGCACTCGCCATGGCACGCGGGATCGACAACGGGCTGTTCAACGGCGCTGGACCGGCCGATCCGAACGACAGCCGTCGGGTAACTGGCCTTCTGTTTCAGGGAGTTACCAAGCACGCGGCTCCGTCCGTTGCGGAGATCAGTGCCGCAATCAAGCGCCTGGAAGGCTCCGACGCCGAAGCTACGGTCCTGTGGGCCGACCCGGTGGCAGCCGAGGCGCTTCGGGCGGAGATCCCTGCCGCTCAGTGGACGGAGGGAATCTACGGGCTGATCCCGGTCGTCTCGCGACGTCTTCCCGCCAACACCGTTGTGGTGGCGGACAGTTCGCGGATCTTCGTCGGGCTCCACAGTGGCATCTCGATCACGGTTTCACGATCCGCGCCGGAGGCGTTCGCCCAGGACCGCGCGCTGTTCCGTGCCCTTGCGCGCGTGGCCGGCGTCTGGGTGCAGGAAGCCGGGTCGGTGCAGATCGTGAGCGCCACGCTCCCGGACAAGACCCCGGACCTTCGGGCACTCGCTGACCAGCCGGAGCCGGACATGAACTCTCCCCAGATGCTCGCCGCCCAGGCCGCGCGGCACGCACAGGAGATGGCCGACCGCCAGGGCGACCCAGGCAAGCGCTTCACGGTGTCGGCGCCGAAGCTGTCGGACGACGACGCCCAGCGGCTCCGCGACCGCCAGCGACGGGCACGGGCACAGCAGTGATCACGACCACTGGAGGTAGGGGGGTGTCCTGGGTATGGGGGTGCTGAGGAAGGGGGCGGCCTGTCTCGCCGCCCTGTGGCGCTGGCACGGCCGACCGCCGCACCGTGAACCACTGCTGACCGAGATCGCCGCGCGTCTGGCCGAGATCGGGCTCAGGAACGTGCCGGTGCCCTGCCAGCGCTGTACCGGCACAGGCCACGTGGCTGCCGTCGTACTGGCCTGGACGAAGCCGATCCGCGACGGCGGAAGGCGTGAGCGTCACAACGTCCACGCGTCGTGCCTCGGGTGTTGGCGGGACACAGGCCGGAACGACGGCTTGCCCGTGCTCGAAGGCGCGAGACTCCACCAGCGCCGGACGCCGAAGTCAGACGCAGTGATCATCTGCACCTGATGTCCGGTGCTCCGGCTGCCGGGCGGGGGGAGAGCACAGTCGAAGTTCGCGGCCTGGCCGCTCAGCGATCCCGGTCCCAGCTCGAAACACGCACCCTGGGTGTGATGCCATTTTCACGCCCCCGTGGGTCAACTTGCTTGAATCTCAGACTAGTTGGCAAGTCAAGCCCGCGAGAAAGACTACCTGTAAGCGGTCTTAGCCGCCTGATCAGGGCAGGCAGGGTTCCCCAAACAGCAAAGAGACCCCAGCGGATTCCCGCTGGGGTCTTTCTGCGTTCTGGGTCAACCTACGGCGTGTACTCGTAGCCGATGGTGAACCGGGGAGGCAGGCAAGCCTCCGTGTACTCGATCAGCCCTTCGTCGTCCGACCAGCGGTGGACGAGAGCCAGGATCGAGCTGCCAACCGGTACCGCCAAGGCGGCGGCTTCGCGCTGGTCTGCCGTGCGCGCGTGCATGTCGTCGCGTGCCGCTGTGATGGTTCGGCCAGTGGCTTCGAGGACGCGCGCCGTGATTCCGTCGTTCCGCCCCGGAGCCGTGTTGAGCAAGTCGGGCACCAGCGCGGCGAAGTGCGCGGGGTACCAAGACACCGCGAAGAGGGTTCGAGACTTGCCGCGCCCAGCGATGTACTCGCGGCGCACCAGCTGGGCGCCGTGCTCCAGGTCGAAGAGATCCGCGACGTAGAGCGGCGGGATGACGAGTTCGGCAGCCGTTACGCGACTGGTCTCGCCCTCCATGAGGCTGGACTGAACCCTCTGCACCCGGGCAAGACGGTCCCGACTGCTGGCGCTCACGCGTGGATCATCCGCGACGAATGTTCCACGCGGTGAAGTGCGGAGATAGCCCTCCACCTGTAGGTGCTGAAGTGCCCGGCTGACCGTGGCCACGGCAACGTTCCAGCGCCCGGCGATCTCCTTGTTGCTGGGCAGCTTCGCGCCCGGCTCCAGCTCCCCTGACAGGATTCGCTGACGGAAGTGGTCTGCGATCACAGACCACGTTTTCGGCGTCTTGCTCGGCATGTTCGCTCGCTTCCGCTCGGTGGGCGACCCCCGTTTGAGCAGACTAGTTCACTCGCAACCGTAGCGGCCGAACTAGGCCACTCTTCATTCTGGACTAGTTCACTGACTGGCCGTCATGCGATCGGCGGTCGGTCTTGGCCCGAGGGAGCATGCATGCAGGTCACGGCGGGAAAGTGTGTGTGCGGCAAGTCGATCAGCGGCACCGTGGGCACGGACGGCGTCAGCACGTGGTCGTGCGTCTGTCGCCGGTTCGGCTACCTGTTGCCGCCGGACTACGCGCTGACGCACCCGGACGAGTCCCGCATTCAGGTCTGCGGCCGGAAGCGGCTCACCAGCGTGCCCGCCCCGGTCATGGCGTGAAGGCCCGTTCCCGGTGCCGGCTGTGGTTCCACCGGGCGACTCACCCGGTAGGCACAGCTCGGATGCTCTGGGGCTTGCACATCCAATTCATGTGGCCCGTAACGATGTTCAGCCCACGGCGCCGCCAGATCATCCGTGACGAACGCGCCTACGTCCGACGTCTGAGACTTCGCGCGGAACTCGACCGGCGCCGCCTGAGACTGCCGCCGTCCCCCGAGTAGCACCCATCGACTCCCGTTCCGGCCGATTTCTCCGCCAAGAGATCCCGGCGGGGAACGGGTTGCACAACCCGGGGATGAACGTCCCCGGTCGCACTGCCAAACCGGCACGGCGCCTGCCGTGCACACGAGTCGAAGGAGGAACGTTCATGAGCGAGTCCCTGAACTTCAACCCGCCGTCGCACCCCGGCCTGGAGTGGTCGGTGGCGATGCAGAGCCAGCTGGACGACCAGGTCCAGTGCTTCGCCGTCGCCGACGCCGGTAACGGCCGGGTGGTCATCGCCAACATCGACAACGAGAACGCCGTGATCACCGGCACCTCCGGTGAGCTGCGGAAGCTCAAGGCCGCCTTCGTCTCCGGGCAGTACGACCACCTGATCGGCGCCTGACACATCAGCAAGTGAGTGAGAGGCGACCGCCCCAATTCAGGTGGGGCGGTCGCCCCTTCCTACCCTACGAGAAGGGAGCACCGCCGTGCAGACCGCGCTTTCGAGGCTGGTCACAGACCCGGCCGTTTTCCGCAAGGCGTGGCCGTCGGTTCCCACGGTCTTCAACCGAGACGTTGCAGACCTTCAACTCCTCGCCACTCGCCAAGCGGCGCGGGAGATCCTGGCTGACCCGGACGTCCGCCCCTACAGTTTCGGGATGGTCCGGAGCGGCGGCCTGACTGCCGAACGCGCATCCGCCGACCACCCCACGGACACGCTCGTCTTCAACGGGCTGCATCAGAGCTACCCGCCGATCGTGGCGTTCTGCAAGGAACTGTCCGCCCAGCTCGGCCACCCGATCACCGGAAATCTCTACCTCACCCCCGCTGGTGAGGCTCAAGGATTCGGCTGGCACTGGGACTGCCACCACGTTCTTATCGCCCAGACCGAAGGCGCGAAGCGGTGGCAGCTCTTTCGGCCCACGTTCGTGGACCCGCTGGAGCACCGACACCACAACTGGTCGAGGATCGGGTTCGCTCCGGAGGACAAGGAACGCTTCGATACGACGGACCCGGATTTCGAGTTCAACCTGACGGCAGGGCAAGTGCTGTTCATCCCACGCGGTTGGGTTCATGCGGGTCGGACCGGCCCTGACCAACCCAGTCTCCACATTACGTTCGGCGTGCAACTTCTCACCGAACACTGGGCGCTGCAAAAGCTGTTGGATGCTGGTGGGGAGTCGGTGGAGCTGCGCGGCGCCTTGCCTCCGGACCTTGCGGGCAGCGACTTCGAAGCTCTCGCGGAACGCCTTCGTTCCACGCTGGTGCAGTGGGCGACCAAGCAGCCGGCGGAGGAACTCGTGATGAAGCTCCGATCCGCGCAACGGATGTCCATCTACCACGGGACGCCGCAGTAGGGGCGTTGGGGAAGACTGTCGGGATGGGAGTGGATCGGGCTACCAGCGGCAGGCACCGGCGGATGTGCCAGTGGGGCGGGTGCCAGAACTACGCCAATCTTCGGGACCTCGACACGGACTGTGACTTCTGCCTCGGCTGTGCTCTGGCGATGCTGTGCGCGGCGCAAGATCCGATCACGGACTACGTCGAGTTCGACGGGGACGAGTACACCAAGGCTCTGGAGACGCGGGCCCCGTTCGCCTTACTCGGTTGGCCCTTACCGCCGAACGGCGTTGGCCAC
The DNA here is from genome assembly GCF_053598415.1 of Kitasatospora sp. NPDC001132. Lineage (NCBI taxonomy): Bacteria > Bacillati > Actinomycetota > Actinomycetes > Kitasatosporales > Streptomycetaceae > Kitasatospora > Kitasatospora sp. NPDC001132. The sequence continues at coordinate 132,408 of NZ_JBSFKF010000013.1, read as the reverse complement.
TAGCCTCTAAAGGACGGCGAGGGAGAGGTAAGGACCGTGCTCGAACCCGACGACGAGACCATGTCCGACTGGTACGCCGCGCGGAGCAACCGGCACCGACCGCCGGGCACCCGGGACGCCATGGCCCTGGACCCCGGGGCCCAGCACGGTCTTCTCTTTCAGGACACGCCCCGTCTGGTGGTCGAGTGGGACGGCTCGGAGTGGCAACCGGTAGGCGTAGCCGCCAACTACTCAGAGGCGTACTCGGTCATCGTTCGGCGGGGTGCCGACTCCGTTCCGCCGCAGGATGACACCCCCGTTGCGCTACTGCGGAAGGGAAGCGGTCGGCACCGTAGGAACTGACGGCGCTACCCGCGTTCTTCCCGGCCCCGTCCGGGTTCGCCTGGTCGGGGCTACTTTGTGCGGTCTGTCACGAAGCTCCCCATCCCGGTCTCAGTCCGGATCAGTCCATCCTCGCGGAGCGCCGCCGTGACCTTTTGAACAGTCGCACGCGCTACTCCGAAATCCCGTTCGAGTTGCACCGCCGAAATCAGGTGGCCGGGCGCATACTCGCCGCTTTCGATCTTGCGAGCGATCTCGTCGCGGATCTGTCGCCACTTGGGGCGGGTCGGGTCGAACTCCATGCCACGAAGGTAACCGTCGGCGGGCGCTGACGGGAGTCGGGTGCTATAGGGGGCGATAGACAGGGGTAGGGACCCCTAGTAAGGTCTGCACAACAGAAAACCCGGCGACCGCGCCAACGGTCCCGGGGATGGCCCTAGCTTTCTCGGAGCTAAGACATGACTCAGCTTATCGTCCTGGCCGCACTCTGGGTGCTGCGCTTGCTGCTGCCGGCACGCGGAGAGCACCGCCGCCGGACCCTGGTGATCTGCGGTCCCGAGGTGTTCCGGCTCGCGGTGCCGAAGCGCGTCATCTGCGCTCCCACCCGTCCTGTCTCACTGCTCGATCTGCGCGAAACCGTGCAGTACTGCCCCGGCCCTCTCGTCCGACCGCACCTGATCGCATGGGAGCGCATGACCCCCGCACAGCAGGAAGTCATTCAGCGACGTCACGCGGACGACATGGCACGACGCTGGGAAGCCATCGTGGTGGCCGAACTTGCACGGGACGCGAACGACCAGCGGAGGCGCCGCGCCGCGCTGTTCGCTGCTGCACTCGACTTGCCCGACCCCATGCACTGGCTCGACAGCATCACGACCGGTGTCCCTCACACTCTCGCCGGGGCAGTGGCCCAGTGAGCAAGGTGTTCATGAAGGACTTGCCGGACGGTACTCGCCGGGGCAACACGCGGGGGCTGCTGGCAAGCGAACGGAACGGGTGGCGGGTCTTCACGGGCGGTCGCCCGATGGTGCGGGTGATACACCGCCCCCGCGCGTCCAACGACACCCGTCCGTGGGTCGACGCCTACGGACGCCGGTACTTCTCGCGTGACTGCTGGGCAGTAGGCGGAAAGTAGCACGTCACAGCCCCGTTCGGGTTCGCCTGGGCGGGGCTCTCTCGGGAGCTTCTAGAGGCGGTACATAGGCAACGTGGTCTTCCCCGAGCCAGTCCCACCGGACACCAGCAGTGACAGCCGGGCCCGCACGATGCCCGCGAGCAGTTCCGCACCCTCCGGTGGAAGCGACCCGCCCGCCACCAACTCGTCGAGCGTGAACGGCCGGGAGCGGCAGACCCGCAGCGAGATGTGCGTGCAGCCGGCCGCGATCGGCGGCAGCACCGCGTGCAGCCTGGTGCCGTCCGGCAACCGGGCGTCCACCCAGGGGCGGGCGTCGTCCAACCGCCGGCCGGCCGCGGTGGCCAGCCGGTGGGCCAGCCGCCGCACCGCCTCGGCGTCGGCGAAGCGGACACCGGTGGCTCGCTGCAGGCCGCCGCCACGGTCGACCCACACCTCCTCCGGACCGTTCACCAGGACGTCCGTGACGTCGGGTGCCGCCAACAGCCGCTCCAGCGGGCCCGCACCCACCAGTTCGGCGCGCAGCGAGCGCACGGTGTCCAGGACCTCGTCCCCGCCGAGCGGCGGGCGGGTGGCCCGCAGCGCTGCCGCGACCGAGCCCACCGTCGGGGCGGCCCCCGACTCGGCCAGTCGCAGCCGGACCGCGTCCACCAGGGCCGCCGTCCGCTGCTCGCGGGCCGTCCGGCCGTACGGGCAGGGCCCGTGCCCGGGCTCCGGCGGCACGCCGGGCACCGGCACGCTCCGCAGCGGCCGGTGCTCCCGCGCACCGCCGTCCTGGCCGGGCGTGCCACCCCGGAGGACCGTTCCACGCAGACGGCCCATCAGTACACACCTCCCCCGACCGCCGGCACCGGCGGCAGCACCTCGTTCAGGAAGCTCGCGCAGAAGCGCGCGAGCGGGCCGCTCTCCCGGATTCCGGGCGGGACGCCCTTCACGACGTCCTGGGCCAGGCCCGGCTCCGGCTCCACCTCCCCCGCCAGCGGCAACCGCAGCCCTCGGACGATCTGCCGGGCCGGCAGCCCGCCGGCCCGCACCGGCCGCACCACGGCCCGCACGTCCCCGAGCCGCATCCGGGCCGCCGCGGCGACGCGGTCGGCAGCGGCCACCGCGCGCAACTCGGCCGACACCACCAGGAGCGCCAGGTCGGACTGCTCCAGCGCCTGCCCCGCGGCCGCGTCGAGGTGTCGGGGCACGTCGACCACCACCAGCCCGCCGCGCCGCCTGGAGGCAGCCAGCACGCTGCGCATGGCCTCCGGCGGCACCGTCAGGGTGTCGCCGCGGTCCCAGGAGAGGCAGGACAGCGCGGAGAGCCGCTTGAGCACCGGCAGCGCCCGGGCCAGCTCGGCCCCGCTGACCCGCCCGCGGGAGCCCGCCAGATCGGGCCAGCGCAGCCCGCTGACCCGCTCGCCGCCGAGCAGGATGTCGAGGCCCCCGCCCAGCGGATCGCCGTCCAGCAGCATCGTCCGCCGTCCCGCCCGCGCGGCCGTGACCGCCAGCGCGCAGGCCAGGGTCGAGGCCCCGGCCCCGCCCGAGCCGCCGAGCACCGCGACGGTGACCGCCGGGCAGCCGACGCCTTCGGCCGCGTCGGCGATCCGGTCGAGCAGCCAGGCCTCCGCGTCGGGCAGGAACAGCACGTGTTCGGCCCCGAGTTGGACGGCTCTGACCCACACCCCGGGGTCGTCCAGGTCCAGCCCGAGCAGCAGCACCCCGCCGCGCCGCCCCAGCGCGGAGCAGCGGACGGCCTGGTCGTCCCCGACCAGGACCAGCGAGGCCCCTTCCCAGAGGGCCCGCGTCGGCGGGGCGCCCCGGACCAGCCTCGGCTCGGTGCCCGCCGCCGCGCAGACCCGCAGCAGGTGCTCGGCCAGGCCCTCGTCCTCGGTGACGATGAGCGGCCCGGCGACCGCGGGGCCCTCGGCGGTGATGTGGTCGGCGATCGGCGTCGACATGGATGCTCCCCTCCGCGCCGCCTGCCACCAGGCCGGCGACGCACGTCGGACGATTCCGGCGGGCGGCCGCCCGACAGGCCTCTGAGGGAGGAAGGGGTGAGGCCCTGCCCGGCGACCGCCGCCGGTCATCACGGTGGGGGGAGATCCGGATTCCGTCATCCGGCATTCGATTGCCTGTGGATAACCCGTGGGCTGTGGATGAAATCGTTCACCCGGGCGGGGGGCTAATCGGCGAAGAATTGACGAAAAGGGGTCACCGAGATGAACCGGCGGTCCGTCGCACCCCGTTCGACCGATCTCTCCGACCCCCGCCCGCCGCCTTCCGGACACCGCCTCCGGGCGGGCTCGCGGCACCGATCGGAACCAGCCGTTCGATCTCCGACGAACATGAGCGAATGGCAACGCAGAGTGACGGAAGTCGATCGGCGGGCCGAGGTGTCGACACCCCCTGTAGGCCGCCGAGGCCAGGACGGCGGCTCCGCCGCGAGAGGCGTTCAGGCCCTGAAAATGGCCCCGGACGTGCGACGACCCCCGCCGGGGGGGAGAGCGGGGGTCGTCTATCCACAGCCCGGCTCGGGGGGGAGGAGCCGGACCGGGTTAGCACGGTCGCGAACGATCCGTGACTTCCATGGTGTACCCGAGCGGCCAGAAACACAAACCCGCACGCCCGCGAGTACGCCGAATGGCGGGGTGTTTTGCGGCTCCCTCTATCCTCGGTTCCCGTGGACACCACCGAGAACGCCGACGACCACGCCGACGAGTCCCAGGGCGACACCACCGGCGCCGAAGAGCTCCGCCCGCAAGAGCTCCGCCCGCCCGTTCGCCCGAGGCCCGGAGGGCCGCGCACGGCGGCCTTCTTCGACCTCGACAAGACCATCATCGCCAAGTCGAGCGCGCTGGCCTTCAGCCGCCCCTTCTACCAGGGCGGTCTGATCAACCGTCGGGCCGTACTGCGCAGCGCGTACGCCCAGTTCGTCTTCCTGGTCGGCGGCGCCGACCACGACCAGATGGAGAAGATGCGCGAGTACCTCTCCGCGCTCACCCGGGGCTGGAACGTCCAGCAGGTCCGCGAGATCGTCGCCGAGACCCTGCACAACCTGATCGACCCGATCATCTACGACGAGGCGGCCTCGCTGATCGAGCAGCACCACGCGGCCGGCCGGGACGTGGTGATCGTCAGCAGCTCCGGCTCCGAGGTGGTCGAGCCGATCGGCCGGCTGCTCGGCGCGGACCACGTGATCGCCACCCGGTTGAAGGTCGAGGACGGCTGCTACACCGGCGAGATCGAGTACTACGCCTACGCCGAGAACAAGGCCGCGGCCATCCGGGAGTTGGCCGCGACCGAGGGCTACGACCTGGCCGCCTCGTACGCGTACAGCGACTCCTCCACCGACCTGCCGCTGCTGGAGGCGGTCGGCCACCCGTCGGCGGTCAACCCCGACCGCGCGCTGCGGAAGGAGGCGCAGGCCCGGGAGTGGCCGGTGCTGGTCTTCGACAAGCCGGTGGAACTGCGGCGGCGGCTACCCGAGTTCTCCGCTCCGAGCGGCTCGGTGCTGACCGCCGTGGCGGTCGGGACGGCCGCGGTGACCGCCGGGGTGATCTGGTACCTGGCCCGCCGGCGGCGCCCGCTCGCCTGAGGCGCCGGGGCCCACACCCCCGGAAACCTTGGCCAAAACGGGCAATCGGGACAGACTTCTCGTTTCGGGTTCCCCTTTCGCCCGAAACGCGATACAAATGAAGCACGGCCCGCGAGACCCGGTCAGGACCTAAGAGGTCAAACCGACAACGCAGTTCAGGCCCCACGGACCGCACGTACAGATATCCGGGCACCCACATGCAGCCGACCCGCTGTCGGGCCGCCGGACCAGACGAACGGGCAGGATCCCCGTCTGATCGGCACTTCCGGTGCATGCATGGTCACCCGGTATCTGCACCAGCGGCGGCACCCGGCAGGATCAGGTGCCGCCGCATCTTCGTTCCCGCACGCCTCCAGGGTTCCCACGCGCTTCCCGACGTCCGCACGCCCCTTGCGGGGCGTGCGCGCCGCTCCACGTCCGGCCGCTCAGACCATCCCGCGCTGCATCGCCTCGCAGACCGCCGTGCTCTCCCGCACGCCGAGCCGCAGCGCCCGGCCGCAGTGGGCGATCCAGGCCGCCATCCCGTCCGGGGTGCCCGCCAGGTAGCCGGCCAGGGCCCGGCGGTAGGCGGCGGTGCCGAGCTCCGCCAGGCCGACCTCGGCCGGGCAGATCGACTTCGGGTCGAGCCCCTCGGCGATCAGCACGATCCGCTGGGCGGCCCGCGCGATCACCCCGTTGTGGGTGCCGAACGGCCGCAGCGCGAGCAGTTCGCCGTGCACCACCGAGGCCACGACGAGGGCCGGCGTGCCCACGCCCTGGCCCTCCGCGCGCGCCACCAGCAGTCGGGAGAGCTGGTCGAGCCGGGCCGCGACCTCCTCCGCACCGGGCGCCGGCGGCAGCGCGGGCAACGGCCCGTCCGCGGCGTCGACCTCGACGCTCTCCACCGGCTCCAGTGCCAGCGGGAACAGCTCCTCTGCGCCCTCCCCGGCCCGCCGCGGACGACCGGCGGCCGGATCGCCGTCACCGACCGCGAGCAGGTGCAGCCGGGCCAGCACCTGGAGCGGCGAGTGCCGCCAGATGCTGAGCAGCTGGCCGGCCTCGGCGGCGATCCGCAGGGCCGCGCCGACCGTCCGGGCTTCGGGGTCCGCGCCGAAGTCGCTGCGGCGGCGGACCTCCTCCAGCGGCCAGTCGGCCCCGGCCAGGGCCGCCGACGCGCGGGCTCCGCGCAGCGCGGACTCGGAGGTGACCTCGGCCGCGCGGCGGCGCATCACCCGGTGGCCGTAGAGCCGGTCGACGGCCTTGCGCACCTCGGCCACCGCGTCGGGCACCCCGGGGAGCTGGGCCAGCGGGGCGAGGGGATCAGTTCCAGTGCTCACCTACCCGAGAGTAATGAACGGGCCGCCCCTCCCGGAACAGCAACCCCGCATCACCCGTTAGAGGCAATCCTCACTTCCCGCCCCCGGCGAAACCCAAACCCCGGCTAGCATGACCACTATCGGAGACGATAACGATTTCCAACTGGGGAGCGCGTCGCGCGCCCTGGGCAGGCGGCCCACCCCGAGGGCCCTGAGTGAGAGCCGGAGTCCCCAGATGAAAATCGCCTTCGTCGGCAAGGGCGGCAGCGGGAAGACCACGCTGTCCGCACTGTTCATCCGCCACCTGGCGGCCATGGGCCGACCGGTCATCGCCGTGGACGCCGACATCAACCAGCACCTGGGCCCGGCCCTCGGCCTGACGGACGACCAGGCCGCAGAACTGCCCTCGCTGGGCAGCCGCCTGCCGGAGATCAAGGAGTACCTGCGCGGCAGCAACCCGCTGATCCGCTCCTCCGACGAGATGATCAAAACCACGCCGCCCGGCCGCGGTTCGCGACTGCTGCGGATCGTCGAGGAGAATCCGGTCTACGCCTCCTGCGCCCGCCCGATCGCGCTGGACGAGGGCTCGGTCCGACTGCTGGCCACCGGCGCGTTCACCGTGGAGGACCTCGGGGTGGCCTGCTACCACTCCAAGGTCGGCGCGGTGGAGCTGCTGCTCAACCACCTGCTGGACGGCCCGGGCGAGTACCTGGTGACCGACATGACGGCGGGCTCGGACTCCTTCGCCTCCGGCCTGTTCACCCGCTTCGACCTGACCTTCCTGGTGGCCGAGCCGACCCGCAAGGGCGTCTCCGTCTACCGCCAGTACAGGGACTACGCCCGCGACTTCGGCGTGCGACTGAAGGTCGTCGGCAACAAGGTGCAGGGCCCGGACGACCTGGCCTTCCTGCGCCGCGAGGTCGGCGACGACCTGCTCACCACCTTCGGGCAGTCGGACTGGGTGCGCCGCCTGGAGCAGGGTGCCGAACCGCCGCTGAAGTCCCTGGAGCCGGCCAACCGGACGGTGCTGGAGGAGCTGCGGATCGAGGCCGACGCGGCGTACGGACGGCGGGACGCCCGCCGCTACACCGAGCAGGCGGTGCTCTTCCACCGCCGCAACGCGGAGAGTTGGGCCAACTCCAAGGTCGGCATCGACCTCGCGACCCAGGTGGACGAGGACTTCGTCCTGGGCGGGCTCGCGGACGACGGCGAGCACACGGCCCCGGCGGGCGCCCACGTCTGACCGGCACCGCCGCAGTCGAACGGGCCGCGGCCTCCCCACCCCGGGGAGGCCGCGGCCCGTTCCTCGTGCCCGGGCGCGTCCACGCGCCGCCCGCTCCCGAGGCCGGCCGACCCACCGCCACCAGCAGATTCCCGACCGTTCGGCCACCACCCATTGGAGTGAACCAGGGGGTTTTCCGCTTCCCTCCCGGAACCACGCTGTGCAAAGCTTTCATTACCCTCGGTTTACCGAGTCTTGATGGTTCGTCCGGCGGCCCCGGTGAGACGTCCCGCACCTCGCCCGGAGTCCTGGCGGGCCTGATGGTCAACGCCGGCCGGTGGCGCCCGCACTCCCCCGCCGCGCCCACGCCATCCCGCCACACCGTCGCGCCCACGACAGCCGATCCGCCCCGGAGCCCCACCCCCGGACTCACCGCCGGACCTGACTGCGTTCGCTCCCCCGGACAGACGGGAAGACAATGACCCTCGACATCTCCAGTGCCCCCATCGCCTCCGACACCACCGACCACGCACCGCCGGGCCCCGGCCCCCGGATCCGCTGGGCCCAGGACCTCTCCGCCTCCCTCGTGGTCTTCCTGATCGCCGTGCCGTTCTCCCTCGGCATCGCGCTCGCCACCGGCGCCCCGCTCACCGCCGGACTGGCCGCCGCGGCCGTGGGCGGGATCGTCGCCGGGCTGTTCGGCGGCACACCGCTCCAGGTCAGCGGTCCCTCCGCGGCGCTGACGGTGATCACCGCCGGGCTGATCGCCCAGTACGGCTGGCGGGCCACCTGCGCCGTCACCGTCGCTGCCGGCCTGCTCCAACTCCTGCTCGGCGCACGCCGGGTGGCCCGGACGGCGCTCGCCGTCTCGCCCGCGATCGTGCACGGCATGCTGGCCGGCGTCGGGATCACCATCGCCGTCGCGCAGCTGCACGTCGTCCTCGGCGGCTCGCCGCAGAGCTCCACGATCGCCAACCTCCTGGCCCTTCCCGGGCAGTTGGCCGGCCCGCACCCGCCGGCGCTGCTGGCCGGCGCGGTGACGGTGGCCGTCCTGCTCGGCTGGCCCCGGCTCGGCCGACTGCCGGGCCGCGCGGGCGAGTTCGGTGCCCGGCTGGCCAAGGTGCCCGGTCCGCTGGCCGGGGTCGCGCTGGCCACCGCGCTCGTGTTCACCCTGGACCTGCGGCTCGCCCGGATCGAACTGCCCGCCTGGCGGCCGCAGGCGTTCCTGCCCGCGCTGCCGCACGGCCCGGTGCTGGGGCTGCTCGCCGCCGTCCTCACCGTCACCGCGGTCGCCAGCGTGGAGTCGCTGCTGTCCGCCGTCGCGATCGACCGGATGGCCCGCCGCACCGGCGACCTCGACCGCGAACTGCGCGGCCAGGGCCTCGCGAACCTGGCGAGCGGCCTGGTCGGCGGGCTGCCGGTCGCCGGCGGCGCGGTGCGCGGCACCGCCAACGTACGGGCCGGCGGCCAGACCAGGTGGTCCTCGGTACTGCACGGCGTCTGGGTGCTGGCCGCCGCGCTGGCGCTGACCGGCGGGCTGCGCCGGATCCCGCTGGCCGCGCTCGCCGCGTTGGTGCTGGCGGTCGGGCTGCAGATGGTGGATTTCGCGCACATCCGAAAGGTGCACCGGCACCGCGAGTTCCCCGTCTACCTGATCACCGTGCTCGGCGTGGTGGCCGCCGGCGTGCTGTGGGGCGTCGCGATCGGCGCCGGCACCGCCATGCTGCTCGCCCTCTACCGGCTGACCCGCGCCCACGTGGACGTGGAGACCGGCCCCGGCGGCACGGTCACCGTCCACACCCACGGCCCGCTCACCTTCACCACCGTGCCCAGGCTCGGCCGGGCGCTGGCCGGCATCCCGGCCGGAGCCGAGGTCACCGTGGTCCACGACGGCTCCTTCCTGGACCACGCCGCGTACGAGACGCTGCACACCTGGCGGGCCGGGCACCAGGACACGGGCGGCCGGGTCTCACTGGTGACGCGCCGCCAGGACGACGAGGTGCTCGACCCGGACGGCACCGTGCGCGCGGGCAGTTCACCGGGCCCGCACCGCTGCCGGGCCTGGACGCCCTGGGTCGGCCACCACTGCATCGAGCAGCAGGAGGACCCGCACGGCCGGCTGCTGGACGGCGTCCGGGTGTTCCAGCTGCACACCGCCCCGCTGATCCGGCCGGAACTCGCCCGGCTGGCGCGCGAGGGGCAGACGCCCTCCCAGCTCTTCCTGACCTGCGCGGACTCCCGGATGGTCACCAGCATGATCACCAACAGCGGTCCGGGCGACCTGTTCACCGTGCGCAACGTGGGCAACCTGGTGCCGGCCCCGCACGAACCCGGCGCGGCGGACGACTCGGTGGCCGCCGCGGTGCAGTACGCGGTCGAGGTGCTGGAGGTGCGGTCGATCACGGTCTGCGGCCACTCCGGCTGCGGTGCGATGCAGGCCCTGTTGGACGGCGTGCACGAGCGCCCCGGGCCGCCCACCCCGCTGGCCCGCTGGCTGCGCAACGGCCGCGGCTCGCTGGACCGGCTCCGACGCGTCCCGGCGGAGTTCGCCTCCCGGCCCGTGGTGGACGTCGTGGAGCAGCTCTGCATCACCAACGTGGTCCAGCAGTTGGACCAGTTGATGGCGAACCCGGCGGTCGAGCGCCGGGTCGAGGAGGGCACCCTGCGGCTGGTCGGGATGTACTTCGACTTCGCGACGGCCCAGGCCTACGTCCTGGACCGGGCCGCCGGGACGTTCAGCCCGGTCGAGGCCCACCCCGGAAAGCATCCGAACGCGATCGAACGCCCCGCCGAGGCTCCGATCGGAACCGACCCCGGCGTCCGACCGAACGCGGCATCGGCCGAACGGGTGAATGAGGACGATCGGGTTCCGGTCGAGGGTGGTGAGGCGGACCCCCGGCTGGCTGCCTGAGAGCCGGGCCCGTGTCCCCGCCGGGCGGGCCGGGGCACGGGCCCACCCGCCCCCGCGCGGTCGTCCGGTCCTCCCCGGCGGACCGCACCGGAGGTCGGTCGACCGCCGATCAAAGGTCTACACCAATTCCCAGGAGCCTCTTGTCAACTGCCCCGTTCGCCTGGTGAGCTGTGCGCTGGGACACACGGGACAATCCCCACGCACGGGATCGCCCCCGATCATGACTCGATGAGGAGTGCGCGTTGAGCAACGAGAGCCTGGCCAACCTGCTCAAGGAGGAGCGGCGCTTCGCCCCGCCGGCAGAGCTCGCCGCAGCCGCCAACGTCACCGCGGCCGCGTACGCGCAGGCCTCCGAGGACCGTCTGGGCTTCTGGGCCGAGCAGGCCCGCCGCCTCGCCTGGGCCGTCGAGCCGACCGAGACCCTCGACTGGTCCAACCCGCCCTTCGCCAAGTGGTTCGCCGACGGCAAGCTCAACGTCGCGTACAACTGCGTCGACCGCCACGTGGAGAACGGCCTGGGTGACCGGGTCGCCATCCACTTCGAGGGCGAGCCCGGCGACGGCCGTTCGATCACCTACGCCCAGCTCAAGGACGAGGTCTCGCAGGCGGCCAACGCGCTGCTGGAACTCGGCGTCCGCAAGGGCGACCGGGTCGCCGTCTACCTGCCGATGATCGCCGAGGCGGTCATCGCGATGCTCGCCTGTGCCCGGATCGGCGCCACCCACTCGGTGGTCTTCGGCGGCTTCTCCTCCGACGCCGTCGCCTCCCGCATCCAGGACGCCCAGGCCAAGCTCGTCATCACCGCCGACGGCGGCTACCGCCGCGGCAAGCCCTCCGCCCTCAAGCCGGCCATCGACGAAGCACTCACCAAGGCCGACGGCGTCGAGCACGTCCTGGTGGTCCGCCGCACCGGGCAGGACACCCCGTGGACCGAGGGCCGCGACGTCTGGTGGCACGAGATCACCGCGCGCCAGTCCACCGAGCACACCCCCGAGGCGCACGACGCCGAGCACCCGCTGTTCATCCTCTACACCTCGGGCACCACCGGTAAGCCCAAGGGCATCCTGCACACCTCGGGCGGCTACCTCACCCAGGCCAGCTACACCCACCACGCGGTCTTCGACCTCAAGCCGGAGACCGACGTCTACTGGTGCACCGCCGACATCGGCTGGGTCACCGGCCACTCGTACATCGTCTACGGCCCGCTCTCCAACGGCGCCACCCAGGTCATCTACGAGGGCACCCCGGACACCCCGCACCAGGGCCGGTTCTGGGAGATCGTCCAGAAGTACGGCGTGACCATCCTCTACACCGCGCCGACGGCGATCCGCACCTTCATGAAGTGGGGCGACGACATCCCCGCGAAGTTCGACCTGTCCTCGCTGCGCGTGCTGGGCAGCGTCGGCGAGCCGATCAACCCGGAGGCATGGGTCTGGTACCGCGAGCACATCGGCGGCGGCCGGTGCCCGATCGTGGACACCTGGTGGCAGACCGAGACCGGCGCCATCATGATCAGCCCGCTGCCGGGCGTCACCGAGACCAAGCCGGGCTCGGCCCAGCGCGCCCTGCCGGGCATCGCGGCCACCGTGGTGGACGACAACGCCGTCGAGGTGCCGAACGGCTCCGGCGGTTACCTCGTGCTCACCGAGCCGTGGCCGTCCATGCTCCGCACCATCTGGGGCGACGACCAGCGCTACATCGACACCTACTGGTCGCGCTTCGAGGGCCGCTACTTCGCCGGTGACGGCGCCAAGAAGGACGAGGACGGGGACATCTGGCTGCTGGGCCGGGTGGACGACGTCATGCTCGTCTCGGGCCACAACATCTCCACCACCGAGGTCGAGTCGGCCCTGGTCGGCCACCCGTCCGTGGCCGAGTCCGCCGTGGTCGGCGCGACCGACGCCACCACCGGTCAGGCCATCGTCGCCTTCGTGATTCTGCGCGGCGGCGTCGCCGACAGCCCCGAGCTGGTCGAGGAACTGCGGGCGCACGTCGGCCGCACACTCGGACCGATCGCCAAGCCGAAGCAGATCAAGGTGGTCGGCGAGCTGCCGAAGACCCGCTCCGGCAAGATCATGCGCCGCCTGTTGCGCGACATCGCCGAGGGCCGCGAGGTCGGTGACACCACCACCCTGGCCGACAGCACGGTGATGAGCCAGATCCAGGCCCAGCTGCCGTCCTCGGACAACGGCAACGGCTGAACCCACCCGGCCGGTGACGGCCGAGCCCCTTGAGACAACGGCTGTGCCCCGGGCGGCAACCACCGCCCGGGGCACAGCCGTTTCCCGCAGGCGTTTCCCGCAGCTGTCTCCCGTAGCCGTTACCGCAGCCGTTTCCCAGAGCCGGATCCGTCAGCCGTTACGTCACCACCCCCCGTGACTGCTGCGCCCCGGGGTGCAGAACCAGTCCACAGGGTTTAAGTCCTTTAGTAAGACAATCCGGATGTCACCCAAACGTCCCGCTAGACTATTAAGGACGCATCAAGACCCTTGACAGGAGTCACGGGCGTCACAGGGCGCGCCGGGAAGTCTGGTCGGCAACTGCACCACCCGTGCATCCGTTGCCGCTCCCAGTCCCAGGAGGTCCCGCGTGACCGATCAGCCGCCCGTCCACGAGCCGACGACCCGCCGCCGGCAGTTCCTCGGTCGGCTGTCACTACCCGAGCGAACCTTCATCACCGACGCCCTGCGCACCGAGACGGTCGGCGGCATGCTGCTGCTGGGCGCCGCCGTCGTCGCACTGATCTGGGCCAACGCCTGGCCTCAGGCCTACCAGAGCGTGCTCGACTACACCGTCGGCCCCTCCACCCCGCTCCACCTCGACCTCTCCCTGGCCACCTGGGCCAAGGACGGCCTGCTGACGATCTTCTTCTTCGTCGCCGGGATCGAGCTCAAGCGCGAGTTCGTCGCGGGTGAGCTGCGCACGCCCAGCGCCGCGCTGCTGCCCGTCATCGCCGCCGTCTGCGGGGTGGCGCTGCCCGCGATCCTCTACGTCCTGGTGAACTCCGGCAGCGGCGGGCATCCCGGTGGCTGGGCGATCCCGACCGCCACCGACATCGCCTTCGCACTCGGGGTACTGGCCGTGGTCGGCAGCCACCTGCCCTCCCCGCTGCGCGCCTTCCTGCTCACCCTGGCGGTGGTCGACGACCTGATCGCGATCCTGATCATCGCAATCTTCTACAGCCACGGCATCAAGTTCTGGGCGCTCGGCCTCGCCTTCGCCGGCCTGGTGCTGTTCTGGTTCCTGCACCGGCGCGGTGTCCACGGCTGGTACCTCTTCGTACCGCTGGCCTTCGTGACCTGGGCGCTGATGCACGAGAGCGGCGTCCACGCCACGGTGGCGGGCGTCGCGATGGGCCTGATGCTGCGCTGCCACCGGGAGGGCGACGAGCAGCACTCCCCCGGCGAGCACATCGAGCACCTGGTCCGCCCGCTCTCGGCCGGCCTGGCCGTCCCGGTGTTCGCGCTGTTCTCGGCCGGGGTGGCCGTCTCCGGACCGAAGCTGCGCGAGGTGTTCACCCAGGCCGCCCCGCTCGGCATCGTGATCGGTCTGCTGGTCGGCAAGTCGATAGGCGTGCTCGGCGGCGCCTGGCTGACCGCCCGGTTCACCAGGGCCGAGCTGAACCCGCAGCTCAAGTGGGCCGACATGGTCGCGGTCTCGGTGCTCGCGGGCATAGGTTTCACCGTCTCGCTGCTGATCAGCGAGCTGGCGTTCCCGGACGACCCGGCGCTCGCCGCCCGGGCCAAGACGGCCGTGCTGGTCGGTTCGGTGCTCTCCGCGGTGGTCGCCACGGTGCTGCTGAAGCTGCGCAACCGGCACTACCGCGCACTGTGCGAGGAGGAGGACCGCGACGTGGACGGGGACGGCATCCCGGACATCTACCAGGAGGACGACCCGGCCTGGCGGGCGCGGGTCGGTGAGTTCACCCACCGGGCCGGCGAGGAACACAGCCCCGGCCCCGACCCGAGCCCCGACCCGAGCCCCGACTCCGGCCACGCCTCCGACCCGCGCTCCGGCGCCGACCCGGGCTCCGCCTCCGACCCGAGCTCCGGCTCCGGTTACCGGGGCCGCCCCGGACAGCCCGACTGAGGCGCCCGCAGGCTCCCGGCGAAGGCGCCCGGAAGCCCCCCGCCGCCGGGACACGTCCCTCCCGCGGGGCCCCGGAGTGGTGTCCGACTGACCGGTAGGGGCATGATTCTGAGCTGTCGACAACCCACAGACGCCTCCGGGACTCCCCACCGGCCCCGGAACCGCTACCCGCGGCGGCGTCACGCCGCACAGCCGCAGAGGAGAACAGCTGATGCCCACAGGAGCCGCAGACCCGTCCAGCAACGGCCGGGTGCCCTACGAGGGCGAGCGTTCGGTGGGGCAGCTGTTCGCGGCGGCCACCGCCGACCTGTCCGCGCTGGTCCACGACGAGATCGCGCTCGCCAAGGCCGAGATCCGGGCGGACGTCAAGCGCGGCGTCTCCGGCGGCGTCTCGCTGACCGTCGCCGGCGTGGTGGCGCTGTTCTCCATCCCGATGCTGAGCGCCGCGGCGGCCTTCGGCATCCACGCGCTGGGCCTGTCGCTGGGCTGGTCGTTCCTGGTCGTGGCGGGCGCCTACCTGCTCCTCGCGGTGCTGCTCGGGATGCTGGCCTGGCGCTCGTTCAAGAAGATCGAGAAGCCGGTCCGCACCATCGAGGGCGCCCAGAAGACCGCCGACGTGCTGAAGAACGCCCGGCCGCGCCCGGCCACCCAGGAGGAGATCGACCGGGCCTTCGGCCGCATCCCGTAACCGACCCGGCCCGGCCTACCGACACACCGGGCCCAACGACGCACCGGTACAGCGCGCACCGGCAAACCGGCGCACCGACGGCCCGGCACCTGCTGGACCGTCGGCACGTCGGCCTCGGCTCCCCCGGACGCCCCGGACACCCCGGGCCCGCCGAGGCGGCCGGGGCCCCAGCAGCCCCGACGGCCCCAGCGGCCCCGCATCGACAAGCACCGAAGGCACCGAACCCGCCGACAGCGAGTGCCGGGCACGTGTCGGGCCCGCGGATGTGACACGCTCTCGGTATGCCGCTTGACCAGAAGCCCGTGCCCGCGCAGCCGTCCGCCGACTCCGGCCCCGACTCCGACGCCGGACTCACCCCCGAGGGCTCCGTCGACCCCGACGAGCCCGGCGCCGCCCCCAAGGGCACACCCGAGGGCATCGGCCTGGCACCCGCGCGGGAGCCCGACCGGGAGCCCCGCGCGGCGGCATCCGCCGGGTCCCCGGCGGACGGCGACGAGGCCTGGAGCATCCGGCAGCCCGGCCCGTGGACGCACCGCGACCTCGCGGCCAACGGCGCCCGCTTCCACATCGCCGAGCTGGGCTCCGGCCCGCTGGTGCTGCTGGTGCACGGCTGGCCCGAGTACTGGTGGGCCTGGCGGCACCAGCTGACCGCGCTCGCCGAGGCCGGCTACCGCGCGGTGGCGCTCGACCTGCGCGGCATCGGCGGCAGCGACCGCACCCCGCGCGGGTACGACCCGGGCAACCTCGCCCTGGACATCACCGGGGTGATCCGCTCGCTCGGCGAGCGCCGGGCCCACCTGGTCGGGCACGCCTCCGGCGGCACCCTGGCCTGGGTGGCGGCGGTGATGCGACCGTCCGTCCTCCAGAGCCTCACCGTGGTCTCCGCAGCGCACCCGAGGGACCTGCGCCGGGCGCTGCTGACCGACCGCCGGCAGTTCGCCGCCTTCGAGCACGTGCTGGGCTTCCAGCGGCCGTGGATACCCGAACGCCGTCTGGTGGCCGACGACGCCGAGCTGGTCGGCCACTACCTGACGTCCTGGACCGGCCCGAACGGTCTGGACGAGGCCGCGGTGCGCGCGTACCGGCAGGCGATCCAGATTCCCAGCACCGCGCACTGCTCGATCGAGCCGTACCGCTGGCTGCTGCGCTCGATGGCCCGGCCGGACGGCATCCAGTTCGCCCGGCGGATGAAGAAGCCGATCACCGCGCCGACCCTGCACGTCCAGGGCGCGGCGGACCCGGTGCTGCTGTCGCACACCGCGCTCGGCGGCGGCGAGTACGTCGCGGCGCCGTACCGCTGGCGGCTGCTGCCGGGGGTCGGGCACTTCCCGCACGAGGAGGCGCCGGAGGAGTTCACCGCCGAGCTGCTGGACTGGGTCGGCCGCCACAAGGAGTGACCCGGCACGGAGTCGGCGACGGGCCGGGCACGGAGCCCGACACGGGGCCGGACACGGCCGTACGTGCGGTCGGGCGGAAGGGTCCTTGGCCCCAACTCCCTTACTTTGTCGCTCATATGACAACCGCATAGGCCAATTTCGGCGAAGCCCGGGCGGTTACCTCCACCGGCCCAGGGGCATCCATTCCGGTATGAGTTGGATGCCCGAAAGCGGCGGCGCCCCGCGCGGCCGACGTCACAACAGCCCCCAGCGCTCCGCCCACCGTCCTGACCGGGCGGACGACCTCGGCTTCGACGGCCCCGACGGCCGTCAGCGCTCGGAGCGGCGGCAGCTCGGCATCCCCCGCATCCTCGGCCGGCGCGCCCGCTGGGTGGGCGCACGACTGCGGCGCGAGACCTGAGGCCTCGCGCCGCATCCGTCCACGGCCCGAACGCACGGGCCGAACGCACCCGGCCACATGCACCGGCCGAACGCGCCGGCCACAAGCGCCGGGCCGCCCACACCGGGCCGCACGCACCGGCCGCCCACAGGCCGAGCGCCCCGCCCGGCTCCCCGTTCAGTTGACGATCGTCGGCGACAGCGCGGTGAACCAGAGCAGGACGAAGGTCGCCACCGACATGATCGGCACCAGCACCTTGGTCTCGACGCTGTTGCCGCTGCGCTTGATCAGCACGATCTCGTAGCGCTCCTTGTGCGGCCAGAGCAGCGGTGCGCCCTTCTTGGTCAGGCAGTCGCCGAGCAGGTGCGCCAGCGTGCCCAGGCCCACCGCGTACGGCAGCCAGCCGGGCGAGTTGGGCATCCAGGTGTTCATCCCGAAGGTGCCGAGCGCGGCCAGGCCGATGACGGTGATCCACGCCTCCGGTCCGTCGCCCGGCGGGCAGAGCCGCAGGGCCCGGATCGCAAGCGCCAGCAGGAAGAAGGTCATCCCGAGGGTGAAGTTGCGGCCCAGGTAGGTGACCCCTGCCCAGGTCCCGCCGCCCATCAGCGCGACGAACAGCAGCGAGTGGGTGGCGTGCCGGTGGCCGCCGGAGATCCAGGCCACGAAGCGGCAGAGCACCTTGGAGACCGGCCCGAGGAAGTTGGCGATCGAGCCGTCGTGGTGGTCGAGGTCGGGCAGCAGGGCCGCGCCCGCGCACAGCACCGTACCCATCAGTATGTCCGCCGGCTGCAGCGTGGTGTGCAGCAGCAGCGGGGGCAGGAAGGGGGCCGAGGCGGCGTACAGCATCGCCCCGCTCACCGCGTGCGAATGACCCATCATCGGACTGCCGGTCCCTCCCGTCGGCCCACACCGGGACGGCGCCCGGTTGAGCCGAACGGGTGAGCGCGGCCGACGCTACCAGGGCCACCTGACGGAGCGACGGATATCGGACGGTCCGGCCCGGCGCGCCCGCCGGCCGCTCCCGGAGCCGGGCCCGTACCCTCCCCGGCCACTCCCGGGGCCGGGCCCGCACCCTCCCCGGCCGCTCCCGCACCCTCCCCGCCCCCGCCCGGTCAGAGCGCGCAGCCCTGGGTGTCCACCCGGGCGGTCGCGGCGCCGCCCTGCTCGACGTCCTCGCGCACCTCGGACGCGGTCAGCACGTAGCCGGTGTCCGCGCTGTCCAGGGACTTGGCGAAGACCACGCCGTACACCTCGCCGTCCGGGGTGAGCAACGGGCCGCCGCTGTTGCCCTGCCGGACCACCGAGCGCACCGAGTAGACGTCGCGGACCACCTGCCCGCGGTGGTAGATGTCCGGGCCGTTGGCCTGGATCCGGCCGCGGATGCGGGCCGGCTGGACGTTGAAGGCGCCGTTCTCCGGGAAGCCCGCCACGATCGCGCTGTCGTTGGTCTTCGCCTCGCCCGCGAAGGCCAGCGCGGGCGCGTTCAGCTTGGGCACGTCCAGGACGGCGATGTCGCGCTGCCAGTCGTAGCGGACCACCGTCGCGTCGTACAGCTGCCCGACGCCGCCGATCTGCACGGTCGGCTCGTTGACCCCGCCGACCACGTGGGCGTTGGTCATCACCCGGTGCGGGGCGAAGACGAAGCCGCTGCCCTCGAGGGTCTTGCCGCAGGAGGTCGCGGTGCCGACCACCTTGACCAGGCTCTGCCGGGCCCGGGCCACCGCCGGGCTGGCGGCCAGCGCGGGGTCGGGGCTGTCGACCTGGGTGATCGGCTCGTGCTCGAAGGGGTTGAAGACCTGCGGGAAGCCGTTGCGGGCGAGCACCTTGGAGAAGTCCGAGAACCAGTTCGGCGCGTCGTCGGGCAGCGCGTTCTGCACTCCGCCGAGGACCGCCGAGGAGCGGACCTGCCGGGAGACCGTCGGAAGGGACGCCCCGGCCAGCGCCGAGCCGATCAGCCAGGCCACCAGCAGCATCGAGACGACGTTCACCACCGCGCCGCCGCTCGCGTCCAGCACCCTGGCCGGGCGCCGCCCGATGTGCCCGCGCAGCTTCCAGCCGTAGTGCGCGGTGATCGCCTGGCCGATCGCGGCGAGGACGATCACCACCACGACCGCCACCACCGAGGCCGTGGTGCCGGGGCCGATGTGGTCGAGCACCAGCAGCGGCAGCAGCTCGACGGCGAGCAGGCCGCCGCCGAGGAAGCCGACCAGTGAGAGCACGCCGACCACGAAGCCCTGCCGGTAGCCCGACACGGCGAATGCCACGGCCGCGGCGATCAGCAGCCCATCCAGGACGTTCACTCGGACACCCTCCCACGGTCCGCGCGCCGGACGCGCCGACGGCCGGTCACGAAGCGTCGGCTTCGCCGCCCGGCAGCACCCGGGAGTGTTCGAGGTCGCCCCGGACCAGCGCCAGCGCGTCGTCCGGGAGGTCGACGATCCGGGACGGGTCCCAGGGCAGCTCCAGGCCGCTGTGGTGCAGCACCCGGTCGATCACCCCGGCGGTGAAGCCCCAGACCAGCCGCCCGGCGACCGAGAAGGCCGGGCCGAGGTGCCCGGACGGCTGGCGCAGCCGCACCCGGTTCGCCGGGTCGGCCAGCTCCGTGATGGGGACCCGGAACACCGCGCCGGTCTCGGCCGTGTCCACCGGGCGCACCGGCGTCTCCTCGCGCCACCAGCCGAGCACCGGGGTCACCACGAAGCTGCTCACCGGGATGTACAGCCGGGGCAGCTCCGCGAACACCTGCACCCCGGCCGGGTCCAGTCCGGTCTCCTCCCAGGCCTCGCGCAGCGCCGCCGCGATCGGGCCCGGGCCGTTCGGATCGCCGTCCTCCGGGTCCAGCACACCGCCCGGGAAGGACGGCTGCCCGGCATGCGAGCGCAACGAACGGGCCCTCTCGATCAACAGCAGGTCCGGCCCTTGGGGCCCCTCGCCGAACAGCATCAGCACGGCCGCCGGACGGCCGCCCTCGGCCGGTGGCAGGAAGCGGCTCAGCTGCTCCGGCAGCACCCGCTCGGCCGCCACACGGACCGGCTCCAGCCAGGCCGGCAGCCCGTCCGGCTCGATGCCCCGCGCGACTCCCCCGGCTTCCGGCCCGGGGTGCCCGCACCGCCCGCTCACGCGTCCACCGCCAGGTCCGCGACCCGTCCCTGGTGGACGGCGGCGTCCGCGCGGGCGGCCGCCTCACCGGGGAAGTCGGCCGGCGGCCGCAGCCGCTGCCCTGGCTGGCCGCCCATCTCGTACTTCAACAGTTTGCGTGCCTTCTCCGGGTCGGTCTCCCCCTCGCCGTACGAGGGGCAGAGCGGCGCGATCGGGCACGCGCCGCAGGCGGGCTTCTGGGAGTGGCAGATCCGGCGGCCGTGGAAGACCACCCGGTGCGAGAGCATCGTCCACTCCGACTTCGGGAAGATCTCGGCGACGGCCGCCTCGACCTTCACCGGGTCCTCCTCGGTGGTCCAGCCGAACCGTCGGGCCAGCCGCCCGAAGTGGGTGTCCACGGTGATGCCGGGAACACCGAAGGCGTTGCCGAGGACGACGTTGGCGGTCTTGCGGCCGACGCCCGGCAGGGTCACCAGGTCGGCCAGGCGGCCCGGGACCTCGCCGCCGAACTCGTCGCGCAGCGCTATCGAGAGGCCCAGCAGCGACTTCGCCTTGTTCCTGAAGAAGCCGGTCGGGCGGATGATCTCCTCCAGCTCCTCCGGGTTCGCCGCCGCCATGTCCTCCGGCGTCGGGTACTTCGCGAACAGCGCCGGGGTGGTCTGGTTCACCCGCAGGTCGGTGGTCTGCGCCGACAGCACGGTGGCCACCAGCAGCTGGAAGGGGTTCTCGAAGTCCAGCTCGGGATGCGCGTACGGGTACAGCTCCGCCAGTTCGCGGTTGATCCTCCGGGCCCGACGCACCATCGCCAGGTGCGATTCCGGCTTCCTCGGCTTCACCGCCGCCTTCTTCGCCACCGGCTTCTTCGCCGCGGCCTTCCGGACCTTGCTCTCTGCCATGCACGAAGGCTACGCCGACCGGCGGACCGCTCGTGGCCGATCAAGCACGGAAACCGGCCCTGGCAAGGCCTGTTGTCCGATGAACTCCGCCCGCGGCCGTCACCTGTGAGGGGGAGTGCGCGGAGGACCGGGGTCCTGCCGGCGGAGGGCCACGGCGTGGTGCGCGGCGCGTTGACGGTCCTCCTCGCGTACGAGGAGGACGCGGAGCTCGTCGCCGTCCCGGAGGCCGGTGACACCGGACCGGTGCACCACGCCCGCCTGCGCGCCGCGTTCGCCGCCCGCGCGCTCGGTCTCCCCGGCGAGGACGCCCGGGCACCGCCAGTGCCGCGGCGGCGCCGTTGACGCCTCGTCACCCCCTCGGCGGCTCAGCCCACGGTGCGGCCGATCGTCCCCTCGAGGCTGTTCAGCAGCCCGCTGAGGGCCTCGGCGAGCCGGTCCTGCTCGGCGGGGGTGAGGCCGGCGAGCAGGGCGCGGTCGTAGGCGACGAGTTCCTGGATCAGTCCGTCCACCAGCGTCCGGCCCTGCTCGGTGAGCGCGAGGTGGGCGACCCTGCGGTCCCGGTCGTCGGTGCGGCGGCTGACCAGGCCGCGCTCCTCCAGCAGCCGCAGCCGCTTGGTGACGGCGGCGCCGGAGGCGAAGCTCTCCCGGGCCAGCTGGGTGGGGGTCAGCTCGCGGTCGAGGCGGAGCAAGGCGCCGAGGATGTCGAACTCGGCGCGGGTGAGGCCGGCCCGGGTGAGCGGGTCGGGGGTCTGCTGGAGCAGCGCGGCGCAGCGGTTGATCCGGCCGAGGACGGCGATCGGGCCGGTGTCCAGCCCCGGGTAGGCCCGCTCCCACTGGCGCAGCACACCTGCGACGACGTCCTCCACGCGTGCTGCTCCCGTTCTGCGGCCTGCCGATCGGCTTCGATCCTAGGCCGTGTCCGGCAGGGGCCCGGCCGGGTCGGGAAGGCGGCCGCGGCCGCGGCGTTCCAGCAGGGCGGCCAGCAGGTGGTGGGCCTGCTGCTCGGTGGCGGTGGCGCGCTGGTGCGGGAGGTCGGGGCGGCGCCACTCGCCGGCGGCGGTGTCGGTGGCCTCGCGCAGCTCCAGCAGGGCGGTGGCGAGGCCGGTACGGGCGGCGCGCGCCTCCGGGGCGCTCACGGCCTGGTCGACGCGGACGGCGGCCAGCGCCCGCTGTCCGGCGGCCTCGGCTCCGGCCAGGGCGCGGGCCAGTCGGGCGGCGGTGCGGCGGTTGGTGACCAGCAGGCAGGCCGCGAGGCCGGTGAGCGCGCCGACGCAGGTGTCCAGCCAGCGGTCGGCGACCAGCGCCCCGGCCGGCTGGGGGCCCGCGAACTCCGTCATCAGCAGCGCCAGAGGGGTCACGAAGACCGTCGCCAGCCAGTAGCTGCGGGCGATCGTCGCCTCCGCGCCGAACTGGCAGACCAGCCCGAGCCCGATCAGCGCCGCCGGGCCCGAGTGCGCGAGGGGCAGCGCGGCGGTGAACAGCGGCAGGCCGAGCAGGTTGCCCAGCACCCGCTGCAGGGCGCGCTGCCAGGAAAGCGTGCTGTTGGCCTGGAACACCGAGGCCGCGGTGACCACCGCCCAGTACGGCCGGCCGACGCCGAGCGCCAGCGAGAGCCACCCGGCGGCGGCGCAGCCGACCGCGACGCGCAGCGCGATCGGCAGCAGCGCCGACCCGGGCCGCAGCGCCCGCCGGAGCGGTGGCCGGGTGCCGGGGCGGCGGGCGGCCGGCTCGGCGGCCTCCGCCTCGGTGAGGTCCGGCGACGGCAGCGGGCGGCCGCGCCGCAGGTCGCGGGCCCAGCCGAGGTACCGCGCGGCGTCCTCGGGCCGGGCCGGTCCGGCCAGTGCGGCCTCCGCGCGCACCAGCAGCCGCTCGGGCGCGTCGCCGAGGGCGCGCCGCCGGGCCGGGGCGGAGAGCGCGAGGCTCTGCCAGGCCGCCTCGACCGCGCCGACCAGGGCGGTACGGGCGGCCCCGTCCGGCGCGCCGGGCCCGGTCCGCAGCAGCCGGGCGGCGGCCTCCAGCGCGCGGGCGGTGGCGATCCGCTCCGGCCCGTACGGGCGCACCAGGGCCGGGGCCATGCAGACCAGCCAGGCCAGGGTGGCGCCGAGCACGGTGAGTGCCAGGTGCGGCGGGACCTCGGCGAGCCGCTGCGGGACGAAGGCGCAGCTGGCGGAGGTGAAGGTGATGATCAGGCTGCCGGGCGGGCCGACCCTGGCGGCGTCGCAGAGCAGTTTGTGCAGAGCGGCGAGCACCGCCGCCACCGCGACCAGGACGGCGGCGTCCCGGGTCAGCGCGGCGGCGGTGAGGGCGGCGCCGGTGCTGAGCACGGTGCCGAGCAGCACGCCGGCCAGTGTCCGGGCCCGGGCCCGGTAGGGCAGGCCGTGCCCGTACAGCGCGCCCAGGCCGCCGGCCGCGGTGTAGAGGGCGAGGTCGAGCCGGCCGAGGCCGAGCAGGGCGAGGTCGAGCGCGCCCAGGGTGACCACGGCGCTGAGCGCAGGCTTGTGCCAGCCGTCTCCGGCCGGACCGACCCGAACTGCCTGACGGAACTGGGCGGTTGTGACCATACAAAAAGATTAGCAGGTAATTTACCCGTAAAGTATATCCTCTCGGACTCCCCGCGCGCACCCGGCCCCGGACAGTAGATTGCCGCCGGACCGATGAGTTGCGCGGCGAACCCCGGTCCATCCCCCTGACCGACTCGCACGACCGAAGGAACACCCGATGAGCACCGTGGTCTCCACCGACGGCACCGTCCTCGCCTGCTCCGTGACCGGCTCCGGCCCGGCCGTCGTCCTGGTCGACGGCGCGCTGTGCCACCGCGGCGTGGGGCCGAGCGCCGCGATCGCCGAGCAGCTGGCGGCGCACCACACCGTGTGGACCTACGACCGGCGCGGGCGCGGCGACAGCGGGGACAACGGGCCCTTCGCGGTGGAACGCGAGATCGAGGACCTGGCCGCCGTCATCACGGCGGCGGGCGGCTCGGCCCGCGTCTTCGCCCACTCCGCCGGCGCCGCGCTCGCCCTGCGGGCCGCCGCCGCGGACATCGGCATCACCCGGCTCGCCGTCTACGAGCCGCCGTTCAGCACCGAGGAGGCGCAGAGCGAGCGCTTCCGCGAGTACGTCGCCGAGCTGACGGCGGCGCTCGCCGAGGGGCGCCGCGGGGACGCCGTCGCGGCCCTCATGGTCTACGCCGGGGCGCCGGCGGAGGCGGTGGAGGGCATGCGCGGCGCGCCCGGGTGGTCACTGTTCGAGGCGGTCGCACCGACCCTGGCCTACGACGCGGCGGCGCTCGGCGACCGGACCGACTCGGCCGTCCCGGTCGACCTGCTGGCCACCGTCGCCGTACCGACCCTGTCCCTGGACGGCGGCGACAGCCCGGAGATGCTGCGGGCCCCGGCCCGCGCGGTGGCGGCGGCCGTGCCCGGCGCCGAGCACCGGACGCTGGACGGCCAGACCCACGAGGTGGTGGCCGAGGTGCTGGCGCCGGAACTGGTGGCGTTCTACGCCTGACGCACGGCCGGTGCCGCGGGGCGACCGTCTATTCGATCAAATCGCACAGAGATTCGACAAAAGGCTCCCGGCACCGGCTCCGCCCGGTAACCGGCCGGTACGAATGGCCCCGCACGGCACACCTCGGCACACCCCCTCCTCATATGATCGGAGCGACATGCGCCATGCTTGGTGACGCAGAACACTGAACGGAACTTGCGCCGGACGGCCCACCCGCCGTACGGCCGAGAAGGAGGAAGCACGTGGACGACGTTCTGCGGCGCGCCGCACTCTTCGCGGCACTCGACGACGAACAGGCCGGCGAGCTGCGCGCTTCCATGACCGAGGTCACCCTCGCCCGTGGGGAGTCGCTGTTCCACGAGGGCGACCCGGGCGACCGGCTGTACGTCGTGGCGGAGGGCAAGGTCAAGCTGCACCGCGCCTCGCCGGACGGCCGCGAGAACATGCTGGCCGTGCTCGGCCCCAGCGAGATGATCGGCGAACTGTCGCTGTTCGACCCGGGCCCGCGCACCGCGACGGCCAGCGCGCTGACCGAGGTCAAGCTGCTGGGCCTCGGTCACGGCGACCTCCAGCCCTGGCTGCACGCCCGCCCCGAGGTCTCCATCGCGCTGCTGCGGGCCATCGCCCGCCGACTGCGCCGCACCAACGACGTGATGTCCGACCTGGTCTTCTCCGACGTGCCCGGCCGCGTCGCCAAGGCCCTGCTGGACCTCTCCCGCCGGTTCGGCGTGCAGTCCGAGGAGGGCATCCACGTCGCCCACGACCTCACCCAGGAGGAGCTGGCCCAGCTGGTCGGCGCCTCCCGCGAGACGGTCAACAAGGCGCTCGCCGACTTCGCCGGCCGCGGCTGGCTGAAGCTGGAGGCCCGCGCGGTGGTCCTGCTGGACGTCGAGCGGCTGTCGCGCCGCTCGCGCTGACGCCCGCGAACGCGGAAGGGCCCGTCCGATCGGACGGGCCCTTCCGCGTTCGCGGTCAGTCGAGCTCGGGGATCAGCCCGTGCTCCTCCAGGTAGTCCAGTTGGGCCCGCACCGACAGCTCGGCGGCCGGCCAGAGTGCCCGGTCCACGTCGGCGTAGACCCTGGCCACCACCTCGGGCGCGGTCCGGCAGCCCGTCTCGACCGCCGTCTCCACCTGGGCGAGCCGGGCCGCCCGGTGGGCCAGGTAGTAGTCGACGGCGCCGAGCGCGTCCGCGAGCACCGGGCCGTGGCCAGGCAGCACGGTCCGCACGCCGTGGTGCGAGGCCATGGTGTGCAGCCGGCGCAGCGAGTCCAGGTAGTCGCCGAGCCGGCCGTCGGGGTGCGCGACCATCGTGGTGCCGCGGCCGAGCACGGTGTCGCCGGTGAGCACCGCGCCGTCGTCCGGCAGGTGGAAGGTCAGCGAGTCCGAGGTGTGCCCCGGGGTGGCCACCACCCGCAGGTCCAGGCCGCCGACGTCCAGGCGCTGGCCGCCCACCAGGCCCTCCGAGCCCAGCCGGTGTGCCGGGTCCAGGGCCCGCACCTCGGTGCCGGTCAGCTCGGCGAAGCGGGCCGCGCCCTCGGAGTGGTCGGGGTGGCCGTGGGTGAGCAGGGTCAGCGCGACCCGCTTGCCCCGCTCCTCCGCGAGGTCGATCACCCGGCGCAGGTGGCCCTCGTGCAACGGGCCCGGGTCGATCACCACCGCGAGGTCCGAGCCGGGCTCGGAGAGCAGCCAGGTGTTGGTGCCGTCCAGCGTCATCGGCGACGGGTTCGGTGCCAGCACGCACAGCGCCCGAGGGGTGGCCTCGCCGCCGACGACGGCGGCGGGGTCGCCCGGCAGGATTCCGCTCACCGGCCGCCTCCGCCGTCTCGGTGCAGGGCCCGCAGCGGCAGCACCCGGGTGAGGGCGCGCTGCGCCACCTCGGCGAACGGGACCTGGCTGTCACAGGCGGGGGTACGGGGAGTCAGGCGGCGGGCGGGCATCTCTGGCGCCGTCCGGCGAGCCACGTCGTTGTGGGTCATCGGGCGTCGGTCCTTTCTCTGCGTCGGTACGGGTCGGTCACGTCGTGCGGGAACACGGGCCCGCGCGGTCCTACGGGCCTCGCGGGATTCGTACGGGCCTCGCGACCCCGACGGGTCCTGCGGGTCCTGCGGATCGTACGGATCGTACGGATGGTCCCAGTGGGTGGAACGGTCAGGAGCCCTCCGGGAACTCCCCGTCGATGGTCAACTCCTCGTGACCGGGCCAGCGGACCGTCAACCGGTCGCCGCGGACCTCGGCCCGGCCCAGGACCGGCGCCAGCCGGCGGTCGGCCGCCGCGGCCAGCGCCTCGGCCGCGGTCCGCACCGAGGACAGCTCGCGCAGCACCGTCACGGTCGGCGGCAGCATGCCGAACCGGCCCTCCCGGTAGCCCCGCACCGCCTCGGCCGGCGTCAGCCAGGCGACCCGGTCGGCCTCGCCGACCTCCAGGGCCGCGCGCTGGCCGGCCGGCAGCGCGGCGACGAAGAACCAGGTGTCGTAACGCCGTTCCTCGAACTCCGGGGTGATCCAGCGGGCCCAGCCGCCCAGCAGGTCGCTGCGCAGCACCAGGCCGTGGTCGCGGAGGAACTCGGCGAAGGACAGCTCGTGCGCCTCCAGCGCGGCCCGTTCGGCGGACCAGTCGCGCGGTGCGGCGATGCTGTCGGAGTCGGGGCCGGCCAGCAGCACGCCGGCCTCCTCGAAGGTCTCGCGGACCGCCGCGCAGACCACCGCCCGCGCCGTCCGGGCGTCCAGCCCGAGCCGCCGGGCCCACTCCTCGGGAGCCGGTCCGGCCCAGCCCGGCTCGACCTCGGCATCCCGCGGGTCCACCCCACCGCCCGGGTAGGCGTACATCCCGGCCGCGAAGGCCATCGAGGTGCGCCTGCGCAGCAGGTAGGCCTCGGGCCCGTCGGCGGCGTCGCGCAGCAGCACGACCGTCGCGGCGGCCTTGGGCACCGGCGGGGTCACCGCGCCGGATTCGACCGCCCGGATCCGGGCGGGCCAGCCGGGCGGCATCGGGAGCGTCGTCGCTCGATGGTCCATGCCCGGATGCTAGGGCGTGTCCGACGATTCCCGCCAGGCTCACCGGTCGATCGGACACCCTCCGGTCACACGGAGGCGGGGCCGGAAGGTGTCCGGCCCCGCCTCCGCGATCAGGCTCAGGCGGCCTTGACGCGCACCACGAGCTCGACCTCGACCGGGGCGTCCAACGGCAGCACCGCGACGCCGACGGCGCTGCGGGCGTGCACGCCGGCGTCGCCCAGCACCTGGCCGAGCAGCTCGCTGGCACCGTTGACGACGGCCGGGACGGCGATGAAGTCGGGGGCGGCGGCGACGAAGCCGACGACCTTGACGACCCGCTCGATCCGGTCGAGGTCGCCGATCACCGACTTCACGGCGGCCAGGGCGTTCAGCGCGCAGATCTGCGCCAGCTCCTTGGCCTCCTCCGGGGAGACCTCGGCGCCGACCTTGCCCGTGGTCGGCAGCTTGCCGCCGACGACCGGGAGCTGGCCGGAGGTGAACACGAGTTCGCCGGACTCCACGGCCGGCACGTAGGCGGCGACCGGGGCGGCCACCGGAGGCAGGGTCAGGCCCAGCTCGGCGAGCTTCTCCTCGACCTTGCTCATGCGTTCTTCTCCCGCTTGAAGTAGGCCACCAGCTGCTCCGGGTTCGGGCCGGGCACGACCTGGACGAGCTCCCAGCCGTCCTCGCCGAAGTTGTCCAGGATCTGCTTGGTGGCGTGCACCAGCAGGGGCGCCGTCATGTATTCCCACTTGGTCATGGCCAGACTCTAGACGAGCCGTCGCGGCGAACCGCGCCGCCCGCCCCCGGGCGTGTGAGGTGGGGCACAAAGAGGGCATGATCGGGCCTGACGACCCAGGTGCTCCGGGCATCCGGTGCGCTCCCTGGTTACCCTCGCGAGAGGGCACCCTGGTGAGGGGCACCCTCGTCAGGAGGGGACGCCCGTAAGACGGAGACGGACGGAGACGGAGCGTGGCACGCACCCCCGACCAGGCGGCCCGGCGCGACCCCGACTGGGAGGGCGTCCGGCTGCACGTGGTCAGCGGCAAGGGCGGCACCGGGAAGACCACGCTGGCCGCGGCGCTGGCCCTGGCGCTCGCCGCGGACGGCGGACGGGTGCTGCTGATCGAGGTCGAGGGCCGGCAGGGCGTCGCCGAGCTGTTCGGGATCGCCGCACTGCCGTACGAGGAGCGCCGGATCGCCTCGGTCTCCCGCCCCCAACTGGGGCTCCCGGCCGGGGAGGGCGGGCCCGGCGAGGTCTTCGCGCTGGCGATCGACACCGAGCTGGCGCTGCTGGAGTACCTGGAGATGTTCTACAAGCTCGGCCGGGCCGGGAAGGCGCTCCAGAAGGTCGGCTTCGTCGACTTCGCCACCACCATCGCGCCCGGCGTGCGGGACGTCCTGCTCACCGGCAAGGCCTGCGAGGCGACCAGGCGCAAGGACCAGGACGGCCGGCGGCGCTACGACGCGGTGGTGATGGACGCCCCGCCGACCGGGCGGCTGACCCGGTTCCTGAACGTCAACTCCGAGGTCGCCGGGCTGGCCCGGATCGGCCCGATACACACCCAGGCGCAGGCCGTGATGCGGGTGCTGAAGTCGCCGGAGACCGCGGTGCACCTGGTCACCCTGCTGGAGGAGATGCCGGTGCAGGAGACGGTCGACGGCATCGCGGAGCTGCGCGAGGCGAAGCTCCCGGTGGGCGGGGTGATGGTCAACATGGTCCGGCCCCCGGTGCTGGACGCGGCGGCGGTGGCCGCGGTGGACGGGGACCACCGCGAGGAGGTCGCCCTGGCGCTCGGGGAGGCCGGGATCGGCGGCCGCACACGCACCGCGGAGAAGGTCAGGGCGGCGGTGGAGCCGCTGCTCGACCCGCTGCTGGACCAGGCCAGGGAGCACGCCGAGCGGGTCGAGCTGGAACGCGCGCAGCGCGCCGACATCCAGCAACTGCGGCTCCCCACGTACGAACTTCCGCTGCTGGGCGAGGGCGTGGACCTCGGCGGGCTGTACCGGCTGGCGGGCGAACTGAAGCGGCAGGGGGCGGCATGACCTCGAACAGCGGGGTGCGGAGCACCGGGCGGCGGCTCGCGGTGGACGAGCTGATCGACAACCAGAAGACCAGGATCATCGTCTGCTGCGGCTCCGGCGGCGTCGGCAAGACCACCACCGCCGCGGCGCTCGGCCTGCGGGCCGCCGAACGCGGCCGCAAGGTCGTGGTGCTGACCATCGACCCGGCCCGCCGGCTCGCCCAGTCGATGGGCCTCACCGAGCTCGACAACACCCCCAGGGTGGTCAAGGGCGTCAGCGGTGAGGGCGAACTCCAGGCCATGATGCTGGACATGAAGCGGACCTTCGACGAGGTCGTGCTGGCCCACGCCGAGCCCGAACGGGCCCGGGCGATCATGGAGAACCCCTTCTACCAGTCCCTGTCGGCCGGCTTCGCGGGCACGCAGGAGTACATGGCGATGGAGAAGCTCGGGCAGCTGCGCGCCGCCGAGGAGTGGGACCTGATCGTCGTGGACACCCCGCCGTCCCGCTCGGCGCTGGACTTCCTGGACGCGCCCAACCGGCTCGGATCCTTCCTGGACGGCCGGGTGATCCGGATCCTGACCGCCCCGGCCAAGGTCGGCGGGCGCAGCGCGATGCGCTTCCTGAACGCCGGGATGGGCCTGCTCACCGGTACCCTCGGCAAGATCTTCGGCGCCCAACTGCTCACCGACGTGCAGACCTTCGTCAGCGCGATGGACTCGATGTTCGGCGGCTTCCGGGAGCGCGCGGACCGCACGTACCAGCTGCTCAAGGCGCCGGGCACGGCGTTCCTGGTGGTGGCCGCGCCGGAGCGGGACGCGCTGCGCGAGGCGGCGTACTTCGTGGACCGGCTGGCCGCGGACCGGATGCCGCTGGCCGGGCTGGTGCTCAACCGGGTGCACGGCACCGGGGCACCGCAGCTCACCGCGGAACGGGCGCTGGCGGCCGCCGAGACGCTGGAGGAGAACGGCTCGGAGCACGCCTCGCCGGAGGCCGAGCTGCTCGCGGCCGGGCTGCTGCGGCTGCACGCCGAGCGGATGCAGATCATGGGGCGCGAACGCCGCACCCGCGACCGCTTCGTCTCGGTGTACCCGGACGTGCCGATCGTGGAGGTGCCGGCGCTGCCGGGGGACGTGCACGACCTGGACGGCCTGCGGGCCATCGGGGAGCGGCTCAACGGCGCCGAGTAGCCGACGGTGTGGCGTGGCCTCTCGCCGGAGCCGCGGTCTCGCCGGGGGGCGATCTGGCCGGATCCACGGCCCGGTTGACGGCGCGGGGGTGACCGCCGGCGCGCGGTGGCCCGCGCCCGAGGGCCGACCGGCCCGGACCGCGCGGTGCGGCCGGGCTCAGCCCGCCTGGGCGTAGTCCGTCAGTATCACCCCGGTCGCGAGGGACTCCTCGTACTCGGTGCGCGCCGTCTCCAGCAGCTTCCGCCACGAGATGACGGTCGGGCGGCGGCGCAGCAGCGCCCGGCGCTCCCGCTCCGTCATCCCGCCCCACACCCCGAACTCCACCCGGTTGTCCAGGGCGTCCGCGAGGCACTCCGTCCGGACGGGGCAGCCGCTGCACACCGCCTTCGCGCGGTTCTGTGCCGCCCCCTGGACGAACAGTTCGTCCGGATCACTCGTGCGACAGGCGGCCTGCGCACTCCAGTCGTCAACCCAGCCCATGCCGGCGCCGTCCTCTCCCGTATTCGAGGCTCCCCCACGGCGGCAACGGCATATTCACCGTTGCCAGTTGAGGACGTTACGGAAGAACGACAGCTTGCAACAGCCCCTTCGGGCTCAATCTCGAATGACCCAATCGGACTATGGGTGGCGATCAGCTCACTCGTTGGAGTGATCGCAGGTCGCACACCTTGCCAAGAGCGGCGCCCCCACGCTCGTCACAGGAGTCGTCACGGAGAGCAACCGGCCACACGGACACAACAGGTCACAGTCGCCTCAGAACCCGGCCATCGGCGGGCAATCCGGGCAACTCTCCTCGCCCACAAGAGTGAATGATGTTGACGCACCGAAGCTGTCGCAAGCTTGTGACAAGCCTAGGCGAACACCTGCCCCGGTGTGCGGGAATCCGCAACGTAGGGTTCTCCTCATGGCACCGAAGCGCCCTCAGGCATCCCAGCCCCCAGGCAACACCGGAGCTCCGCGCGGCAAGGCCGACGGATCCCCGATGGAGCACGTCGGCAACGGCGTCAAGTTCCTGGGCGTCAGCGTGCTCTCCGGAGTCCTGCTGGCAGGCCTCGCCCTGCCCGCGGTCGGCGCCATCGGGCTGACCGCCAAGGACACGGCGGAGAGCTTCTCCAACATCTCCGACGACTTCAAGACGCCGCCGCTGACCCAGGCGACCCAGATCTTCGACGCCAAGGGCGGCCTGATCGCCAAGGTCTACGAGCGCGACCGCACCGTCATCACCGCCGACCAGATGTCGCCGTTCATGCGGCACGCCCAGGTGGACATCGAGGACGCCCGCTTCTACGAGCACGGCGCCGTCGACCTCAAGGGCGTGCTCCGCGCGATCAGCAAGAACGCGGAGAGCGGCACCACCGCGCAGGGCGCTTCGACGCTGACCCAGCAGTACGTGAAGAACGTCAACGTGGAGAAGGCAGGCGACGACCAGGCGGCCGTCCTGGAGGCCCAGCGCAAGACCCTGGGCCGCAAGATCCAGGAGCTCAAGGTCGCCATCAAGCTGGAGGAGGACCTGTCCAAGGACCAGATCCTCACCAACTACCTCAACATCACCTTCTACGGCCACCAGGCCTACGGGGTCGAGGCCGCCTCCCAGCGCTACTTCAGCAAGAGCAACAAGGACCTGACCATCGCCGAGGCCGCCACCCTGGCCGGCATGGTGCAGAACCCGTCGTCCTACGACCCGGTGCGCTACCCCGAGAACACGGTCAAGCGCCGCAACGTCGTGATCGACAAGATGCTGGAGAACAAGCACATCACCGCCGACCAGGCGAAGGAGGCGAAGGCCGCCCCGCTGGGCCTGAAGTACAAGGACCCGCAGAACGGCTGCATCACCGCCCAGGCCGGCATGGGCTTCTTCTGCGACTACGTCCGCCACGTGGTCAAGCAGGACCCGGCCTTCGGCAAGAGCGCCGACGAGCGCAAGAAGGTGTGGAACACCGGCGGCCTGAACATCTACACCACGCTGGACCCGGACAAGCAGGCCGCCGCCCAGAACGCCGTCACCAAGAAGGTCTACGTGACCGACACGGTGTCGGCCGCCGCGACCATGATGGAGCCGGGCACCGGCAAGATCCTCGCGATGGCCCAGACCCGCCCGTACGGCCTGGACTCCAACAAGAACCAGACCGTCGTCAACCTCAACGTGGACGCCGCGATGGGCGGCGGCAACGGGTTCCAGACCGGTTCGACCTTCAAGCCGATCCTGGCCGCGGCCGCGCTGGAGTCTGGCATGTCGAACACCCAGTCGTTCCCGTCCGAGAACAAGATCGAGTACCCGCAGATGTCCACCTGCTCGGGCACCTGGAAGAACACCGTCAAGCCCAAGGAGACGGTGAAGAACGAGCAGGACAGCGAGGTCGGGCCGTACCAGCTGAAGGAGGCGATGGCCCGCTCGGTCAACACCTACTTCGTGCAGATGGAGCAGCAGGTCGGCCTCTGCGCGATGAAGCAGATGGCCAACAAGCTGGGCATCACCCAGTCCGCCAAGGGCGACGCCTTCCAGGAGGTGCCCTCGATGGTCCTCGGCACCCTGGAGCTCTCGCCGCTGACCATGGCGAACGTCTACGCGACCTTCGCCGCCCGCGGCAAGTACTGCACCCCGGTCGCGATCAACAAGATCACCACGGTGGACGGCAAGGACATCCCGGTCCCGCAGTCCCAGTGCAGCCAGGCCTTCTCCGAGCAGACCGCCGACTCGCTCAACGCCGTCCTGCTGAACGTGACCGAGAAGGGCACCGCGGCCGCCCTGACCATGGACGACGGCCGCAAGATCGCCGGCAAGACCGGTACCACCGACGAGAAGAAGGCCGCCTGGTTCAGCGGCTACACCCCGTCGCTGGCCACCGCGGTCTGGCTCGGCGGCCCGGCCGGCGGCGTCAAGATGAAGAACATCACCATCGGCGGCAAGCCCTTCACCGAGGTGTTCGGCGCCGACGGCCCCGGCCCGATCTGGGCGATGGCGATGAACCAGGCGCTCAAGGGCACCCCGCTGGAGCCGATCCAGACCGCCAGCATCCCGGACCCGCAGCCGGCCGCTCCCGCGCCGGGCGCCCCCGCGGCCGGCGCCACCCCGCCGGCCGCCGACCCGAACGCCCCGCAGCCCGGCGGCAACCCCCCGCCGCCGCAGCAGGGCGGGAACCCCGGCCAGGCCGGTGGCCAGCCCGGCGGGCTGCCGGGCGGCTTCCCGGGCGGGTTCACCTTGCCGCCCCTCCCCGGGGGCGGGAACGGCGGCCGGCACGGCGGCGGCAACGGGAACGGGAACGGCTGACCCGGCGGCCGGGTGACCGGCCCTCCGGAACATGCCGAAGGGGCGCCCTCCAGCGCGGAGGGCGCCCCTTCGGCATGTTCCCGGGGCGTGCTCGCGGGGCGCGCTCGCGGGAGCGGCCGGGCGCGCCGGTTCAGGCCAGGGCGGCCTTCACCGCGGCGGCGACCCGGCCGCCCTCGGCCAGGCCGTCGACCTTGGGCTTCACCAGCTTCATGACGGCGCCCATCGCCTGCGGGCCGCTCGTGCCGCCCTCGGCCACGGTGGCCACGGCGGCCGCGACGATCGCGGCCAGCTCCTCGTCGGAGAGCTGCTTGGGCAGGTAGGCCGCCAGCACCTCGCGCTCGGACCGCTCGCGGGCCGCCTGGTCCGTCCGGCCGGCGGTGTCGAAGGCCTCGGCCGCCTCCCGGCGCTTCTTCGCCTCGCGAGCGATCACCTTCAGCACGTCGTCGTCGGACAGCTCGCGCTTCTGCTCGCCCGCCACCTCCTCGCTGGTGACGGCGGTCAGGGTGAGCCGGATGGTGGACGCGCGAAGCTCGTCCCGTTCCCTGATGGCAGCCGTGAGGTCCGCTTGCAGCTGCTCCTTGAGCGTTGTCATTTCCTCTTCTTATCCTTCGGCCGTGGGTGGGCTCAACCAGGTTTCCGCTGGGCATCCACCGGGATTTCCGCAGTTGAACGAGTATCCCCGACGGTCCCGGCCGGCCGTCGCCCGACAGCGCACGGGTCGCAGGCGGTTCCGCTCGGAAGCGGGCGACGATCCGGGGCGGGAACGCGCGGCGGTCGAATCCGTGAACAATCGACGTCCGGGACCGGGAGCGGACGAATGGATTCGGCCAAGATGGCCGATAATGCTCGTACAATTTCGGCCCCAATGCCGAAAACTGCCGCGGGCGGCGCGAAGTTGCCGGTCACAAAGGGGCAAATCGAACGTTGTGACCACTTCGCCGAAAAAAGTCCGCGTAGTACACTCGTTCGCGCGTCGCTCGAGTAGCCCGATGGCGGCGATCGACTCACCGTCGAATCAACGCCGAATCACCGCCGAAGGCCGCCACGAACAGCTGCGACAAACCGTCACCACGTCCCCGATTCATTATTCCACAGCACTGACACACTGCTGCCCGAGCACCGTTCGACCCTGACACCTTGTGTCCGGGCGCCTTGCGGCCCAGGCCGACACGAGCGTTCACGCCTGCGCTCCGCCCGGCTGTCCGACCGCCTGGCCGGCAGTGATCGTTTTTCGGAGTGATCGGCGCCGACAAAAACGGCGCATCGAGTTCTGACTTTTATTCTGCTCACGACGGCAGGAAGCGCGGGGGAATGGACAACAATCAGCTTCGCTCGATGCTGGTAACCCAACGGAAGATGATCGGATGGAGCCAGGAGCAATTAGCCGAGCACTCCACCGTCAGTGTCCGCACCATCCGTAACCTGGAAACCGGCGCCATCAAGAATCCGCGGCGCAGTTCCGTGGAACTCCTGGTGGGCGCGCTGTTCTCCGCGGCGACCGACCGGAACGACACCGTGCTCTCCCGGGCCGTCCAGGCGGGCGCTCCGGCGGAGCTGCTGTCCGCCCGGCCGGAGGCCGGATGGCCGACCCACGTCGCCGAACTCCCGGACAACGCGCGCTGGCGGGGCCTGCGCCCCAAGACGGACATCACCGTCGGCCGCCGGGCCGACCTGCTGCACGTCGTGACCGCCCTGCGCCCGGGCCGGCCGCTGGTGCTCACCGGCCCCGCCGGGGTCGGCAAGACCCGGCTGGCGCTGGACTCGGCCGCCCACCTGTTGGACCGCTTCCGGGACGGCGTCGTGGTCCTGGAACTCGGCTCGGTGACCCCCGAGGGCGTCGACCCGGCCGCCGCCGCGGCGCAGGCCCAGCGCGCGCTCGACACGCTCTTCCGGAGCTTCGACCGCGATCCGCGGACCACGCCCGAGCCGCAGCTGCTGCTGGTCATCGACAACGCCGAGCACGTCATCGACACGGTGGCCCGGCAGGTCAGGGCGCTGCTGGCGCGCCACCCTGCGCTCCACATCATGATCACCTCGCTGCGGGCGCCCGCCGGGGTCCCCGCCGACCTGTGGGAGGTCTCACCCCTGCCGGTCGACCATCCGGACGGCCCCTACGGCTGCCCGCCCGCCGCCGAACTGTTCTGCCGCCGGGTGCACTCGGTCGCCCCCACCCTCGACCTGCGCGACCAGATGCCGCAGGTGGTCGAGCTCTGCCGGCGCCTCGGCGGCCTGGCGCTCGCGATCGAGAACGCGGCCGTCCGGATGCGCTCGGTGCCCCTGCACGTCCTGGTGGAGGAGTGCCGGGTGCTGCCGATCCTCGGCCAGGAGGAGGTCGGCGGGCTCTCCCACCACCGCTCGCTGCACCGCAGCCTCGCCTGGGCGTACGGGCTGCTCGACGAACGGCAGCGCCGGGCGCTCAGACGGCTCTCCCGGTTCCCCGAGGAGTTCTCCATCGACGACGTCCGCCGGGAGCCGGACGGCGGCGACCGGGAGCCCGCCCGCAACCTCGACGTCCTGGCCGAGCTGGTCGACTTCTCCGTCGTCCAGGTCAAGCGCGGGCACCAGTACGCGTACCGGGTCCCCCGGATGATGCGCGAGTACGTCAACGCCATCCCGGCCTGAGGACCGGCCCGCACCGCCGTACCCCGCCGTACTCGCCGTACCCCTCCGTACCCGCCGCGCCAGGAGTGCCGGCCGTGCCCGGAATGCCGCTCCGGGCACGGCCGGTGGGCCGGCGGCCGCCGCTCTCACCACCGACGCCGGGCGTGCGCCGGCTGATCGACCGTCTGAGAGCATGGCCTGATGCGACCGCTGCACTCCGTTCCCCTCGGCATCGCCGTCACCGGCGCCGCCTGTCTCGCCTACTCCGTCGGGTACGAGGTCCGGGCCTTCCGCCTCCGCCGGATCGAGGTCCCCGTCCTCCCGCGCGGCGCCCGGCCGATCCGGATCCTCCAGGTGTCCGACATCCACATGGTGAGCGGGCAGGGCAAGAAGCAGCGCTGGCTGAAGAGCCTGGCCGGCCTGCGCCCCGACCTGGTGGTCAACACCGGCGACAACCTCTCCGACCCGCTCGGCGTCCCGGCCACCCTCGACGCGCTCGGGCCGCTCATGGAGTTCCCGGGCGTCTACGTCTTCGGCTCCAACGACTACTACGGACCGGCCCGCAAGAACCCGGCCCGCTACCTCCAGGCCATGCGCAGCGGCGCCCACGGCCTGAACAACCCCGACGGCACCGCCCGCCGCGGCATCACCGGCGCCGTCCACAACCCGTGGGAGAAGCTCCGCGACGGCTTCGACGGGGCCGGCTGGCTCGACCTCACCAACACCCGCGGCCGCCTCACCGTGAACGGCCTCGACCTGGAGTTCACCGGCCTCGACGACCCGCACATCCGCCGCGACCGCTACAGCGAGGTCGCCGGCGGCCCCTCCGCCGACGCCGACCTCTCCCTCGCCGTCGTCCACGCGCCCTACCTGCGCGTCCTCGACGCCTTCACCGCCGACCGCTACCCGCTGATCCTCGCCGGGCACACCCACGGCGGCCAGCTCTGCATCCCCTTCTACGGCGCCCTGGTCACCAACTGCGACATCGACACCCGGCGGGTCAAGGGCCTCTCCACCCACACCGCCGGCGGCCACCGCTCGTACCTCCACGTCTCGGCCGGCTGCGGCACCAACCGCTACACCCCCGTCCGCTTCGCCTGCCCGCCCGAGGCCACCCTCCTCACCCTCACCCCGGCCCCCCGCTGACCCCCGCCGGACGCCCGCCCGGAACCGGATTTCGTGTCTAGGCGAGCGTCCGGTAGAGTTCTACTCGTCGCGAAGGAGACGGAGCGACAAACAGAAAGACCGGGGTGTGGCGCAGCTTGGTAGCGCGCTTCGTTCGGGACGAAGAGGCCGTGGGTTCAAATCCCGCCACCCCGACCCAGGTCAGAGGCCCTATCGGAGAGATCCGATAGGGCCTCTGGCGTATCTGCCAGCACGAAAGTACAGCAACCGCTCCGGCCCTCCCCGACCGCCAGCAGTGGATGCTGAGGAAGTGCCGGCAGAGCCGAAGTACTTCGCCGACACCATGGTGTGATTCAGGTCACACCCGGGCTGTGGCGCTCAAGGCGCATGACGTCGCGCCAGACCCCGTGGTGTTTGCCGATGTGCTCATGGGCGCCGATGACTCAGAAGCCGGCGCGGGCGTGGAGGGCAAAGCGAACGGCTCCGGCCAGAAGTCCTGGACCGTCGCCTCGCTCTGCTCGCCCCGCCGCGCCCCCGACCGCGTCCTCGTCCTGGAAGACCGCTGGGTCGACCAGCACTGCCTTGGCCCTGACCGGGCTCGACCAGCCGGGGCTGGCGGTGGCCGATGTCGGTACCGACTCGCGCTGGTCG
Source organism: Kitasatospora sp. NPDC001132 (assembly GCF_053598415.1). Classification (NCBI taxonomy): domain Bacteria; kingdom Bacillati; phylum Actinomycetota; class Actinomycetes; order Kitasatosporales; family Streptomycetaceae; genus Kitasatospora; species Kitasatospora sp. NPDC001132. Next base: position 94,035 of record NZ_JBSFKF010000013.1, on the reverse strand, counting down.
TAGAGGTCAAAGGTGCCCTTGCGGCCGTGCGGAGCCGGCGGCGGTGATGCCGGCCCGCGTCGGGCCGCCTACCTGACGGGGCAGGCCCGCTTGGCGAGCTGGGTCCGTGTTGCCGGATACGGGGGGAGGGGCACCGCAACCTGGCGGGGCCGAGGCGTGGTCCGCAGCGAGCGGCCCCGATACGGCGGCATCCACGCTCGTTGGGGTCGAGCGTGGATGCCGGTGAAGCGTTCGGCTGTTCAGGTGTGCCGGCCCTATGGGCCGGTGGCCAGGGGTGGTGCGGTCACCAGTGGTTACTTGGGTCGGACCGTCGGCACCACGGCCGGCGCGGCCTCGCCCGAGGAGGTCGCCACCCTGCCAGCTGCCGCATGGACCGACCCCACCAACGGTGACCTGAGCCCGCAGATGAGCCTCGTCCAGGGAAGCCTCAACAAGTGCCGGCGTCCGGGACTTCGCCGCCCGCGCGGGCGTCCAGATCATCTGATCCATAGCCGGATTACGGCCCGTAGTCCGGCTACGAATCTGGCCTTCCGCCCAGCAGTTCACTGGGGAACGCCCTCCCCTGCCCTGCTGCCGAAGGCCTCCCATGCCAACGCACAGCACCAGGAGGTCGGCTGCCTCCCACGGGCGTCCCGCAGCAGCGACTGCGGGACGCCCGCTGGGTCGACCTTCCTCACGGCGGCCGTCAGCTGTTCGGCTCAACAGCGGAGGTGGATCGGACTCAAAGCGCCCATGGTTGACACATGGCCAAGGCTGGCAGCCGGATCGCACGTCGGTTGCCCCTACCCGCGGAGCGGACCTGGCTGGATCGCCGACGGGCTCTCGACGCCACGGTCCTGCTGCGGGACCGCCAGGGGTTGGACACCTCACTGGCCTGCTCAAGGAACGACGGAGCGAAGGCGGTAGGCAGCCGGCAAGGCAACCACCTGGAGGATGATCGTGACGCTCACCGAGGCCGAGTTGCTGACGGCCGACGAGGATCGTCTGGGGGAACTCTTCCGTACGAGCCCGCCCGGTGACATTCCCGACGGCCCGATGGAGGGCACCGCCATCATCGGCGCGGGCACGGGCGTGACCCGACCGATCGCCGCGTTGGTGCGCCTGGCCGTGTGGCGGGGAAAGGTCTTCGACCGCACTGGCGGGTACCTGAGCAATCGGCTGTCCGCACTGGACGCGCTCGCCGTCCTCGCCACGGTCGCTCCGGGACCGAGTCGGCTGGACGGCGAGGAGTGCATCGTCATCGACTACTCCAGAACATCCCTCGTCGCTCGCGGCGTGCGCGATGAGATCCGCCAGGTGGGCCCGGACCTGTATCTGGGCGTGATCTGGCTGCTGGGCGCCAAGGTGGGCTGGTTCTCGCTGAGGAAGCCGCAAGCAGGAACCGGACCGGACGAGAAGCAGCCGAACGCGAGCGCATGATCGCCCCGATCCGCTTCGCCGCTCTTCCGGCTGCCCGACAAGGCTGCAGGAACATCCCGATCGGCTGACGTCTGGCGGCCTGGGCACCGATCGGGCGAACTCCGGGTGAAGGCCATGGTCCATCCCGGCCGGGCTGCTCTGTTTGAAAGGTCCTACAACGATGACCACCCCCATCATGCGCGCTCGCAGGTCAGCACTCGGCACGTCCCGCCGTGCACGAAGGTGGACCGCGGCCGTCTCAGCCACCGCGGCTGCCTCGCTCGTCGCCGCTCTGACCTCCTGCAGCGCCCCGCAAGACGCTCCCGCCGCCACCCCGAGCACACTGGCGGGAACAGTCGCAGGAGCGGGCAACGCGCTACACGGGGCCCAGGTGACGCTCTTCGTCGGAACCCGCCAGGGAACCGAGGCACTGGGCCGCGCCACAACCGACGCGACCGGCTCCTTCAACATCTCCTACGCCCAGCCGACAGACGGAGTGCTGTACGTCGAGGCCGCGCCTGCGGACACTCCCGGGCTCCGGCTGCGTTCCGTCGTCGGCATCGGCGCCGGAGGTGGCGTCCCCCAGCGGGCCCTGAGCGCGGTGAAGGTCAACGAACTCACCACCGTCGCCGCCACCTACGCCTTGGCCCAGTTCAGCGACCAGCACGGCATCTCCGGTCCGAGCCCCGGGCTGCAGAACGCCGCGGCGACATCGTTCAACCTCGCCGATCCGGCCACCGGCAAGCCGGGCGGAGTCGTCACGAACCAGGACAACGGCACCAACAACGAGACACTCGCCACCCTTGGCACGCTCGCCAACCTGCTCTCGCTCTGCGCGACGCCGAACGCCCCGCACTGCGGGGACGTGCTCCGCCTCGCCACACCGCCCGGTGGCACCACCCCGGTCGACACGGTGCAGGCGGCCCTCAACCTCGTCCACAACCCGACACTCTCCCCGGCCGAGCTCTACGCCCTCGCGCAGACGGCGAACGCCTTCTCTCCCGCGCTCACCGCGGCCCCCACGTCCTGGATCCTGGCGCTGCGCTACACCGACACCGGCCTCTACGCCCCCGGGCGCATCGCGTTCGACGCCAAGGGAAACGCCTGGGCGACCAACAACTGGCAGGCCGGCACCAGGGACCCGAGCCCCTACGTCACCGTGCTCGACCCGGTCGGCCGCCCCACCCTTGGGAGTCCCATCAGCGGCGGCGGCATGAAGGCCGGGGCCTGGGGTATCGCGATCGACCATGACGGCTCCGCGTGGGTGAGCAGCTACGGGGGCGACGCGATCTCGAAGTACTCGGCCTCCGGAACCCCGCTGTCGCCCGACACGGGCTGGAAGAACGGCGGCCCCGACCATCCGCAGGGTGTCGCCGTCGACCAGAAGGGCAACGTGTGGATCGCCAACTTCTATGGCATCAAAGGCGCGCCCGGCCAGGGCAGCGTGATCGTTTACCCGCACGGCGACCCCTCGAAGGCGATCACGATCACCGGCGGCGGCCTCGACCACCCGTTCGCCGTCCAGATCGACGGCCAGGGACGGGCCTGGGTCACCAACGCCCGCCTCAGCGGCGCCAAACTCTACGAAACGCGCGTGCCCGATTCCAACGTCGAGTTCGGTGGAGGCGTCACCGTCATCGGCCCCGACTTCAAACCGACCGCGTTCTCGCCCGTCAAGAGCAGCTCGTTCAGCTGGCCCCTGGGACTTGCCATCGATTCCAGGAACAACGTCTGGGTGCCCGACTTCTTCAGCAACACCGTCACCGAGATCCGGCCCGATGGAACCATCGCCGGTGAGCACAAGCTGCCGATCACGGTCGCCCCCTGGTCCGTGGCCGTGGACGGGTCCGACCGCGTATGGGTCGCCGGCTTCGGCGCCCCGTCCGTATGGCTGCTGTGCGGCGAGAACACCGCCGCCTGCCCGAACGGCACCTCCACCGGCACGTTCCTGTCCCCCTCACAGGGGTTCCGCAACGCAGCGATCCAGCACCTCACGGCAGTGCAGCTCGACCAGTCCGGCAACGTCTGGCTGGCCAACAACTGGTCGGCACTCCTCCCCCCGACCGGCGGCGTAGGCCTGGTGGAACTCATCGGACTCGCCACCCCAGTCTGCACACCCCTCACCCCGCTACCGATGCGACCGTCATCGGCAACCGCGACCGCCTGCCCGAAGCAGTGAAACCGGCGCACCCGACCGGCCCGCGGGTAGCGAATCCGGCCCCCAACCGACCACTACCCGTGCGCCCCAGGCAGACACCCGGAACGGAACGGCTACCGCCCCTGGTGACACTCCAGCCCGACCAGCGGCCGACGCGAAGGAGCCGACGGAGCACTGGCACGGGGGCTTGCCGAAAAAGCCTGACCGCTGACGAGCCACTGGCGCGCGTCCGCTGTACAGCAGCAAAGTACAGCAACCGCCCCGTCCAGCAGTGACCCTCGGCGCCCCTGGCACCACCTCTGACGTGCGCAGATGACCTCAGCGACCACCCTGCCCGTAATTCGGGACGAAGAGGCCGTGGGTTCAAATCCCGCCACCCCGACCCAGTGCAGAGGCCCTATCGGAGAGATCCGATAGGGCCTCTGTCGTTGTGCCCGCCCACCGGGTGACCGTGCCTCAGCCGACCCGGCGACGGGGATCCGTCCGAGCACCTTCCTCCTTCCGTGCCCTGTGCACTTCCTTCCGTGGCGTTCCGCCGATCCGGGCCCGCGCGTGGTTCACCCGCGTCGTGGCCGGGGTCCGGTCGGAGGACGGTGGTGAGTCCGGTGCGGGAGGTGATGTCGAGCTTCCGGTAGGCCCCGTAGAGGTGGTGGGCGACCGTACGGGGGCTGAGGAAGAGCGGGCGGCGGATATCGCGGTTGGTGAGGCCCTGGGCGGCGAGGCGGGCGATCTGGAGTCCCTGGGGGTGAGGGGGCGCTGCGGGGTGTCGGCCGGGGTTGAGGGCCGGGGTGCCGGTGGCGGAGAGTTCGGTGCGGGCGCCGCCGGCCCCGGACGCGGACACCCCGCCGGTGCGGGCGGCGAGCAGCAGGACGCCCCCTCGGCCTGGAACCGACGGGCGGCCAGCAGCAGCGCGTCCAGTGAGGCCCGGTCCAGCCCAGCCACTGGATGTCGCCCAGGACGCACAACCGCGGCTGGTCTGCTGCGAGTTCGGCGAGCAGTCCGAGTCCGGCGAGGCCGACCAGCAGCCGGTCGGCCGCGCCCCGCCGCCCGCCGGTCCGTCACCGGCCGCGCTGCCACCGGCTCCCCCGTCAAGCGCCCGAACGCCACCTCCAGCGCCACCGGTCAAGGCGCCACCGCCGACACCCCGCTGGTCGACACCCGGCTGTTCCGCAGCCGCTCCTTCGGCGCCGGCCTGCTCGCCCAACTCGCCTTCTGGCTCGGCCAGGGCTCCTTCTTCCTGGTCCCCCCTGCACCTCCGGTTCGGCCGCGGTCCGGATGCCCTCGGCGCCGGGCCGGTCTTCACCGCGCCCGCCGGCACCCCGGGCGGGCGGGCCGAAGCCCACCCGCCCGTTCCCTTCCCTCCCCCCGATCGGGTTGGATGGTCGGATGAGCGAGGAGAAGAGCGCCGTCCCGGCGTGGGAGCAGAGGTTCAGGGCGGCCCGGGTGTCGCTGCCCGACTGGGCCGAGGACGCCCCGGACCGGGCGCTGTACGTGTCCAACGCGACCGGCACCTACGAGGTCTACGCCTGGGACCGCGCCACCGGCGCCCACCGCCAGGTCACCGACCGTCCGAACGGCACCACCGACGCCGAGCTGTCCCCCGACGGCGACTGGGTCTGGTGGTTCGACGACCACGACGGCGACGAGTTCGGCGTCTGGCGCCGCCAGCCGTTCGCGGGCGGTCCCGACGAGGAGGCCGTGCCCGGCCTCGCCGCCTCCTACTCGGCCGGCCTGGCACTCGGCCGCGACGGCACCGTGGTCGTCGGCCGCTCCACCGACGAGGACGGCACCACCCTGCACCTGTACCGCCCCGGCAGCGCCGGGCCGGTCGAGATCTACCGGCACGAGGAGTACGGCGGCGTCGGCGACCTCAGCCACGACAGCACACTGCTCGCCATCGACCACACCGAGCACGGCGACGCGATGCACTCCGCGATCCGGGTCGTCCGGATCACCGGGGAAGGCGGCGTCGAGACCGTCGCCGAGCTGGACGAGGTCACCGGCCGGGACGAGCCGCGCGGCGTCGCCTGCCTGGGCTTCGCCCCGGTCGAGGGCGACACCCGCCTGCTGGTCGCCCACCAGCGCACCGGCCGCTGGGAGCCGATGATCTGGGACGTCGCCACCGGCGTCGAGACCGCCCTCCCGCTGCGCGACGAGCAGGGCCGCGAACTGCCCGGCGACGTCTCCGCGCAGTGGCGCCCCGGCGCCGAGGAACTGCTGGTGGAGCACGAGTACGAGGCGCGCAGCGAGCTGTTCTCGTACGGACTCGCCGACGGCCTGCTGACCCGCCTGGACACCCCGCGCGGCACCGTCGGCGGCGCCACCGCCCGCCCGGACGGCACCGTCGAGTACCTGTGGTCCTCCGCCGCCGAGCCCTCCGCCGTCCGCTCCACCTCCGGGACGGTCGTGCTGCGGGCGCCCGGCACGGTGCCGCCCGGTTCGGTGCCGGTCGAGGACGTCTGGGTGGACGGCCCCGGCGGGCGGGTGCACGCCCTGGTGCAGCGGCCGACGACGCCCGCGCAGGGCCCGTACCCGACCGTGTTCGAGATCCACGGCGGCCCGACCCACCACGACAGCGACTCCTTCGCCGCCGGCCCGGCCGCCTGGCTGGACCACGGCTTCGCGGTGGTCCGGGTCAACTACCGCGGCTCGACCGGCTACGGCCAGGCCTGGACGGACGCGCTGCACGAGCGGGTCGGCCTGATCGAGCTGGAGGACATCGCGGCGGTCCGCGCCTGGGCCGTCGACAGCGGGCTCGCCGACCCGGCCCGGCTGGTGCTCACCGGCGGCAGCTGGGGCGGCTACCTGACCCTGCTCGGCCTCGGCGTCCAGCCCGACAGCTGGGCCCTCGGCGTGGCCGCCGTGCCGGTCGCGGACTACCACACGGCGTACGCCGACGAGATGGAGGCGCTCAAGTCGCTGGACCGCACGCTCTTCGGCGGCACCCCGGAGGAGGTCCCGGAGCGCTTCACCGCCTCCTCGCCACTGACCTACGTCGAGCAGGTGCGGGTGCCGGTGTACATCAGCGCCGGGGTCAACGACCCGCGCTGCCCGATCCGGCAGATCGACAACTACGTCGAGCAGCTGGAGCGGCTCGGCAAGCCGCACGAGGTGTACCGCTTCGACGCGGGGCACGGGTCTCTGGTGGTGGAGGAGCGGATCAAGCAGCTGCGGCTGGAGATCGACTTCGTCCGGCGGCACCTGGGCGCGGCGCCGGCGGAGGCCGACGCGAGCGGCGCCGGAGGGCAGGCGTGAGACGCCTGCTGATGCTCGCGGGGGCGGCGGTCGCCGGGGCCCTGGTGCTCACCGGCTGCTCGGGCTCGCAGCAGAACGAGGCCTCCTGCCCGCCCCCGGCGGGCCCGGTGGTGCCGAGCCCCTCGGCGGTCGTGCCCACGAGCTCGGCCGCCACACCGCCCGCCGCACCCACTGCCACACCGCCCGCCGCACCGCCCGCAGCACCGCCCGCCACCGCGACCAAGGCGAGCGCACCGGGCGCGGGGAGCACGGGGAGCACGGTCGGCGGCGGGGCCGCGGGCACATCCGTGCTGCTGACGGCGTACGAGCCGACCGACCCGGACGGCACCGTCGAACTCGCCAAGGGATCGAAGGGGTCCGGCGGCTCCAAGGGTTCCTCGGGCTCGAAGGGCTCCAAGGGGTCGAAGAGCGGTCGCACCGTGCACCACCACATCGACCACTACGACTCCGACGACGACCACGGCGGCAGCGGCAACGGCCACTGCCACAGCGACCCGACGCCGCTGCCCACCGGCTCGTCCTCGCCGACCCAGTCGCTGCTCCCGACCCAGCCGGCGATCCCGACGCCCACTCCGACGCCGCCCCCGCCGGCGGTCAAGCCGACGCCGGCGCCGGCCCTGCCGACCAAGCGCTGAGCCGGGGGCGGAGCGGGACTCCGCCGGTCAGTCCAGGACCGGGTCCAGTCCGAGGGCCCGGTCCTGCTCCGCCTCCGCCTCGCGGCGCACCAGGCGGAACCACATGAAGACGACGAACCCCGCGAAGACGAACCACTCCAGGGTGTAGCCCAGGTTCTGGAAGGCGCGCAGGGTGAGCCCGTCCCCGCCCTGCGGCTGCACGCTCGGTACGGAGGCCAGCCCGGCGGGCACGTCGTCGGCGGCCACCCAGCCGTCGTACCAGCCGTCGTACTCCAGCACGTTCAGCAGCGACGCCCGGTTGATCATGCCGAGCTGCCCGGCAGGCAGGCCGCCCGCCACCGCGCCGTTGCTGCCCACGGCCTCGTTGGCCTGCAGGCGCCCGGTCACCGTCACCTCTCCGCCCGGCGGCGGCCCGGCGGCGGCCGGGGTTCCGGGCGCCCAGCCGCGCACCACGGCGACGGCGTGTCCGTCGGGGGTGCGCAGCGGGGTGAGCACGTAGTAGCCCTGCTTGCCGTCCACCACGCGGTTGGGGACGAGCAGTTGGTGTTCGGTGTCGTAGCTGCCGGTCACCGTGACGGTCCTGCCGACGGTCTCGGTGGTCACCTGCGGGGTCGCCTGGTTGAGCAGCGCGTCGAGCGGCCGGGCATCACTCGAAGCGGTGATCGCCTGCTTGGTCTCCTGGTGCGTGGACACCCGGTCCTCGAACCGGCCGAGCTGCCAGGATCCCAGGAACAGGCAGACCGCCACGGCCGCCACGGCCACGACGGTGCCGCCGAGCCAGCGCGGAGTCAGGAGGAACCGGTACACACCCCCACGGTATCCACTCCTCACACCCGGCCCGCCCCCCGGGCCCCGTACCCGGCGGCCTCCGACCCGCTACGACCCGCCGAGCACGCCGGGCACCGCCGGTCACCGCCGGTCACCGCCGGGCGGTCACCCCGCCGTCGGTGAACCCGACGGCTGCGGCGCCGGGCCGCCCAGGCCCTGGACGCCGCCGCGGTAGACGGTGCCGCCGCACGACACGGGCAGGATCGCCGTGGCGACCGCCGGGCTGCCGGGGGCGGGAGTGTGGGCGATGGTCACGGTGGGCGCCGTGGTGGGCGGGTTCCCGGTCGGGCTGGCGCTCGGGCTGGGGGCCGTGGTGGGGTCCGCCGACGGGGACGAGGAGGCCGGCGGGTTGGCGCTGGGCGCGTCGCTGGTGACGGAGCCCGGGGCGCCGGGCTCGACGGCGGCCGGGACGTCCGAGCGCAGGGCCACCTGGTTGACGCCGTTCGAAGCCGGGGTGGTCAGGGAGCCGGAGCCGGTGCAGGTCCGTTCGGGGACCCAGGCGAACGGCACCCGGTACCCGGCCCGCGGCGCGAGCACCGGCGGCTCCCCGTCCATCGCGGGCAGGTCGGCGGCCGGGTCGCCCGGGGCGTGGTCGGCGGAGTGGACGCGGCCGCGGTCGCCGCCGCTGACGGCGGTGACCGCCACCGAGCCCGGCCCACCGAGCCGGCAGCTGTGCCCGGAGACGTTGTAGACCGTGAAGGAGCCGTAGATCCGCCCGGTGCCGTCGGCCGCGCCGACCTGCGAGACGCCCTCGCCGAGGTCCTTCCGGGTGCAGAGCGGGACGATGCCGCCGCCGTCGGCGCCGCCGGTGCCGGAGGGCGCGATGCCGCCGTCGGTGTGCGTCAGCCCGCCGCCGGGGGTGTGCGGGGCCGTGGCCGAACCGGACGGCGACGTGACCCCTCCGGTGCCGCTCGGGTCCCCGTGCGAGGCCCCGCCAGTGCCACCGGCGCTTCCGGTGACGCCGCTGGAGGAGGTGGCGGCCGGGCTCTTGGCGTCCGCCGATCCGGGGCCGCCGGAGAGCCCGAGGTGCTCCCCCTCGTGCAGGACGGGCAGGCCGATCGCGACGACGAAGGCGAGTGCGGCCACCCCGGTCCAGGCACCGCGCCGGGCGGCCTGGCGGCGGGGCACCGCCCGGCGGATCCGCGGCAGCGCCTCGGCCGCGGGCTGGATGCCGGAGACGGCGCCGTGCAGCAGTTCGCGCAGCGCCCGTTCCTCGGTGGAGAGGTCCGGCAGCTCCGGGGTCAGGGAGTCCGCCTCGGACGACGACGCGTTCGCGGCGCCGGGCACGTTCGGGACGGGCACGTTCGCGGCGCCGGGCGCGTTCGGGACGGGCGCGTTCGGGACGGGCGCGTTCGGGACGGGCGCGTTCGGGACGGGCGCGTTCGGGATGGAGGCGTCAGGCCCGTTCGGGCCGGAGGCGCCGTCCGCCTCAGCCATGTCCGGCCTCCATCTGGACGCGGAGGGCGGCGAGTCCACGCGAGCCGTAGGCCTTCACCGAGCCGAGCGAGATGCCCAGGGTCTCGGCGACCTGCGCCTCCGTCATGTCCACGAAGTAACGCAGCACCAGAACCTCCCGCTGACGGCGTTGCAGACCACGTAGCGCGGCCTTCAACTGGTCGCGCTCCAGGGCATCGTAGGCACCTTCTTCTGCACTGGCCATGTCAGGCATGGGCTTCGGCAGCAGTCGCAGCCCGAGGATGCGGCGGCGCAGCGTGGAGCGGGACAGGTTGACGACCGTCTGCCTGAGGTAGGCCAGGGTCTTCTCGGGCTCTCGCACCCGGCGCCGGGCGGCGTGCACCCGGATGAACGCCTCCTGGACGACGTCCTCGCAGGTCGAGAGGTCGTCGAGGAGCAGCGCGGCGAGCCGCAGCAGCGAGCGGTAGTGCGCCTGGTAGGTCGCGGTGAGCAGGTCCTCGCTGGTACCCGCGTCGGTACCCGCGCCGGAGTCCGCCGCACCGGGTGCGGCCGCCGTCATCTGGTCTTCTTCCGGCCTACTCGCAGGCCACGGGGCGCGCGACGGGAAGGACACCGCGGCTCTCGCCGGGATGCCCGCCCTTGCCCCCACCATCACGTTCGCCACGCACGTTGGACACTCGATCCCCTGTCATGGTTGCCCGGCCCGGGGCCCATTCTTCCGCATCGGCGGAAGCGGGCTCCAGGGGATTCCCACGGGATTCCGGACAGATTGTGTCGAGGAGCGGACACAGGTATGGACAGCTGGGGAGACAGGTGGGGAAACCCGATGCCTACTCGGTCGGTTGGCCCGCCGTCAGCTCCGCCGCCACCAGTTCGGCCAGCTGCACCAGGTTGAGCGCCGCGCCCTTGCGCAGATTGTCCCCGCACAGGAAGAGGTCCAGCGCGTCCGGTTCGTCCAGCGCCCGCCGGACCCTCCCGACCCAGACCGGGTCCGTTCCGACCACGTCGTTCGGCGTCGGGAACTCGCCCGCCGCCGGGTCGTCGTAGAGGACCACGCCGGGCGCGTCCCGCAGGATGTCCTGCGCATGCTCCTGGGTGACCTCCCGTTCGAACCGGGCGTGCACCGCCAGCGCGTGGGTGCGGACGACCGGGATGTGGACACAGGTCGCCGAGACCTTCAGGGCGGGAAGGCCGAGGACCTTGCGGGACTCGTCGCGGATGCCCATCTCCTCGGCCGACCAGCCGCCCTCGCACAGACCGCCGGTCCAGGGCACCGCGTTGAACGCGAGCGGGGCGGCGAAAGGACCCTGATCGGCGATCAGCGCGCGCAGGTCACCGGTCTGCCGACCGACCTCGGCGCCCGCCACCAGAGCGGTCTGCGCGCGCAGCGCCGCCTCGCCGGCGCGGCCCTCGCCGTCGGCGGCCTGGTAGGAGGCGACCACCAGCTGCGCCAGCCCGTACTCGGCGTGCAGCGCGCCGAGTACGGCGATCATCGCGAGGGTGGTGCCGGCCGGACTGGCGACGATCCCGCGCGGGCGGATCCGCAGCGCGGCCGCGTTGACCTCGGGGACGACCAGCGGCACGTCCTCGGCAGTGCGGAAGACGGCCGAGTCGTCGATCACCACGACGCCCTTGGCCGCCGCGATCGGCGCCCACTGGGCGGAGACCTGGTCGGGGACGGCGAACACCGCCACGTCGACCCCCTCGAAGGCCTCCTCGGCCAGCGGGACGACCCGGACGGACTCCCCGCGCACCACCGCCGTACGGTCGGCCGAGCGCGGGGAGGCGACGAGACGGATCTCGCCCCAGACGTCCTGGCGGAGGGAGAGCAGCCCGAGCAGCACCTCGCCGACCGCGCCGGTGGCGCCGACGACGGCGAGGTTCGGACGCCGGGTCATCGCCCGGCGTCCCGGCCCGGTGCCCGGGTCATCGCCCGGCGCTCCCGCTCCGCTCCCGGGTCATCGCCCGGTGCCGCCGTAGACGACGGCCTCGTCGCTCTCGCTGTCCAGGCCGAAGGCGCTGTGCACGGCCCGAACGGCCTCCGGGACGTCATCCGCGCGGGTGACCACCGAGATGCGGATCTCCGAGGTGGAGATCAGCTCGATGTTGACGCCCGCGGCGGACAGCGCCTCGAAGAAGGTCGCCGTGACCCCGGGGTTGGAACGCATGCCGGCGCCGACCAGCGAGATCTTGCCGATCGCGTCGTCGTAGCGCAGCGACTCGTAGCCGATGCCCTCCTTGACCCGGCCCAGTGCGTCGATGGCCTTCTGGCCCTCGGTCTTGGGCAGGGTGAAGGAGATGTCGGTCAGGCCGGTCGATGCGGCGGAGACGTTCTGCACCACCATGTCGATGTTGACCTCGGCGTCGGCGATGGCGCGGAAGATGCGCGCCGCCTCGCCCGGCTTGTCGGGCACGCCGACGACCGTGACCTTGGCCTCGGAGGTGTCGTGGGCGACTCCGGAGATGATGGCCTGCTCCATCTCGCCCCCTTCGGGCTGGTTCGGGTTGTCATTGCTGACGATCGTCCCGGGAAGACCCGAGAAGGACGAGCGTACGTGAATCGGGATGTTGTAGCGACGGGCGTACTCGACACACCGATCGAGCAGGACCTTGGAGCCCGACGAGGCCAGCTCCAGCATGTCCTCGTAGGCGATCCAGTCGATCTTGCGGGCCTTCTTCACCACGCGCGGGTCGGCGGTGAACACGCCGTCCACGTCGGTGTAGATCTCGCAGACCTCGGCCTTGAGCGCGGCGGCGAGCGCCACGGCGGTGGTGTCCGAGCCGCCCCGGCCCAGCGTGGTGATGTCCTTGCTGGTCTGGGAGACGCCCTGGAAACCGGCCACGATCGCGATGTTGCCCTGGTCCAGGGCGGTGCGGATGCGGCCCGGCGTCACGTCGATGATGCGCGCCTTGTTGTGGACGGAGTCGGTGATGACACCGGCCTGGCTGCCCGTGAAGGACTGCGCCTCGTGCCCCAGGGATTTGATCGCCATGGCCAGCAGCGCCATGGAGATGCGCTCTCCAGCGGTCAGCAGCATGTCGAACTCACGGCCGGCAGGCAGCGGTGACACCTGCTCGGCGAGTTCGATGAGCTCGTCCGTCGTGTCGCCCATCGCGGACACCACGACGACGACCTCATGGCCGGCCTTCTTGGCGTCAACGATTCGGCGGGCCACGCGCTTGATGCCTTCGGCATCCGCAACGGATGAGCCGCCGTACTTCTGCACGACAAGGCCCACGTGCGCTCCTCGACTCGAAGTCTTTTCCGGGGGCTACGGGCCCCCGTACCCCCCTGGGAAGAGGGGGGTGCGGTCGTCGTCAGTCTACCGAGCAGGGGTGCTCCGACTGGCGCTTTCCATATGGTGAGACGGTAGTTTCAGCACGTGAGCGGCGTGCGGGTGGCTCCGCCGTCAGGTCTGCGGGCGATTCGGCGCGGTTCCGAAGAATCGGCGGATCGGGGGGCGGCGATCCGGCCGGATTTTCTTTTCCGGCCGGGCGCTGAGGCATCCGTCACAATCCGGGCCCGCCATTGCTGAATTCCGCCGGTCGCCAGTCGCCGGTCGCCTGCCGCCGGTCGCCTATCGCCTGGCCGCCTGGCCGCCTGCAGACGTTCCTGTACCGGCTGCGACCTGCTGCCTAGCGGCCCAGACCGAGCTCGGCCGCCATCAGGTCGCCCGCCTGCTGCTCCAGCTGCTCGTCGGTGAGCCCGTCGTCGTCGGTGTCCGCGCCGTCCGGCACCGCGCCGATCGGGCTGTCCAGCCGGACGTGGGCGATCAGCGACTGCAGGGCCCGCAGCACCGCCGTACAGGTCGTGCCCCAGTTGGAGAGGTACGAGAACTGCCACCACCACAGCGCCTCGCTGACCCGGCCCTCGCGGTAGTGGGTCAGGCCGTGCTGGAGCTCGCTGACCACGCCGGCCAGGTCGTCCGAGATCCGGAAGGCGTTGGGCTTCTCCGGCGGACCGTACGGGTCGAAGACCTCGTGGTAGACGTCGATCGGCGCGAGCAGCTCGGCGAGGCGCTCGCGCAGCTGCTCGCCGTCCGGCTCGGGGCCCGCGTCGGGCTCGAAGCGGTCCTCCGGGACGACGTCCTCGATCGCGCCCAGTCGGCCGCCCGCCAGCAGCAGCTGCGAGACCTCCAGGAGCAGCAGCGAGACCGCGCTGCCGGGCTCGTCGCCCTTGGCGACCTCGGTGACGGCGAGCACGAAGCTCTCCACCGAGTCGGCGATCTGCACGGCGAAGTCGTCCGGCTCCGAACCGTGGCCGTGGGTGTGCGGGGCGTGGACGTCCGCGTGCGGGGCGTGTGCCCCTGCGTGCGGGGCGTGTGCCCCCGGTTCCCCGTGGGACTGCTGGCGGGGGGTGTGGGGCTGCTGGTTGATCGTCCGGTCAGACATCGAGCAGTCGTCTCCCTTCGAAGGCGCGGCCGAGGGTGACCTCGTCCGCGTACTCCAGATCCCCGCCGACGGGCAGGCCGCTCGCCAGACGGGTCACCTTCAGGCCCATCGGCTTGCAGAGCCGGGCCAGGTAGGTGGCGGTCGCCTCCCCCTCCAGGTTGGGGTCGGTGGCCAGGATCAGCTCGGTGACCGTGCCGTCCGCAAGCCGCGACAGCAGCTCGCGGATGCGCAGGTCGTCCGGGCCGACGCCCTCGATGGGGCTGATCGCGCCGCCCAGCACGTGGTAGCGGCCGCGGAACTCACGGGTGCGCTCGATGGCGACGACGTCCTTGGGCTCCTCGACCACGCAGATGACGGCGAGGTCGCGGCGGGGGTCCAGGCAGACCCGGCACTGCTCGGCCTCCGCGACGTTGCCGCAGACCACGCAGAAGCGGACCTTGTCCTTGACCTCCAGCAGGGCGTGCGCCAGCCGGCGCACGTCGGTCGGGTCGGCCTGCAACACGTGGAAGGCGATCCGCTGGGCGCTCTTGGGCCCGACGCCGGGCAGCCTGCCCAGTTCGTCGATCAGGTCCTGAACCACGCCCTCGTACAACGTCGCGCCTTCCCTCGGATGGTCGGTGGTGCCGGTCGTCCGGCGGTACCGGTTGGTCGGTGGTGCCGGTTGGTCGGCGCACCGGCTCGTCGATGGCACCGGATGGCCGGTGGTGCTCCGGTGCCATCATCCAACGAATCGGGCGTCGGACACAGCGCCCGACGCCCGACTCCCACATAAATCACATGGGTCTGTCGTCTGAACTTCAGACCTTCTGGAACTCGAAGCCGAGGTTAGAACGGCAGACCGGGGATGCCGCCGCCCAGGCCCTGGGTCAGCGGGCCCATGCGCTCGGCCTGCATCTTCTGCGCGGTCTGGCTGGCGTCCCGTACGGCCGCCAGGACCAGGTCGGCCAAGGTCTCGGTGTCCTCCGGGTCCACGGCCGCCGGGGCGATGGTCAGCGCCACCAGCTCACCGGCGCCGGTCACCGTCGCCTCGACCAGGCCGCCGCCCGCCGTACCGTTCACCTTCGTCTCGGCCAGCTCCTGCTGGGCCTTCGCGAGATCCTGCTGCATCTTCTGCGCCTGCTTCAGCAGCTGCTGCATGTTGGGCTGGCCACCACCGGGGAACACGGCTGTCTCCTTGCTGTCACGGCTGTCTTGCGGTGCTTCGTGCGTCACCGCCGAGCCTACGTGCTGCCCGCTGCTCCGGGCCCCGGAAAGGGGCCCGGTTCAGGGTCCGCTCAGGGCTCCGCTCAGGAGCCCTGGTGGTGGATCTCCTCCAGCACCGTCGCCCCCAGCTCGCGGATGATCAGCTCCTGGCCGGAGAACACGTCCTCCTTGAGGTCCGGGTCGTCCGCCTCCGGGATGTCGTCCTCCGGGGCCACCGACTGCACCGGACGGGCCGGCGCCGCGGGCGGCGGGGCCTGCACCGGCGCGGGCTGCGCGGGCTGCACCTGGACGGGCGCCGGCGCGGCCTGGACCGGCGGAGCCTGCACGGGCGTCGGCGCGGGGGCGGGCATCGACGGCGCGGCGGCCGCCGGACGGGCCGGGGCTCCCCAGCCACCGCCACTCTGGGCGCCGCCACCCGGCGCACCGCCACCCGGGCCTCCGGCGCCGCCGGACGGGTCCACGATGCACTCGATCCGCCAGTCCACGCCCAGCGCGTCGGCCAGCGCGGAACGCAGCACGTCGTCGCTGTTGCTGCCGACGAAGCTGTCCCGGGCGCCGGCGTTGATGAAGGACACCTGGAGCACGCTGCCGTCGAACCCGGCCACCTGGCCGTTCTGGCTGAGCAGGATCCAGGTGAAGCGCCGGCGGTTCTTCACCGCCTCCAGGATCTGCGGCCACAGCTGCCGCACCTGCGCGGCCCCCTGCTGCGCGGAGGCCGAAGGCTTCCCACCCGGAGCCGCCGGGGCGGGGGCCGGAGCGGGCACGGGAGCGGGAGCCGGCGCCTGGGCCGGGGCGGCCTGCGGCTGCGCCACGGGCGGCGCCGCGGGGGCACCGCCGACGGGGGCACCGCCGGCGGGTGGGAAGCTACGCGGGATCGGCCAGGCACCCGGCGCCGGCCCGGCGGGCGCGGCGGGCTGCGGAGCCGGTGCGGGCTGCGGAGCGGGTACGGGCTGTGCGGCCGGCATCGGGGCGGGAGCCGCCAGAGCCTCGGCCACCGGCGCGGCCGCCATCGGAGCCGCCGTCGGCATGCCCACCGGAGCCGCCAGCGGCGCGGCGAACCCGCCCGCCGCGGCCCGCCGCTCCAGCTTGTCCAGCCGCGCCTGCAGCGACAGCTCGTCGCTGTACGCGCCCGGCAGCATCACCCGGGCGCAGATCAGCTCCAGCTGCAGCCGGGGCGCCGCGTTGCCGCGCATCTCGGTCAGCCCGGTGTTGACGAGGTCGGCGGCCCGGCTCAGCTCGGCCGCGCCGAACGCGTCCGCCTGCGCCTGCATCACCGCGACGCGGTCGGCCGGGGCGTCGATCAGCCCCTTCTCCCCGGCGTCCGGCACGGTGGCCAGGATCACCAGGTCGCGCAGCCGCTCCAGCAGGTCGGTGACGAAGCGGCGCGGGTCGTGCCCGCCCTCGACCACCCGGTCGATCACCTGGAACACCGTCGCCCCGTCGTGCGCGGCGAAGGCGTCCACCACCTCGTCCAGCAGCGCGGAGTCGGTGTACCCGAGCAGCGCCGTGGCCATCTGGTACGTGACGCCGCTCTCCGCAGCCCCGGCCAGCAGCTGGTCCATGACCGACATCGAGTCGCGCACCGACCCGGCACCCGCCCGCACCACCAGCGGGAACACGGAGTCCTCGACCTGGATCTCCTCCCGGCCGCACACCTCCGCCAGGTAGTCGCGCAGCGTGCCGGGCGGAACCAGCCGGAACGGGTAGTGGTGCGTCCGGGACCGGATCGTCCCGATCACCTTCTCCGGCTCGGTGGTCGCGAAGATGAACTTGAGGTGCTCCGGCGGCTCCTCGACCACCTTCAGCAGCGCGTTGAAACCGGCCGAGGTCACCATGTGCGCCTCGTCCAGAATGAAGATCTTGTACCGGCTGTGCACCGGCGCGAAGAACGCCCGCTCGCGCAGCTCGCGCGCGTCGTCCACACCACCGTGCGAGGCGGCGTCGATCTCGATCACGTCGATCGACCCTGGCCCGCCGGTCGCGAGGTCCCGGCAGGACTGGCACTCCCCGCAGGGCGTCGGCGTCGGCCCCTGCTCACAGTTGAGGCAACGGGCCAGGATGCGCGCGCTCGTCGTCTTGCCACAGCCGCGCGGCCCGCTGAACAGGTACGCGTGGTTGACCCTGTTGTTGCGCAGGGCCTGCTGGAGCGGGGCGGTCACGTGCTCCTGCCCGATGACCTCCGCGAAGGTCTCGGGGCGGTAGCGGCGGTACAGGGCTAGGGACACACCACCGACGATATCGGGACGGGCCGACAAACGCGTCGCCCCTCACCCCCACCGGGCTCCGGGAACGCAAAGACCCCCCGTGCACCCGCCAGAGCCCTCCTACCCTTGCTGCCTTCCGGCCCTGGGGGGGTTCAGAGAGATGACGCCACACGAGGGGCTGACCCCCACACTACCGGATCCGCGGCCCGACGATCCACAGGCCACCCCCACCCTCCCGCCTGCGGGATAGGTGGTCGCGAGCACCCCGAAACATGTACTAAGCTCTCCCTCGGAGGATTCGCCTAGAGGCCTAGGGCGCACGCTTGGAAAGCGTGTTGGGGGCAACCCCTCACGAGTTCGAATCTCGTATCCTCCGCCTTGATCGAAGGCCCGGACCGCTCAGCGGCCCGGGCCTTCGTCGTTTACTCTCTGGCCCGCTCAATCGATGTACGTTATTCTGTACAACATGAAGACGATGAGTGCCACCGAGCTCCGCGGCAATCTCGCCGCCGCGCTCGATGCCGTCGAGAGCGACGCCGAAGAGCTCGTCATCACACGCGCCGGCCACGAGCCTCTGGTCGTCGTCTCGCTGGCCGAGTACGCCTCGCTCCGCGAGACCGACTACCTGCTGCGCTCCCCGGCCAACGCCGACCACCTCCGCCGCTCCCTGCAGGAGTACCGGGAGGGCCGTGCGGTGACCCGCGAACTGATCGACCCCGAAGACCTCACCGAGCAGAGCGCGTGAAGGTCCAGTTCACCGAGCGCGGCTGGAGCGACTACCTGTCCTGGCAGGCCGACGATCGCCGCCTTCTCAAGCGCATCAACCTGCTGATCGACGACATCCGCCGAAACGGCAACGAGGGCATCGGCAAACCCGAACCCTTGCGGCACGAGCTCGCCGGGGCCTGGTCCCGCCGGATCGATCAGGAACACCGCCTGGTCTACATCCTTGACGAGCAGGCCGACACCCTGTGCGTCATCGCATGCCGTTACCACTACGGCAAGTAGAGCCTGAGACGACCAGAGAGACACACGCCCCGGTCTCAGTTCTGGTCTCATTCACCCCCGTCCAGCCGGGTTCGGCCGCCGCCCAGCGGTTCGCTCCGCCACTGGTCAGGACGGGTGTGAACCCCGACGAACAGCGTTCGGGAGAATTGGAAAGCGTGTTGGGGGCAACCCCTCACGAGTTCGAATCTCGTGTTCTCCGCCTTCACGGAGGCCCGGACCGCATCACGCGGCCCGGGCCTTCGTCGTTCCGTGGTCCCGATTTTTGCTCGGACCCGCTGCAACCCGTCATCCGACTGTCAGCCGATCCTCGTCCCGTTCGCCGGGTGCCAGCAGGCGGCGCAGGGCGGTCGGGGTGTGGCCGAGGTGGCGGCCGTGTCGAGGGCTACCGGACGCCGGGGTGGCCCGAGGGGAGCACCCGCCTGCACCTCGACTTCACCGTCCCCGACCTGGACCGCGCGGTCGAGGAACTGCTCGCCCTCGGAACCTCCCGGCCCGCCTTCCAGCCGGGCGAGGGTCAGTGGGTCGTCCTCACCGACCCCCAGGGCGGCCCCTTCTGCCTGATCCCCGCCACGACCGCCACCAACTGACCGTCCGAGACGAACGGAGAATCCCCGTGGCAACCATCCACCGAGCCGTCCCGATCGACGCCACCCCCGAAGAGGTCTGGGCAGCGATCCGCGACTGGGGTGAGGTCCACCGCAGACTCGCCCCCGGCTTCGTCACCGACACCCGCGTCGAAGGCGACGTCCGAGTGGTGACCTTCGAGGACGGCACGGTGGTGCGCGAGCTCATCGTCTCGCTGGGCGACGGCGCCCGGCGCATCGCCTACGCGGTGGGGGGCGGCTCCCTGAACGTCCTCCACCACCACGCCTCCACGCAGGTGTTCGCCGAAGCCGGCGTCCGCAGCCGCTTCGTCTGGATCACCGACGTGCAGCCGCACGGCCTGGCGGAGCCCATCGCCGCGATGGTCGACCAGGGAGTCCGGACGATCCGGAAGACGCTGGAGGCCACTGCCGCCCCCGCTTCCCGATGACTTCCGGGTCCTGCGCCGGGCCGGGGGCGGGAACGTGCGCGGTACGGAGCCGACGGAGCAGGCGGTCGAGGTGCTGGCGTTCGGCCGAGCGGCAGCGGCTTCGGGCGCCGCCCCGGCCGCCTCGGGGTGTTGCGGACATGCTCAGAGCGCCCCTAGCGTGAGTGGCCCCGTTGATCCATTCACACGGAGAGGCAAGCCTTGATGATCCGTCACATCAGAACCGCGGCACGAACGGTGTTGGCAGCCGGCCTGCTCGTCACCGGCGCGCTCGCCGGGGCGCCTCCGGCGGCGGCCGCCACGGCGCCGACGGCCCTGACCGCGTCCGACTACACCCTCACCGCGGACTACCACCGGTTCGACACGCTCAACTCGGCCCTCGTCACGACGTTGGGCACCTCCGCCGTGCACACGGTGATGGAGAACGCGAACCACACCCGGCAGGCGCTCCCCTCGTCCTTCTCCGTCGCCGGCCTGTCCACCGGTTTCCGGTTCGACGACGGCGACAACTCCGACTGCCAGAGCGTCCCGCAGGGCATCACGACGAGCCGGGACGCCGTGGGGACGGCGAACAGCGGCAACTACGACGGCCACCAGCTCGTGCTGGTGAGCTGGTACACCAAGGACGGCTGCGACGGCGCCCAGCAGCGCAGCCGGATCACCCTGGCCGACTGGGACGCCACCTACCCCAACACCTACCGCAAGATCCTCCTCGTGGAGCCGACCGGCACCGCGGCAGCGCCGGACTTCAAGGACATCCCGATCCACGCCGGCGGCGTCTCCTGGTACGGCGACTACCTCTACGTCGCCGACACCGGGCGCGGGATGCGCGTCTTCGACATGCGCAAGATCCTGAACACCGACACCGGTGGCACCGCCGACCAGATCGGCCGCCAGTCCGGCACCACCTACTACGCCCACAACTACGCCTACGTGCTGCCCCAGGTCGGCACGATCACCGCGCAGACCACCGCCGCCGACAAGCTGGTGTGGTCCTCGGTCTCCCTCGACCGGGTCAGCAAGTCGATCGTGATGACGGAGTACACCTGCCAGTCGGGCTGCACCGACTACCCCAACCGCCCGTCGAGGGCCGTCCGCTTCCCGTTCGCGACCGGGGCGACGACGTTCGCCGCGACGACGACCGCCAGCCAGGCCCTCCAGCTGCCCTGGTACAGGCTCAACGGGGTGGCCTCCCACAACGGCCGGTGGTGGTTCAACTCCTCGGGACAGAAGCAGCTCTACTACTGGACCCCGACCGCGGGCCCCTCGACCTTCGCCTGGGTGAGCGGCGGCGAGAGCCTCTCCTACTGGGAGGACGCCACCAACCCCGACCTGCTGTGGTCGCTGCAGGAGACCACGGGCGGACGCAACGTCTTCGCCGTGACCCAGAGCACCTACGGCGGCGGCTGAGCCCCGGGGCCGTGACGTGGCCCGTCAGGCCCGGAACGGCGGAGACCGCCCGCCCGACCTCCCGTGCGCCCGGGGCTGCGGGCGGCGGTGGGTGTCCGATTCGTTCAAGACCGGGTGGGCGGCAGGTGTCTAGCGTGGCGGGCATGGACAGCACACGTGTACCGCGGTTCGCCTTCGTCGGGTTGGCCGTTTCGGATGTGGCCGCGTCGGTTGCCTTCTACCGGCGGTTGGGGGTGGGGTTTCCCGAGGGGGCGGAGGGGGAGCCGCACGTCGAGGGCGAGTTGCCGGGCGGGCCGCTGCTGGTGCTCGATGCCGAGGCCACCATTCGGTCGTTCCATCCCGGTTGGCGGCCGCCGAGCGGCGGCACCCGGACGGCGCTGGCGTTCCACTGCGGGAGCCCTGCGGGGGTGGACGCGTTGTACGGGGAGTTGACCGGCGCCGGGTACCACGGGGAGCTGGCGCCGTGGGACGCCTTCTGGGGACAGCGGTACGCCGTGGTGCACGATCCGGACGGCAACGGGGTGGATCTGCTCGCGCCCCTGCGGGCGAGCCAGGGCGACACCCCCTAGGAGCGCAGCAGCGCGGTCACCGGCAGGCCCGCCAACTGCCGTACGTCGCGGGCCAGGTGGGCCTGGTCCGCGTAGCCGGTGCGGGCCGCCGTGTCGGCCAGCGGGACGCCGCCGCGGGCGAGGGCCAGGGCGCGCTGCATGCGCAGGATCCGGGCGAGGGTCTTGGGACCGTAGCCGAAGGCGGCCAGCGAGCGGCGGTGGAGTTGGCGTGCTCCGAGGCCGACCGTCTCGGCCGTCGCGGCGACGGAGCGTCCGGCGGCGAGCGAGGCGGCCACGGCGCGGACCAGTGGGTCCTCGGGCCGGGCCTCGGCCGCCAGCCGCAGGGCCAGGGCCTCCAGTGCGGCGGCCGGATCGGGAGCGGCGTCGATGCGTTCGGTGAGACGCCGGACCGCGGAGGACGGCCACAGGTCGGCCAACTCGACGCGGCGGTCGAGGAGTTCGTGGGCCGGTACGCCGAGCAGCGCGGGGGCGGCGCCGGGGTGGAAGCGTACGCCCGCCCACGGGCCGCGCAGTGCGGGGTCGGGGTGGAAGGCGTGGCTGTCCGGTCCGGCGACCAGCAGCCGGCCCTCCGTCCACAGCAGGTCCATGCAGCCGTCGGGCAGGACGGGCAGGGCGGGCGCCGCACGGACGGGCAGGGCGGGCGCCGCACGGGCAGGCAGGGCGGGCGCCGCACGGGCAGGCAGGGTGGCTGTAGGAACGGGCACCCGGGCCGCGCCCGTACGCCCGACGGCGCGCTTCGTCCACACGACCGCGCCGGGCAGCCGGGACGCGCGCTCCTGGTACGCCGAGGACGAGTGCATGGCGTGAGGCTACGCGCCGCGGGCCGGGGACGCGCGCACGCCGATGGCCCCGGCCGCGGTGGGGCGGCCGGGGCCATCGGCCCGGAGGGGGGAGGTCAGCCGACCGGCGAGGACGCGGGCTCCGCCGGCCCCTCGACCCCCGCGTCGGGGCCCTTCCGCCCGTCGCGCATCAGCACCAGGGTGAGTGCCGCGGCCGCGACGACCGCGAGACCGCCCACCGTGAAGGTGGTGGAGGTGGCGGTGTTGAACGCCTCCCGGGCGGCCGCGACCAGCCCGCCGTCCCCGGTGGAGCCGGCCACCGCGAGCGCACCGGTGATGTCGTGGCGGGCGGCCTCGGGGGCGGCGGCGGGCATCGCGCCGGTGTAGGTGCTGGAGAGCACGGTGCCGAGGATGGCCACGCCGAGCGCCGCGCCGGACTGCTGGATGGTGTCGTTGAGCGCGGAGCCGACGCCGGCGTGCTCGCTGGGGATGGCGCCCATCAGCGCGTTGGCGGCGGCCGGCATGCCGAGGCCGGAGCCGATGCCGAGCACCAGCATGGCCAGGGCGACCTTGGTGAAGCCGTCGCCGACCGAGAGGGTGGCCAGCAGCCCGAAGCCGCCCGCGATGATCAGCATGCCGATCGAGGTGAGCACCCGCGCCGGGACCTTCTTGCCGAGCACCGCGCCCAGCGCGTTGAACACCAGCGAGGCGATGGCCAGCGGGATGAAGGCGAGGCCGGTGTCGGTGGGCGAGAACTCCAGCACGAACTGGAGGTACTGGGTGAGGACCAGCATCAGTCCGCCGGTGGCGAAGGTCAGCAGGACGAGCGAGAAGCTGGCGCCGGTGAAGACCCGGTTGCGGAACAGCTTCAGCGGCACCATCGGCGAGTCGGTGCGGACCTGCCGGACGGCGAAGCCGACCAGCGCGGCCACGGCGAGGAGGAGCGCGCCGAGGGTGCTCGGGCTGGTGAAGCCGTCCCGGGGCACCACGATGATCGACCAGACCAGGGCCGCCATGCCGATCATCGACAGCACCATGCCCAGCAGGTCGGGACGGCGCCACGGCCCCTTGGACTCCGGCATCAGCAGCACCGCGGCGAGGATGGCGACCGCCGCGATCGGCACGTTGAGCAGGAAGACCGCGCCCCACCAGAAGTGCGCGATCAGCGCGCCGCCCAGCACCGGACCGCCGACCAGGCCGATCATGGCCACCGCGGTCCAGGCGGCGATCGCCTTCGGGCGCTCCTCGTCGTCGAAGACGGTGATCAGGATGGAGAGCGTGCTCGGCATGACCAGCGCACCGCCGACGCCCATCAGGACGCGCCCGGCGATCAGCTCACCGGGGCTTCCGGCGTACGCCGCGACCAGTGAGGCCGCACCGAACAGCACGAGGCCGACGATCATCACCTTCCTGCGTCCGAAGCGGTCGGAGAGGCTGCCCGAGGTGAGCAGCAGGCCGGCGAAGACCAGGATGTACGAGTCGATGATCCACTGGATGTCCTGCGCCCCGGCCTTGAGGTCCTCCGCGATCGGCGGGATGGACACCGTGAGCACCATGTTGTCGATCACCAGCACCAGGCTGCTCAGGCAGAGCACGACCAGGATGAGCCAGCGCTGTGGATGACGTTCCACGGCGTTTCCCCCTTTGGACTGCGGATGAACTCCGGATCGGGCGCGGGCCGTCGGCCGCGCGGAAGTCGGCGCGGGCACACCGACCTCCGTCCCCTGGGGTACGGTGTGCGCCGCTCCGAACACTGTACGGACACCGCACACTGTTCGCAACCGCGTACACCGTTCGACCTCCGCACACCGTTCGCATCGCCGTACACTGTTCGCAGCAGCCGCTGCGGGCTGCGCCGGACCGGACCGGGTCCGGACGACTGGTGAGGAGGGCCCACATGGCGGCCAAATCAGAGGACGGTACGACCCCGGGCATCCCCCTGCCGTGGAACCGGCCCCAGCGACGGAGGGAGCAGCCCTCCCTCAGCCGCGAGCAGATCGTCGCCGAGGCCTTCGCGCTGCTGGACTCCGACGGCATCGAGGCGCTGAGCATGCGCAAGCTCGCCGCCCGACTGAACGCCGGCGCGACCTCGCTCTACACCCACGTCGCCAACAAGGACGAGCTGCTCGCCCTGGTCGTCGACCAGGTCTTCGGCACCCTCCCGCAGCCCCGGGCCGAGGGCTCCGAGGACCCGAAGGTCTGGCGCGCGACGGTCATGGAGTGCGCCGAGAGCATGCGCGCGGCCATCATGCGCCACCCGTGGATGGTCTCGGTGATCGGCGACGTCGGGATGATCTACCTCGGCCCCAACTGGATGCGGCTCTCCGACGCCCTGCTGGCCGTGCTGGAGACGGCCGGCTTCGAGGTCGGCCAGGCGAACGACGCGATGAGCGCGGTCATGGGCTACACCATCGGGACCGCCGCCGTGGAGGCCTCCTGGGTGAACGCGCTGGCCCGCAGCGGCCAGGACGAGCAGGAGTGGATGAACCAGCTGCTGCCCGCCGTCATCGAGGCCACCAAGGACTTCCCCCGGCTGCACCGGCTGTACACCACCGAGGTTCCGGACGAGGTCGCCGCGGGCCGGGACAGCAGCTTCGCCCGCGGCGTCAACGTCATCCTGGACGGGGTCGAGGCGGCTCTGGCCGCCAGCCGCCAGGCCTGAGGACGCCGGCCCCCCGGGGGGCTCGACTCCCCTCGGGGGGCTCGACTCCCCTCGGGGGACTCGGCTCCCCCCGGGGGACTCGGCTCCCCTCGGGGGATCAACTCCCCCATGGGCAGGCGCCTTTGCCCTAGGGGTGCTCAACTCCCGCTGAGCGCCTGCACCTCCGCATACCCCGGCACCGAACCGACCGGCTCGCCCACCGCGACGGCCGCCGCCGTGGCCACCGCCGCCGCCAGTGCCGCGCGGTACAGCAGTGAGCCGAGGCTGACCCGGGCCACCCCGAGCGCGGCCAGCTCGGCGAGGCCCGGGCCGGCCGGCGTCCAGAGGATGTTGAGCGGGACGGCGAGCGCGCCGACCAGCCGGCCGATGGCCGCCGGATCGGACAGTCCGGGGACGAACACGCCGTCCGCGCCCGCCTGCTGGTAGACCTCCAGGCGCCGGAGCGCCTCCGTCTCGGGGTCATCCTGCCCGCACCAGTAGGTGTCGGTGCGGGCATTGACGAACAGCTCCGGCACGGCCGCCTTCACCGCCGCGATCTTCGCGGCATGACGGGCGGACGGGGTCAGCGAGCCGTCCGCCCGACCGTCCTCCAGGTTGATGCCGACCGCCCCGGCCGCCTCCAACTCCACTGCGAGCTCGGCGACTTCGTCCGGGTCGTCACTGAAACCGGCCTCCACGTCGACGCTGAGCAGGAAGTCGGCGCACCCGAGCCGGCGCGCCAGCCGTACGGTCTCCTCGCGGGTGGCGGCGGCGCCGTCGGGCAAGCCCGCGACGGCCGCCACGCCCAGGCTGGTGGTGCCGATCGCGGGGTGGCCCTGGGCGGCGAGGGCGAGAGCCGAGGCGTGGTCCCAGGCGTTGGGGAGCAGCAGCGGGCGGCCGGGGCGGTGGTGCAGGGCGGCGAAGGGGGTCATCGGGTCGTCTCCGTCGGGTCGTTCGTACGGTCTCCGGCGACACCGGCCGGGTCGGCGGTTGTGCCCACCGGGTCGGCGGTCGCGCAGGACGTGCTCCCGACCGATTCCGCGTAGTAGTACCCCGCCTCGGCGACGTGCCCGACGAGCTCCCGGAAGCTCCAGCCCGTCCCCGGCGAGTCGTCCAGCCGTTCGTCCGGCAGCGCGGCGATCCGCTGCGACCAGATCGCGGCCAGCCGGATCAGTCGGCTGCGGGCCTCGTCCAGGTCGGCGATGGTGAACGGGGCGAGGTCGGCGGGGGTGGTGGCGCCGGAGGCGTGCCAGTGGTCGGGCTCGGTCGGCCGGCCCGCCAGTCGGGCCTCCAACTCGGCCAGGTGGTCCAGGAGATGGTCGGCGATGCGGCGAACCGCCTTGTGCGGGGCGTAGGTCCGCCCGTCGGCGTTGACGATCGGGCGACCGTCCCAGGCCGTCCAGCCCGCCGCCAGCGCGAGCACGTGGTCGACCATCGCCGGTACCAGCGCGGCGAGTTCACCCTTTCCGAGGTCCCGCACGAACGGCGGCGCAGCAGCGGACGCATCGGTGTCCGCCGGATCGGAGGCGCCGTACAGGATGCCCTCGGCGATGACCAGGGCCTGCGAGCGGCCCGGGCAACTCCTGGGCGGTGCACCGAAGGTGAGCGCGACACCCTCGGGCGCGCCGGACTGGGCGGCCTGGATGTCGAGCAGGACGAGCGTCCCGGCCGGTACCACGACCTCGCCGAGCGCGGTCGCCCGGACGGCGAGCCGACGCATCGTCCGGATCGGCGGGTCCGCGCGCAGCACGCCGGCCAGACCGTCCTCGTGCCCACGGGCGCCCTCGACCAGGGCGGCGGTGGCGTCGCAGGCCTGGACGAGCAGGCCGATCCGGTTCGCGGCGGTCTCCTCGTCCCCGTCCCCCATCGCGGGCAGCAGCCGGGTGACCGCCGCGTCCTCCGCCGGGGAGTGCGGGCCGTCGGCGAAGTACGCCCGGGAGACGGTCGCGACGTCCCGCGCCACCGCCTCCGGGTCGGCCAGGCCGAGCTCCGCCGCGAGCACCCGGACCACCCGCAGCCGGACGTCGGGCTCGAAGCCGGCGGCCGCGGCCACCCGCAGCCGGTCCGGGTCAAGGCGCTCCAGGTCGGCCAGCACCAGCGCCCGGCGCCGGTCGTGCGGCGCACCCGAGCTGAACCGGGCGACGGTGGAGCGCAGCCAGGCCACCGTGCCGGGGGCGGCGCCGGGCGCCGCGGGTTCGGCGGGCGGCGGGACCAGCGCAGGGTCGGCCAGCGCCGCCGTGACGTCGTCGTAGCGGGAGAAGGTCATGGTCGCGGGGCCGGCGACCGCCGTGGTTTCGCTCATGCCGCCATCGTGGCCGCGGGTCGTTTCGGCGCCGGCCGAACCGTGCCGGGGCGATCCTGGAGGCATGTCCCCGGCTCCGCTCCCCCACGCGGCCCCGCCCCGGCGACCGCCCCGGCCCCCGCACGCGGCCGCGCCTGAACCTCCGCACCCGGCCGCGCCAGACCTTCCGCACTCGGCCCCACCCGCGCTCAGTCCCTCGAACACGCCCCCGTGGCCCGACCATGGAGGCATGACGCTAGCCGCCTTCGCCGCCCTGCTCGCCGACCCCACCCGCGCCGCCATCTGCACCGCGCTGCTCGACGGCCGCGCCTGGACCGCCGGCGAGCTGGCCCGGCACGCGCGCGTCGCGCCGTCCACGGCCAGCGAGCACCTGTCCCGGCTGATCGCGGGCGGGCTGCTGGCCGAGGAGCGGCAGGGCCGGCACCGGTACGTCCAGCTGGCCACGCCCGCGGTGGCCACGCTGATCGAGGACCTCACCGTCTTCGCCGAGTCCGGCCCCGGCCGCACGACCGCACCCCGGACCCTCGGCGAGGCCACCCGACTGAGCGCCGAGGCCCGCGCCCGCACCTGCTACGACCACCTGGCCGGCCGCCTCGGCGTCGCCGTGTCGGACGCGCTGCTCGCTCGCGGCCTGGTCACCGAGGAGGGCGGGCTGGCCGTCACCGAGCGCGGCCGGGACTGGCTGGCCGCGCAGGCGATCGAGTTGCCGCCGCGCTCGGGCCGTCCGGGCGGGCGCCCGGTGGTGCGCGGCTGCCTGGACTGGACGGAGCGCCGCCCGCACCTGGGCGGGGCGCTGGGCGCGGCGCTCTGCCGGGCCGCGTTGGACCGTGCCTGGGTGGAGCGGATCGGCTCCGGCCGGGCGCTTCGGGTCACTCCGGACGGCGGTCGGGCGCTGCGCGAGCTCCTCGGCGTCGAGTTGCCCTGAAGCGTCGAGCCGCCTGGTGGCGGGGGGCGTCCACCCGCCCCCAGCAGCGCCACCCGACCGGCCCGGTCCCGCTCAGCCCATCGTCTTCGCCCCGTCCAGCGACTCCCGGATGATGTCCGCGTGCCCGGCGTGCTGCGAGGTCTCGGCGATCAGGTGCAGCACCACCCGCCGGGCCGACCAGGCCGTCCCCGGCGGGAACCAGGGCGCGGCCGGCAGCTCATGGGCGAGGCCGAGGTCGGGCAGGGTCCGGATCAGCTCGTCCGTCTCGTGCGCCACCCGCTCGTACTCGGTGAGCAGTCCGGCAAGCGTGTCGCCCTCCGCCATCCGGAACTGGGCCGCCCAGGCCTCCGCTTCGCCGGGGCCGTGCTCGCCCTCCCTGCCCCGCATCGCCTCCGCGCCGCCGGTGATGAACCGCGCCCAGCGCGCCTCGACCGCCGCCACGTGCTTGATCAGTCCGCCGAGGCTCAGGTCGCTGACCGTGGTGCGTTCGGCCGCCTGCGCGTCGGTGAGGTCCCGGACGGTGCGCCGCAGCAGGCCGCGGTGCTTGTCCAGCGTCTCGACGAGTTCCTCGCGCTCATCCATCAGCAACTCCCCTCGGTCGTCCCGTCGTTCAGCACGCCGATCCGCCGCCCGTCAGGCCTTCACCGTCTTCGGCTGATCGCCGACCGTCCGTCCGAGGTCGATCAGCCCGAAGGCCGCGCCCTGCTGGTCGCCGACCGCCGCGAACCGGCCGAACGGGCTGTCCATCGGCCCGAAGTGCACCTTGCCTCCGCGCTCCGTCAGCCGTCCGATCGCGGCGTCGGTGTCGTCCACCGCGAAGTAGATGCTGACGTACGAGGGCGCCTCGGGCGGCAGGAAGTCGCCCTCCGCGCCCATCCGGCCCAGCACCGGCCGATCCCCGACCTGGAACAGCCGGTAGTCGAAGTCCCCGCCCTCCATCTTCCGCACGCCGTACGGGAACACGGCCGGAAAGAAGGCGTCCGCCTTCGCGGGCTCACGGGTCACCAGCTCGGCCCAGCTGTAGGCGCCGGGCTCGCCCTGCTTCTCGAAGCCCTCGTGCCGCCCGGCCTGCCAGACCCCGAACACCACGCCGGCCGGGTCCTTGGCGAGCACCATCGTGCCGAAGTCGCCGACCTGCAGCGGCCCCATGGCCACCTCCCCGCCGTTGGCGCGGATCCGCGCCGCGGTGGCTCCGGCGTCCGGCGAGGCCAGGTACAGGCACCAGGTGGACTTGGCCTCCGCGCCGGGCATCGGTGGCACGATCGCGGCGACTGCCTTGCCGCCCGAGTACGCCTGGGTGTAGTTGCCGAACTCCGACGAACTCTCGCCGAAGGTCCAGCCCAGTACGTGGCCGTAGAAGGCCTTCGCGCCCTCCAGGTCGGTGAACATCGCGTCGGCCCAGCAGGGTGTGCCCTCAGGTAGCGCAGCCATCTTTCTGCCCTCGTGTGTGGCGAAGTGCGCGCGCCGGGAGGGCGCGTGCCACCCCCGGTTCGCCAGCCTAGCCACGACGCGGCGCACCCGCACGGGATGGCCCGCGCGGGTACGCCCCCGCAACGTCAGCCGCCGGCCGACAGGCGCAGTGAGGCCGTCCCCAGGCCGGTCGGGCCGAGCGGTACCGGGGGCATCGCCGCGACCGTGGGCACCGAGGGCGCCACCAGACCCACCGGCCCCGCCGGACCCGCCGGACCCGTACGCGCCTCGGCGGCCGCCGCCGTGGCCGCCCTCCGGGCCCCCGAGGCCTCCGCCAGGTCCCGTCCCGCGCCGAAGTGCCGCTCCAGGTCGGCCGTCCCGTACCGCCGGCAGCCCTCGTGCCAACCCAGGATGCCCGCGAGCCAGTTCTGCAGTTCGCCCACGTATCCGTCGAGCAGTTCCCGGGCCGCCTGCTCCAGCCCGAAGTCCGCGTACATGACCGGGAGTTCCTTCTGCGCGACGTGCTGGAACTGGTCCAGCCGCGAGTGCATCAGGTCGTCGACGATCCGGACCGCCGCTTCGTAGTCGCAGTTGAAGAAGTTCTGCACCACCAGGACGGTGTTGTGCAGCTCGCCCTCGTACTCGACCTCCTTCTGGTACGAGAAGAGGTCGTTCATCATGCACGCGTAGTCCATCGCGGAGCTCTCCAGCGCGCGCATCGAGCCGTGGTCGTACACCTCCGGCGGCACGGACTCCCCGTGGCCGAGGCGGGAGAGGCTCGTGGTGAGCTCGGAGCCGAAGGTGGAGCGGCGCATCTCCAGGTAGTCCACCGGGTCCGGGATCCGGTTCTGGATCTGGTTGGCCAGCTCCCAGATCCAGCTGTCCAGCATCGCCTCGACCGCCGTCCGGAACCGGCCCCTGGCCTCGACGGTCATCGGACCGGCGGTGCGCTCCCAGATGTCGGCGAGGCCGCGCTCCAGCGCGTTGGCGGGCTCCGGTGCGGGAGTGCCGTCCACTGGCATGAACAGCGACAGCCGCGCGTTGGCGGCCTTGGCGCCGCCCAGGTCACGGGTGTGCCCGAAGGCCCGGGGGTAGTAGTCGTCGGCCCAGGTGCCCCAGGCCAACCAGGCCGAGGCGATGTCGAGTTGGTCGGCCGTGGCGTCCGGGTGGATGCCGGCCGCGCAGAGCGGGAGGTCGTAGTCGCGCATCGACGCGGCGTCCCAGATGCCGGACGCGGGGGCGCCCGGCTCCGCCGAGAGCAGTCCCATCCGCTCCGCCCACTCGACCACGCGCTCCCGGGCGCCGTCCAGGTGGGGGCTCAGCCGGAGCTCGTACGGCAACCTGAACTCGGGCAGCCTGGAGGGCCCGACCGCCCGGTACGGCACGTGGCCGTACGACCGCGCCCGCCGTCCCTCCGGGCCCGCCGCGCCCCTGGCCGCCGCCGTCGCGCGCTTCCCCACCGAGGCCGCCGGGCCTGCCGGGCCTGCCGGAGCCGTCATGGCGGTGCTGCGCAGGATGTCCAGCGCCGAGGTGCCGATGCCCCCGATCGCGTACTGGTCCCACCAGTTGCCGCCCCCGGCCCCGCCCGATCCGGGCGCCACCTCACCGCCCGAACCACCGGCCGCCCCACCACCGTTCATGTACCGGCTGGAGCGCAGGTGCCACTCGTGCCCGCCGGACTGCCAGTCCTGGAGGCCCTTGACGTACGCCATCACCCGGGCGCGGCCCGCCGGGTCGAGCCCGGTCTCCGCGAACAGCACCGGCAGTTCGGTGAACACGGTGTTCTCGAACTGCTGGAGCCGTGAGGTGAGCAGGTCGTTGACCGCCTCGGCGGCCTCCTGGGTGGAGCACTCCAGGAACCGCTCCAGCACCAGGACGCCGTTGCTCAGCTCGCCCTCGTCCTCCACTTCCCGCTGGTACGAGAAGATGTCGTTGCGCAGGTGCACGCCGTCGGAGAAGGCGTCCATCAGCACCCGCAGCGCCCGCGAGCCCGACACCTCCTGCGGCACCTCGGCGTCGGCCGCGTACTCGACCAGCTGCGCTGACCAGGGCGCACCGCCGACCTTGCGGCGCATCTCGATGTACTCCACCGGGTTCGCCACCCGGCCCTCGCCGATGTTGGCGAGCTCCCACAGCGACTCGTCGAGCAGGTTCCGGGTGCTCGCGGCGAACCGGGTCCGCCAGTCCTCGCCCATCGCCGGCACGGTGCGCCGCCACAGGTCGGCCAGCCCCGCCTCGACCGGGTTCTCCGGCTCGGGCAGCTCGGCGCCCGGGTCGGCGGGCATGAACAGCGGCAGCCGGTCGAGGTGGGCCTTGCCCGCGTCGCGGTCGTTGGTGCGCTTGAACATGTCGAGGAAGTAGTCGTCGAAGAAGAAGACCCACACGTACCAGTCGGTGACCAGCGAAAGCGCCTCGGCCGACGCGTCGGGGTGGGTGTACGCGCAGAGCAGGCCGTAGTCGTGGGCGTCCAGGTCGGCCTGGTCCCAGATTCCTGATCCCTCCAGCATCCCCATCTTCCGGGCCCAGGCGGTGGAGTGGGCCCGTGCCTCGTCCAGATGGGGGTTGAGGCGTGCCGGGTGCGGCACGTAGAAGGAGGGCAGTTCGAACGGCTGGGTCACGGCGGGCGGGCCTTTCTGGATGCTTCGGATGGACCAAGAATGACTTGCCGTCAGGTCACCGCACCGGCACAACAAAAATAGTCATATGAAATGACTCACCGCCCCTCCCAAAATCCACCCACCCGGCCGAGCGCCCTCCCCGCCCCCGCACACCCCGACAACCGCCCCCACGCGCAAGACCCGTAGGGGCGGCCCCGGTTCAGGACGCGAGGCCGAGGGCGAGGGAGGCCGCGGCGGGCGCCATTCCGCGCCACTCCACCGTTGTCCTCGACAACCGCTCCGCCAACGAACAATGCAGATCCGGCAAGGCCTTGAAGAGACAAGATCCCCGGTGACGGGCGTGTTGACTGCGTACGGCAACGCCGCTTCCACCAGACTGGGCGCCGACCCGACGTCAACTCCGAGGAGGGCAAGCCCATGAACGTCACCGTTCGGCTCGCACAGCAGCCCGAGGCCGACGAACTGCTCGGACGCAGCGCGCTCGCCGCGCTCGTCGGCATGCTGCTGGACCAGCAGGTCCCGATGGAGTGGGCGTTCACCGGCCCGCTGACCATCGCCCAGCGCCTCGGCCACGACGACCTGGACGCCCACGAGATCGCCACCTACAACCCGGAGGAGTTCGTCGCGCTCCTCTCCGCGAAGCCCGCGGTCCACCGCTACCCGGCCGCGATGGCCAAGCGGGTGCAGCAGCTCTGCCAGTTCCTCGTCGCGCAGTACGACGGCGACGCCGCCGCGCTCTGGAAGAACGTCCGCACCGGCAAGGAGCTGCTCAGCCGCCTCAACGCCCTGCCCGGCTTCGGCAAGCAGAAGTCGCAGATCTTCCTGGCCCTGCTCGGCAAGCAGTACGGGGTACGGCCGGAGGGCTGGCGCGAGGCGGCCGGGGTGTACGGCGAGGAGGGCGCGCACCGCTCGGTGGCCGACATCACCGGGCCCGAATCGCTGGTCCTGGTACGGGAGTTCAAGCAGGAGATGAAACGCGTGGCGAAGGAGGCCAAGGCCGCCGCCAAGCCGCGCACCACCACCCGCACATCCGTCGCCTCCGCCGCCGCCCCGACCGGTGCGCGCTGATCACCGACCGACCGACCCGACTGGTCAGACCGATCGGACCGACCCGACTGGCCGGACCGACCCACCCGACCGCCCGCCCCGCCGGCCGTACGCCGACCGGGCCCTCCCAGAGCGCGACGCGGGCCCCGGCCGCGCCGCGCGACCGGGGCCCGCGCACGGGAGCACTCCGTCAGAGCAGGACCGGCTCCTGCTCCTCCGCGGTGGAACCGGCCGAGCCGTCGGCACCGACCGATCCGGCCGCCGCCCCGGCAGAACCGGCCGCCTTGCGTCGCCGCGGCAGCGCGAACATCAGCAGGAACACGGCGAGCAGCACCCCGGCGACCCACCACATCGCGTGCACGAAGGCCCCGCCGAACGCCGTCCCGAGCGCCTCCGGCGCGACGACGTCGTCCATCGCCCCGAAGAAGGCCACCGAGACCAGGCCGAGCCCGAGCGCGTTGCCCACCTGCTGCACCGTGTTGATCAGCCCGGACGCCGAACCGGCGTGTTCGCGCGGCACCTCCGCCAGCACCGCGTCGGTGATCGGCGCGACGATCAGCCCCATCCCGAGGCCCATCACCACCAGCGGCAGCGCCATCTGCCAGGCCGTGATCGCCGTCCCGTACCGGTCCGCCTCCCAGATGTAGACGAGCACGCCCGCCGCCATCACCAGCGCACCGGTCTGCAGCACCTTCCGCCCGAACCGCGGCACCAGCTTCTGCACCGACAGCCCGGCCGCCGTGGAGACCGCGATCGAGAACGGGATGCCGGTCGCACCGGCCTTGAGCGGGCTCCAGCCCAGCCCCACCTGCATGTAGAGGGTCCAGACCAGGAAGTAGATGCCGAGCGCCACGCCGAAGGCCAGCTGCACGCAGATCCCGGCCGCGAAGGACTTCACCCGGAACAGCGCCAGCTCCACCAGCGGCGAGCCGTCCCGCCGCGTCTTGACCCGCTCGTACGCCACGAACAGCGCGAACACCGGCAGGCTGCCGGCCATCGACAGGTAGCCCCACAGCGGCCAGCCGGCCTCCCGGCCGTGCGTCAGCGGGTAGATCAGCATCAGCAGGCCGAGGCTGGCCAGCGCCACGCCCACCAGGTCCAGCTTCAGCGCCTGGTCGGCCTTCGACTCGTCGATGAAGCGGCGGCCGAGCAGCAGCCCGGCGATGCCGACCGGCAGGTTGATCAGGAAGATCGGGCGCCAGGCCAGGCCGAACAGGTCCCACTCGGTGAGCAGCGCGCCGATCAGCGGGCCGGAGACCGCGCCCAGGCCGACCACGGCGCCGAACAGGCCGAACACCTTGCCGCGCTCCTCCGCCGGGAAGGTCGCGTGGATGATCGACAGCACCTGCGGCACCATCAGCGCCGCCGTTCCGCCCTGGAGCAGTCGGGTCGCGACCAGCATCTCCGGGCCGGAGGCCAGCCCGCACAGCGCCGAGGCCAGCGTGAAGCCGCCGATCCCGATCAGGAACACCCGCTTGCGGCCGTGGATGTCGCCCAGCCGGCCGCCGGTGATCAGGCCGATCGCGAAGGCCAGCGCGTAGCCGCCGGTGACCCACTGGATGGCGCTGAAGGAGGCGCCGGTGTCCTGCTGGATGCTCGGGATCGCGATGTTGACGATGGTCACGTCCACCAGGTCCATGAAGGAGGCGACCATCACGATCGTCAGCGCGATCCACCTCCTCCGGTCCGCTGCCGCGGTGCTCATTCGGTTGTCCTCTTTCTTACGCACGTCCGGGACGCTCTTCTCCACGCCCATGACAGTACGGGGCATGTAGGTCAGAACCTGTCCCAGTTGGCAGCCGCCCGCCGCCGCCCGCCGGGACGGCATGCTGGACGGCATGACCGACACCCCTGCCCGGCTGCTGAGCCTCCTGTCCCTGCTCCAGACGCCGCGCGAGTGGCCCGGCAGCGAGCTCGCCGAACGTCTCGGCGTCAGCCCCCGCACCATCCGGCGCGACATCGACCGGCTGCGCGAGCTCGGCTACCCGGTGCGGGCCAGCATGGGCGCGGACGGCGGCTACCGGCTGGTCGCGGGCACGGCGATGCCCCCGCTGCTGCTGGACGACGAGGAGGCGGTGGCCATCGCGGTCGGGCTCCGCGCGGCAGCCGGGCACGCCGTGGTCGGCATCGAGGAGGCCTCGGTACGGGCACTCGGCAAGCTGCTCCAGGTGCTGCCGGGCCGGCTGCGGCACCGGGTCGGGACGCTCAACTCCGCGACCGTGCCGCTGCTCACCGGGGACGGCCCGACCGTCGACCCGGAGGACCTCACCGTGCTCGCCCGCGCCGTCACCGCCCGGGAACGGCTGCGCTTCGGCTACCGGGCGTACGACGGCGCCGAGACCAAGCGGCAGGTCGAGCCCGAGCGGCTGGTCTCGGTCGGCCGCCGCTGGTACCTGGTCGGCTACGACCTGGACCGCTCGGACTGGCGGCTCTTCCGGGTCGACCGGGTGAGCGGCCCGGCCACCACCGGCGTGCGCTTCACCCCGCGCCCGCTCCCCGCCGAGGACGCCGCCGCGTACGTGGCGGGCAAGCTGCGCCGCCCGTCACCGAGCGGCACCGTGGTCGCCACCGTGCACGCCCCCGCCGAGCGGGTCGGCCACAGCCTGCGGCCGGGCGACGCGGAGGTCGAGCCGATCGACGCGCACAGCTGCCGGCTCCGCTCCCGCTCGGACTCGCTGGAGTGGACGGCGATGCGGCTGCTGTCGCTGGACTGCGCCTTCGAGGTGCACGAGCCGCCGGCGCTGCGCGAGCACCTGCGCCGACTCGCCGCCCGCGCCCAGCACGCGGCGGGCCCGGAGGACCGGTCCCACGCCCAGCACACGGCGGGGGATCAGGCCCAGGTCTAGGCCCCGACCCGGTACCAGCCGTTGCCGGAGCGGAACCAGAGCGCCCCGTCCCGGCCGTACGCGCGCTCCCGGTCGAGCTCCCCGAGGCCGCCCACCCGCTCGCGGCGCACCTCCCGCCAGCCCTTCCGGCTCTCCCGCTCGCAGCGCAGCAGCTCGCCGCCTGGCTGGAGGAACACGGCGCGGTCCCCGGCGATCGCGAAGCCGACCGGTTGCCGGGCCGGCAGTCGCATGACGACGGGCTTGCCCTCGGCGGGGTCGATACCGGTGAGGTGGCTGCGCTCCCCGTACCAGGCCAGCCAGGTCCGCCGTCCCTCGGTGGCGGCGGCGAGGCCCTCCAGCGGTTCGTCGCCCAGCTCCCTGAAGTCCGGCCGCCAGACGATCCGCCCGGCGGTGTCCAGCCCGAGCAGACCGCACCGGGCCAGCGGGTTGTCGCCGTAGTTGCCCTCGTCCCCGAAGGCCAGCCAGATCCGGCCGTCCCGGTCGGTGGTCAACGCCTGGACGTCATCGCCGAGTTGCAGCTCCCGGGCCGGGCTGCCGTCCGGCCCGAACACCAGGCCGTTGCGCTCCCAGCCGTCCGTCGACTCCTCGGCCCGGCACCCGGCCAGCAGCACCCGCCCGCCCGGCAGCAGCGCCAGGAGGTCGGGCGGGACCCCGACCCCCGCCAGCGGCACCCGCCACTCGCCCTGCGGGCCGCGCACCACCACCTCGCCGTCGAACGGCAGCCGGGCGTACGGCCACGATCCGGCCGGCGCCGCGTACTGCTCCGGCACCACCAGGACGGCCAGTTCCCCGCCCGGCCCGACCGTCCAGGTCAGGGCCCGGCGGCCGGCCCGGACGTCCTCCTCGGGCAGCCGCCAGACCTCGACCGGACGATCGGACACGGCCAAGGCTCAGACCCCGTACTCGGCGGTCAGCAGCGCCCGGCCCAGGGTGTGGAAGGTGAGGTTGAAGCCCACCTGGGCCGGCGGGGTGTCGGCGGTGACGTCCAGCTTCTCGA
The DNA here is from genome assembly GCF_053598415.1 of Kitasatospora sp. NPDC001132. Classification (NCBI taxonomy): domain Bacteria; kingdom Bacillati; phylum Actinomycetota; class Actinomycetes; order Kitasatosporales; family Streptomycetaceae; genus Kitasatospora; species Kitasatospora sp. NPDC001132. The sequence goes on along the minus strand of NZ_JBSFKF010000013.1, from coordinate 56,964 downwards.
CGTCCAGCGCGTGCACCGCGAAGACGTAGCGGTGCGGGGCGCCGGGCGGCGGGGCGGCGCCGTCGTACCGGTTGGACGGGAAGTCGTTGCGGCCGTGGAAGGAGGCCCCGCCGGGCAGGTCGGCGTCCGAGGACCCGGCGCCGCGCGGCAGCTCGGTGGTGTCGGCGGGCAGGCCGAGGGCGAGCCAGTGCCACCAGCCGGAGCCGGTCGGCGCGTCCGGGTCGTAGCAGGTGACCGCGATACTCCGGGTGCCCTCCGGCAGGCCCGACCAGGACAGCTGCGGCGAGAGGTTGCCGCCGGCGTGGATGAACTCCTGCCCCAACGTGCCCCCTTCGGTGATGTCCTGGCTGCTCAGCCGGAACGACGGCACCTTCGGCAGGAACTCGTACGGCAGCGGCGGGCGATTGCTCATGGGGTGTGCCACCTCTCACGGTCGGAATGACAGAGGTCACTGTAATGGGGTGCACGCGCGCTCCCGGCGCCCCTAGAGTCGGTGGCATGGCCGCCAAATTCGCCCAGTTGTTCGCAGACTCCCGCCGCGCGCTGTTCACGATGCTCGGCGTCCAGGCCGTCATCTGGTCGGTGCAGGTGGCCAACTGGCTGGACGACTACGGGCTGTCGCGGGAGTTCGGCCTCCGCTCGGAGCAGGTCGGCGACCTGCCGGAGATGTTCACCTCGCCGTTCCTGCACTTCAGTTGGAGCCACATCGAGGCCAACTCCTGGCCGCTGTTCGTGCTCGGCTTCCTGTCCGCCTACCGGGGCATGCGGAAGTTCCTGCTGGCCAGCCTGGTGATCGCGGTGTCCGGCGGCCTGCTGGTCTGGCTGCTGGAGAGCCCGAACACCGTGACGGCCGGCGCGAGCGGCATGGTCTACGGCTACCTGGGCTACGTGGTGCTGCGCGGCGTCCTGGACCGCAACGTGCTGGACGCGGTGGTCGGCACCGTCGTCGCGGTGGTCTACTCGACCATCCTGATCGGGGTGCTGCCGGTCACCCCCGGCGTCAGCTGGCTGGGCCACCTCGGCGGGCTGATCGGCGGACTGGCCGCCGCCGTCCTGCTCCGCAACCAGCCGGCCGCGAAGCGGGCCCCGCAGTCGGCCGCGAAGCAGGCGAGCACCCCGGACAGCCCGGGAACCGCCCTGCTCAAGCAGCTGGACGAGCTCGGCCTGTAGCCGGCGCCTCGGCCGCCCCGCGGCCGGCGTCACAGTCGGCCGCGGCCCCCGCAACCCACCTGGGCCATCAGGTATAGACCAATCCCGACCCCTGCGGATAGCGTGGACGGCTCACCCTCCCCCAGCTCCGGAGCCGCACCGTGGAGTCGTCCGTCCTCGCCTTCGCCACCGACCTGCTCGACGAGGGCGCCGACACCTTCTTCGGCAACCTCACCGACCGCGCCGGGGTCGGCGGCGTCACCCTCGCCTCGGTCTACCACGAGGCCCGCGACGTCTTCCCGCACAACCCCCGCCGGGTGCTCCGCCACCTGGAGCCGGGCGCGGCGTACTTCCGTCCCGACCCGGTCCGCTGGCTGGGCCGCCGCCTCGCGCCCGTGCCGTCCACCGCGATCGGCGAGCGCGACCCCTTCGCCGAGGCCGCCGAGGAGGCCCGCCGCCGCGGCCTGAAGCTGCACGCCTGGACGGTCTTCTGCCACAACGACCGGCTCGGCTTCGCCCACCCCGACTGCGCCCCGGCCAACGCCTTCGGCGACCGCCACCTCACCGAGCTCTGCCCGGCGAACCCGGAGGTCAGGGAGTACGCGCTGACCCTGGTCGCCGAACTGGCCCGGTACGGCGTGGACGCGATCCGCGCCGAGTCCCTGCACTTCCACGGCCTGCGCCACGGCTACCACCACGAGCGCTACTTCGAGGAACTGGGCCCGACCGCGGAAGCCCTGCTCGGGGTCTGCTTCTGCCCGCACTGCCGCGCCGCCGCCACCGCCGCCGGGGTCCCGGCCGAGGAGGTGGCCGAGGCGGTCCGCGCCGAGCTGCGCCGCCGGCTGGCCGACGAGTCCGCGGCCGCCGAGCCGGCCGACCTGAGCGCCCTCGCCGACGGCGCCTTCGCCGCCTACGTGGACGCCTCCGCCGCCACCGTCACCTCGCTGGCCACCGACCTCACCGAGCAGGCCCGCCGGCACGGCATGCGGCTGAGCTTCATGGACGGCGGCGGCCCGGGCAGGGGCTGGCTCGCCGGCATCGACCTGCCCGCCCTCGCGCAGGTCACCGACCAGGTCGAGACCCTCGGCTACGAGCGGACCCCTGAGGCCGTCCGGGAGAAGATCGCCGCCTTCGCCCTGCACGGCGTCCGTCCACGGTCCATGGCGGTGATCCTGCGCCCGATGTCCTCCGACTGCGACGGCCCGGAGAACCTCGCCGCCAAGATCACCACCCTGCGCGAACTCGGCGTCCCCGAAGTGGAGTTCTACCACTACGGCCTGATGCGGCTGTCCTCCCTGGACCGGATCGGCGCCGCGCTCGCCGGCTGACCGCCCGGCGCCCCCTGGCGGCCGGTCAGCCGGCACCGTCGCCCACCTGGCCGCTCAGCCGCCGCGCGGCGGCGCCGCTCGGGCCTCCCGAACAGGCTGAGCGAGATCTCCTGCCCGAACCGCCTGCCCGCCGAGCGCGCCCGCCCAGCGGGATGCGCACCCGGGCGTCCGGGTACGCGGCGCCGTCCAACAGCACCCCACCGAGGTCGAGCGCGGGCCCGGTGAAGGCTCACCCGTCGGCGCTCTCCGGGCGGCCGGAGGGGTGAGGCCGGAGGCCATCGGTGCACACTCCTGAGCGGATCGGAACGCTTCGGAACGCTTCGGCGTCGACGCGGAACCCGATCGGCACCGGGCGATGTTCGCGACATTTCCCACCAAACAGCCGCATTCGTCCATGCGCAGTTCACACCGGCGCGCGTGGCGGCGCCGCGGCTGCTGCGCCATCCGCCGCCCAAACGGTAGGCTTTCCGTGTGATCTTCAAGCGCATCGGCAATGGGCGGCCGTACCCGGATCACGGCCGGACGAGCACCCGCCAGTGGGCTGACGTCGCCCCGCGCCCGGTGCGACTCGACCAGCTGGTGACCACCAAGGGTCAACTCGACCTCGAAACCCTTCTGGCCGAGGACTCGACGTTCTACGGGGACCTCTTCGCCCACGTGGTGAAGTGGCACGGCGACCTCTACCTGGAGGACGGTCTGCACCGGGCCGTCCGCGCGGCGCTGCAGCAGCGCCAGGTGCTGCACGCCCGTGTCCTCGAAATGGAGTGACGGGCCCCACCCCGGGGCCGTCCCTCCCGCACGGACCTTCCGGACCGCCCCCGCCACCAGGCGGAGGGCGGTCCGTCCGTACCCCGGTACCCCCTTTCGGGTACCGGGGTACGCCAGATGATGATCGTTTAGTACCTTCGAAGCCGTACGGCACTACGCTGCTGACTACGGCCGCGACCAGGGGATTCCGCCCGCACCGGGGGAAGTCCCCACCCGGCCGATCCGTCATCCCGACCCCGCCCTGGCACGAGGGGGAGACAAACCGTGAGCATGTTGACTCCCCGAGGCCTCAAGGGGAAGCAGTACCGCGTCACCGGCAACACCTACCCACGGTTGGGCCGGCCCCCGAAGAAGAGCCGCAAGGTGGTCGCCACGCTCGCCGCCCTGCTCGCCCTGGCCCTGGTCGCGCTCGGCGGCGTACAGCTGTACGACATCTTCACCGGCAGGAACAAGAACGCCTCGGCGCAGGCCTGCGCGAGCCCGTCCGGCAAGGCCCTGGCCGCCCCGACCCCGGGGGCCACCCCGGGCGCCCCCGCCGCCGGTGCGCCGGCCGCCGGGCAGGGCGACCCGAACGCCGTCCCGCAGCCCACCGCGGTCACCGTGAACATCTACAACGCCACCACCAAGGCCGGTCTGGCCGGCCGGACGGCCGAGGAGTTCAAGAAGCGCGGCTTCGTCATCGGCAAGGTCGGCAACGCCCCGGCCGAGCTGGACAAGAAGGTGCCGGGCACCGCCCAGGTGATCGCCGGTCCGACCGGCGCCGGCGCGGGCACCCTGGTCAGCTCGCAGATCGCCGGGGCCGCCGTCACCGCCGACGCCCGCACCGACGCCAGCGTGGACTTCGTGATCGGCGACAGCTACAACGCCCTGCTGGACGAGACCCAGGCGGCCGCCGCCCTCGCGCTGGCCACCAAGCCCTCTCCCACCCCGACCGCCACCGGCAGCTGCTGAGCCACCGGTCGGACGGACAGGAGAGCCCCCGGCAGACGCAGTGCCGGGGGCTCTCGGTGTTCGGTGGTTCGGGTGGGCGGGCTCAGCCGGCCGTGCCGTAGAGCCGGTCGCCCGCGTCGCCCAGGCCGGGGACGATGTAGCCGTTCTCGTTGAGCCGCTCGTCCAGGGCGGCGGTGACCACGGTGACCGGCAGATCCGCCAGCTCCCGTCGCATCACCTCGACGCCCTCGGGGGAGGCCAGCAGCACCACGGCGGTGACGTCGGTCGCGCCGCGCTCGATCAGCATCCTGATCGCGGCGACCAGGGTGCCGCCGGTGGCCAGCATCGGGTCGAGCACGTAGACCTGGCGGCCGGAGAGGTCGTCCGGCATCCGGGTGGCGTAGGTGGAGGCCTCGAGGGTCTCCTCGTTGCGGACCATGCCGAGAAAGCCGACCTCGGCGGTCGGCAGCAGGCGGGTCATCCCGTCCAGCATGCCGAGGCCGGCCCGCAGGATCGGGACCACCAGCGGGCGCGGGTAGCTGAGCCGGGTACCCAGCGTGACCGCCACGGGCGTGGTGATCTCCACCTCGTCGGTGCGGACGTCCCGGGTGGCCTCGTACGCGAGGAGGGTCACCAGCTCGTCGGTCAGGCGACGGAAGGTCGGCGAGTCGGTGCGCTCGTCGCGCAGGGTGGAGAGCTTGTGGGCGACCAGGGGGTGGTCGACGACGTGGAGACGCATGTATCGAGGTTAGCCCGCCCCTGGACGGGTGTACGACCCGCCGTGCCCCACCCGTGCGCCAGTGCGGGTGACGCGCCGGTGACACGCCGTGACCCGCCGCGGCTGTTCGGACGGAAGTGCCTTCTGTGGTATCAACCGGACCGTTCTGGGAATGTCACGTCTTATGACGAGCAACCCGAACGCCGGGGACGGCTCGATGGACGAGCCCTTCGACGGGGCGGGCCGCAGCCAGGGCCCGCCGTACGACCACCCGGAGACCGAGGCGGAGCGCCGCAAGCGGCGGGCCGTCTTCCTGCGCGAACTCACCGAGGCGCGCGAACTGCGGGAGCGGGTCCAGCCCCGGCGGACCAAGGAGCGGCGGATGCGCGAGGCGATGCGGATGCGAACCTTCCGGATCTGACGCGGCCCGGAGGCGCCCCCGGCCCGTCCTGACGCGATCCTGACGCGCACCCGGCGCGGGCCCCGGACCGCCCGCGATCGGAGGCGGCGGCCCCCTTCCGGCGTTCGGAGCAAATTTCGACCGGCTTCGGACCGCCCCGGCCGGAAAACGCCCTCCGCCACCCGGTCCTTCCGACACGACCTGCAAAGACGCGCTGCCGAACACCCCCCGCGAGGGCGGGCTTTCTGTCACGATTCCGATGGGACGGTCCGAACAAGCGGACCGCCTCTGGCGCGGGGGCGGCCAGTTTTCCGCGTTGCCCGTGCGCGCCGGCAGCCGAGACCGATGATCTTGGGAGTGTCCCTGGTGGCGTACTTCGCTGCAGTGCTTGCTCGCACCGAGGACGGGTGGGATGTGAGCGAGACGGAGCTCGACGACGTCGAAACCCTGGCCGATCTGGCCGACCTGGCCCGCGACTCCGCCCAGGACGACGACAGCGTCCTGATCTTCATCGAACAGGAGGACGTCTGGTTCGCCATCGTCCGCGTGGACGGCGAGGAGGACCCGCGGATCTTCGTGTCGGACGGCGCCGCGGCCGCCCGCAGCTCCTACGGCTCCGTCCTCACCGACGAGTTGGTCGACCAGGCCGGAGAGAGCGAGTTCGGCGACCTGGACCACCTGCTGGACGAGTCCGAGGAGGCCGAGGAGCAGGACGAGGAGGAGGCCGACGTCCGCGGCGGCGTCCCGGTCGGCCCGCTCGGCGACGCCCACCTGCTCACCGAGTTCGGCCTCGCCTCCGAGGAACTGCTCGCGCTCAGCGGCGAGGGCGCGGTGCCGGGCGACGCCCTGGAGGAGATCGCCGAGGCCCTCGGCTGCGGCGAGGTCCTGGAGGCCGTCCGGTAGCGGGGTCGGCCGTGCCGGTGTCCGCCACCGGATACCCGACACTGGATGCCATGCAGCCCGCCACCTCGCTGACCGTCCCGCACGTCCCCCCGCTGCCCGCCCCCGTCCGCCCCGACCCGGTCCGCGACCGCTGGGCGGCGCCGATGCGCCTCGCCATCGCCGAGGCCGCGCTGGCGCCGGCCACCGGGGACGTACCGGTCGGGGCGCTCGTCCTGGGCCCGGACGGCCGGGTGATCGGGCGCGGCCACAACGAGCGCGAGGCGGTCGGCGACCCGACCGCGCACGCCGAGGTGGTCGCGATCCGGCAGGCGGCCGAGCAGATCGGAGAGTGGCGGCTGAGCGGCTGCACACTGGTCGTCACGCTGGAGCCGTGCACGATGTGCGCCGGGGCCATCGTGCTGTCCCGGATCGACCGGGTGGTCTACGGCGCCCTCGACGAGAAGGCCGGCGCGGCCGGCTCGCTCTTCGACGTGATGCGCGACCGCCGGCTCAACCACCGCCCCGAGGTGGTCTGGGGCGTCCTCGCCGAGGAGTGCGGCGAGCAGTTGCGTGCCTTCTTCGGCACCCACCGCTGAACACCCGCTGAACACCCGCCGCCGACGGCCCGCCGGACGCCGTGGCGGTACGGATTTCGTGACTGCGCCACCCCTCCGGTAGAGTTCCTCTCGGTAGCGTGTCCGAGCGGCCAAAGGAGCACGCCTCGAAAGCGTGTGTGGGGGCAACTCCACCGTGGGTTCGAATCCCACCGCTACCGCTCGAAGCCCGAGGGCCCGTCCGATCCGGACGGGCCCTCGGCGTTTGTCGGGTCGGTGCGCCGCCCACCGGCGCCGTGCACGGGTCGGCGCGGGCACGGGAGCGGGAACGAAAACGGCTCCGTACCCCGGGCCGATGACCACCGGTGCCCGGTCCGTACGGAGCCTGGAGGGGGGAGCGGCTCGGGGGGACTGACCGCTCCCCCGGCGGAGTCCCACAACCGGCGCCGCGTCGGGGGGAAGCCGCGGCCACCGGTCCCACAGCGGGGAGCTCCGGATCCATGCACCGGGGATTCCTGCCAGATCCTCGGTACGTCTTCCATCCTGCCGCCCGGCCCACGACGGGGCACCCGGAGAAAGGCCTCACTCGCGGGGACCTTCGTCCCGCCGGCCGAACGCGTCGCACACTTGATAGCCCGTCCGGGTGGATAAGCTGCCCCTGCAGGCCGCTCGGGGACCGGATGACGGCGGCCCACGGCTCGGAGGAAGGTCACCCGATGGCGCAGGCGAAGAAGATCGGCATGGTCCTCCTGCTCGTCTTCGTGCTCTACTCGATCATCACCTCCCCCTCGCGGTCCGCCGAGCTGGTGCAGCTCGGGTTCGAGGGGATCTCGAACGCGGCCAAGGCGGTCGGCGCCTTCATGACCGGTCTGATCAAGTGACGGACGGCCGCCCCTTCGAATGGCCGCCGGCCCCCGTGCACCGGCTACGGTGTGCGGGACCCTCTGTCCCCGTCCGCGAGGAGCGGCAATCGTGATCCGCCACCTGGTCCTGTTCAAGCTCAACGAAGGCGTCGGCAAGGACGAAGCGCGCGTGCTCGCCGGCGCCAAGGCCTTCGAGGCGCTCGGCGCGGTGATCCCCGAGCTGCGCGAGTGGGAGTGCGGCTGGAACACCACCGAGCGCGACATCGCGTACGACTACGCGATCAACAGCCTGGTCGAGGACCGCGACGCCCTCCAGGCCTACCTGACCCACCCTGACCACCAGGCGGCGGCCGGCCTCTGGCGCGAGTTCGCCACCTGGGTCATCGCCGACGTCGAGGTCTGAGCACCCGTCCGGCCCAGAGCCGTCCGACCGGCCCGCCCCGAGCCGGTCCCGCGCCCGTCCCGGGCCCTTCCCCCGGACGGCCGCCGCGCCCCGTCCGCACCCGCGGGCGGGGTGCTCTGCTCCGTCCCCGGAGCGACCCGTGCGGCGCTTCGCCGGCCGGCCCGGGAAACGTTGAAAGCCCCACCAACACACCTCCGTCGGGTGCTTGCCCGACCTGTGCCCACCTTGTGATGCTATGACCGGTTTTGCCGGACCTGGCTAGGTGGAGAACCGGCCGCGACACCCGATCCGCGGGGCCCGCCGTCGACGACTTTGGGAGGGGTGAGGTGTCCGTGGACGAAGTGCTGGCTGCGATCACCAGCCCGGCCGGCGAGCTCCGCCCGGACCGGCTGCGCGGTCCCGGCGGCCGGCCCGTCGTGGACGTCCGGACGCTGACCCGGGTGCTGTTCGAGCGGCTCGCCGAACTGCCCCCCGACGCCCCCGAGCGGGAACGGGTCAGGGCCGCCCTGATCGAGGTGAACATCCCGCTGGTCCGCTACGCGGCCACCCGCTTCCGCAGTCGCAGCGAGCCCATGGAGGACGTCGTCCAGGTCGGCACGATCGGCCTGATCAACGCGATCGACCGCTTCGACCCCGGCCGCGGCGTCCAGTTCCCCACCTACGCGCTGCCGACCATCCTGGGCGAGATCAAGCGCTACTTCCGGGACAACGTCCGCACCATGCACGTCCCGCGCCGGCTCCAGGAGCTGTGGGTCCAGGTCAGCGGCGCGATGGAGGAGCTGACGGTGCAGCACGGGCGGGTGCCCAAGGTGCCCGAGATCGCCGCCAGCCTGCGGATCCCCGAGGAGGACGTCCGGGCCTGCCTGGACGCCGGGCGGGCCTACAACGCGGCGTCCCTGGAGGCCGCGCAGGAGCACGAGGGCGGGCTCGCCCTGCTCGACCGGCTCGGGTACGAGGACTCCGCGCTGGCCGAGGTCGAACACCGGGACATGGTCCGCCACCTGCTGGTCCAGCTCCCCGAGCGGGAGCGGCGGATCGTGATGCTGCGCTTCTTCGCCAACCTGACCCAGTCCCAGATCAGCACCGAGCTGGGGATGTCCCAGATGCACGTGTCCCGGCTGCTCTCACGGATCCTGACCAGGCTTCGGACCGGCAACTCCTGGGAAGAGTGAGATTGCAGCGCGTCACCCCGGCGTGACATCTTGCGACGTTCGGGTTTGCCGTGGACCGTGTTCCGGTATGGAGGGGGAAGGCCCTCGCCCGGGAACCACCGCGCGACGGCCCCCGTTCAACTGACAGTCACAAGGGGGTGGGTGCATGTCCGGAGAGCTGGGCACTGCGGAGATCCACGCTGGCCAGGCCAACGGCACGGCCGTCGTCGAGGACCTGGTCCCGCGGCAGCGGGTCGAACCGGTCCGGCCGCCCGGCCCCGAAGCGGGATCGGAGACGCCGCCCGGCTCCGGGCTGGACACCCGGACGCTCTCCCGCTCGCTGTTCCTGCGGCTGGCCTCGCTGGACCCCGGCAGCACGGAACACGCCTACGTCCGCGACACCCTGATCGAGCTCAACCTGCCGCTGGTCCGGTACGCCTCGGCGCGCTTCCGCAGCCGCAACGAGCCGATGGAGGACATCGTCCAGGTCGGCACGATCGGCCTGATCAAGGCGATCGACCGGTTCGACCCGGAGCGCGGGGTGGAGTTCCCCACCTTCGCGATGCCCACCGTGGTCGGCGAGATCAAGCGCTTCTTCCGGGACACCAGTTGGTCGGTCCGCGTTCCGCGGCGGCTCCAGGAGCTGCGGCTGGCGCTCACCAAGGCCGGCGACGAGCTCTCCCAGCGGCTGGACCGCTCCCCCACCGTCGCCGAGCTGGCCACCTGCCTGGGGGTCAGCGAGGAGGACGTGGTCGAGGGCCTCGCGGTCGGCAACGCGTACACCGCCAGCTCGCTCGACTCCAGCACCGGCGAGGAGGACAGCGACGGGCCGCTGGCCGACCGGCTGGGCTACGAGGACCTCGCGCTGGAGGGCGTCGAGTACCGGGAGTCGCTCAAGCCGCTGCTGGCCAAGCTGCCGCCGCGTGAGCGCCGGATCATCATGCTGCGGTTCTTCGGCAACCTGACCCAGTCGCAGATCGGCGAGGAGATCGGGATCTCCCAGATGCACGTCTCCCGGCTGCTCACCCGGACGCTCACCCAGCTGCGCGAGGGTCTGATCAACGAGGGCTGAGCCCGCCGCACCGGGGCCGGGCCGTTCTTCGGCCCGGCCCCGAGCCGTGTGCCGGGCCGATCCTGCGCGGTGGCACGGTTCAGGCCATCGCCGCGCAGCGCCGTCCCGCGACGGGAAATCCGCCCGTCAGCCGCCCATCAGCGGCCCGGATCCCGGGTGTCCGGCGCACCGCGCGGCACCGGGGTCCGCGTCCGACCAGCGGCGTTCCGCCCGGCTCCGGTGACGCATTCCGTACGGTCCGGAATCCCCGCGGCTCGGTATGCTGATCAACCGCGCGAGCACTTCCATTGCATATTCGGACTGTCACATGGCACAGCGGTGCCCGATATTGCATGAACCTGCCCAACGGGGCAGCGGGATGTGCAAGAGTGTGATGGGCAAGGGCAACAGTGCAGGTGTCCCGTCCGCCCCACCGGGCCACACCGTCGGTAACCACCTGTAGCACTCAGCTTCCGATTTTTCATTCTCAATTCATTATTTGCGCCGCCGGTACGGTTCCGGTCACAATCAGCGCCTTCATGGCTTCGCCATGAACGTTGGTAACAGGTTCGCTGCACTCTCGCCCAATTGGCCCCTCGCACCGCTGTCCCTCGACCAGGATGGGCCCCGGGCAGCCTGCTGCCCGCGAACAGCTACACGGGCAGGCGAGCGGCGAGCAGCGCCGCGCCTGCCCCAAGGGGAGGATCACCATGGGTCGAGCGACCCGAAGAGTCGCCGCGTGCGCGGCGGCAGTCCTGCTGGCCAGCGGCCTGCAGAGCACCCTGGCCCACGGCGAGACCACGCCGCCCAGGATCGACCTCACCGTCCTGGTCGTCGACGACGGCGGCCCGTCCGTCGCGGCCATCGCCGCCGAGCTGAAGAGCCAGGGGACGCCCTACAAGGTCGTCAGCCTCAACGACCCCAACCGACCCGTCATCACCTCCGCTTTCCTGAGTGACACGGTGAACGGCCTGCCCCGGGGGAAGTTCCAGGGCATCGTGCTGCCCAACGAAAACCCCTTCCCCAACAGTGCCGCCGAGATGACGGCGATCGCGAGCTACGAAGCCGCATTCAACGTCCGCCAGATCGACGCGTACACGTGGGCCAACCCGGCCGTGGGTCTGAACTACGCTCAGAATCCGGGATTCGTGGGTACTCTGGACGGATTCCAGGGCGCCACCACCGCCGCCGGAACTTCGGGCCCGTTCGGGTACCTCAAGGGCAGCGTCCCGTTCGAGGACAACGACCCGAACGTCAGCGAGAGCTACGGGTACCTGGCCACCCCGCTCGCCGGCCTGCCGGCCGGCTCCTCGTTCGTCCCGCTGGTCGACGCGCCGATACCCAGCACGACCGCCCGCGGTTCTCTGGTCGGCGAGTACACCCACGACGGCCGCAAGGAACTGGTCGTGACGTTCGTCTACAACCAGTACCAGCAGCAGTACCGCCTGCTGGCCCGCGGCATGGTCGACTGGCTGACCCAGGGCGTCCACCTCGGCTACGACCGCAACTACTTCGCCACCCACGTGGACGACGTCTTCCTGGCCGACGACCGCTGGGACACCGCGCTCAAGTGCACCCCCGGCGACGTCACCTGCCCGCCCGGCACCCCGGACACCGCCAACCCGATCCGGATGACCGTCGACGACGCCAACCACCTGAAGCAGTGGCAGGCCGCCAACAACTTCACCCTGGACATGGTGTTCAACGGTGGCGGCAGCGAGGACTGGAAGGCCGACCACGAGACCACCGTGGACCCCACGGCGGACCAGATGATCGCCGACCAGAGCAGCTACCGGTGGGTCAACCACACCTACACCCACCCGTACCTGGGCTGCGTCCAGAACGTCACCGTGGTGCCGTGGGTCTGCAGCAAGAACGCCGCGGGCGGGACGGTCTGGGTCGACCAGAACACCATCTCCACCCAGATCCGGAACAACTTCGACTGGGCCGCCGCGCGCAGCCTCCAGGTCGACCCGCAGACCCTGGTCACCGGTGAGCACTCCGGTCTGCTGACCGCCCCGCAGGAGACCAGCGACAACCCGAACCTGGCGCCGGCGCTGGCCTCCAACGGCATCAAGTTCACCGCCAGCGACGCCTCCCGCGAGAGCGGCCAGCGCGCCGTCGGCACCTCCACGCTGACCGTGCCGCGGTACCCGATGAACGTCTTCTACAACGCCGGCACGGCGAAGGAGGAGGCCGACGAGTACAACTGGATCTACACCAGCAAGGCCAACGGCGGCAGCGGCGTCTGCGAGAACAACGCCAACTCGACCTGCCTGTCGCAGCCGCTGGACGTCAACACCGGCTACCAGTCGTACATCGTGCCGCTGGAGGCCCGGATCGACCTCGGCCACGTGCTGAACAACGACCCGCGGCCGCACTTCGTGCACCAGTCGAACCTGTCCGAGGACCGCATCCTGTACCCGGTGCTGGAGAAGGTCCTCGGCACCTACCGCTCGCTGCACGCGGACAACGCCCCGATCGTGAACCTGAGCCAGCGCGAGATCGGCCAGGAGTTCCAGCGCCGCGCGGCCTGGAACAACGCGCTCGCCGCCGGCCAGGTCACCGCCTACCGGGTCGGCAACACCGTCACCGTGAACGCGCCGTCCGGCGTTCAGGTCCAGGCCACCATGCCGACCGGAACCGCTCAGAAGCTGGCCATCGGAACGGGCGGGTTCGGTTCGTCCTACGCCGGTACCCTCTCGGGTTGGGTGTCCCCGGGCGCGCTGCAGAGCAGCGTCACCCTGCAGCTGCCGTCCGCCCCGGCCGCCCCGGCGGCCGTCGCCCCGAGCGTCGCGGCCAAGTCCGTCCCGGCCCCGGTGCCGGCGGACAAGAAGGTCGTGCCGCAGGGCGTCGCCACCCCGGTCCCGGTGGGCCCGAGCGACACCACGCGCAAGCCCGCCGCGTCCCTGGTCCCGGGTAGCGGAACCCCGGTGCCCGGCAAGGACGTCGTCGCCGGCACCATCGGTCAGGGCGGCAACGGCCACCACGGCGACACCGCTGCGACGAAGAACGGCAAGGCGTCTGGGGGGACGGCCACGCCGAGCAGCACCACCGGACGCTCCGACAACCGGTAACCGGTACCACCCGCCGTCGGCGGGGTCGGGCCGGTCGCCCGGCCCGGCCCCGCCACGGCTCCCGTTCCGGTCATCCAGGCCGGAACCGACGCAAGAACAGGAGGGGGGACAGGAATGCGCGTCACCCTGCTCACCGAGGGGACGTATCCGCACCAGCACGGCGGCGTGAGCGTCTGGTGCGACCAGCTCGTTCAGGGCATGCCGGACGTCGAGTTCGACGTCATCGCCGTCACCGGAACCGGTCACGAGCCGCTGGCCTGGGAACTGCCCGCCAACGTGCGGTCGGTCACCACCGCACCGCTGTGGGGGCCGGCCTCGGAAGGCCGACCGCCGCGCGGCAAGGAGATGCGGCGCTTCCTCAACGCGTACGAGCGCTTCCTGCACTCCATCCTCGATCCGGTCTACACCACCCACTTCGGCACCGAGCTGTACGGCTTCGCCGACCTCGCCAGGCACGGGCTGCTCAGCCCGGCGCTGCGCAGCGAGCGCGCCCTGCGCACCCTCCAGCACGTCTGGACCCGCGACTACCTGCCGACCGCCGTCTCCCGGCCCACCCTGCACGACGCCCTGAACGCCACCGACCTGCTGGAGCACGCCCTGCGGCCGCTCTCGGTCGAGCCGCCCAAGGACGGCGTCGCGCACGCGGCCAGCGGCGGGCTCGCCACCCTGCCCGGGCTGATCGCCGCTCAGCAGTACGGCGTACCGTTTCTGCTCACCGAGCACGGCATCTACCTGCGCGAGCGCTACCTCGGCTACCGCACCGGCCCGTACCGCTGGCCGGTCAAGGCACTGCTGCTCGGCTTCTACCGGATGCTCGCCGAGGAGAGCTACCGGCAGGCCGCGCTGGTCACCCCCGGCAACCGGTACAACCGGCGCTGGGAGGAGCGCGGCGGCACGCCGTCCTCGCACATCCGCACCGTCTACAACGGGGTGGACCCTGCGGCCTTCCCGCCGGCCGGCCCCGAACCCGAGACGCCGACCCTCAGCTGGGCCGGCCGGGTGGACCCGATCAAGGACCTGGAGACGCTGATCCGGGCCTTCGCCATCGTCCGGCGCGAGATCCCCGAGGCGCGGCTGCGGCTCTTCGGCGGCACTCCCAAGGGCGGCGAGGCGTACCGGGACGGCTGCATAGCCCTGGCCGCCGAGCTCGGCATAGCCGACTCGGTGGCCTTCGAGGGCCGCGTCGCCGACATCACCGACGCGTACGCGGCGGGCAACGTGGTCATGCTCTCCAGCATCAGCGAGGGCTTCCCGTTCACCCTGATCGAGGCTATGTCCTGCGGCCGCGCGACCGTCTCGACCGACGTCGGCGGTGTGCGCGAGGCCGTCGGCGACACCGGACTGGTCGTCCCCCCGCGCGAACCCGAGCCGATGGCGGCCGCCGCGATCGAGCTGCTGCGCGACCCCGAACGGCGCGCCCGGCTCGGCGAGGGCGCCCGGCTCCGGGTGATCGAGCAGTTCACCCTCCGCCAGAACATCGACGGCTTCCGCGGCATCTACACCGAACTCCTGGGCACCGCCCGCTGGATGCCGGGCGGCATGGTCGCCGTCACCGACCAGGCCCCCAGCCCCGACTGGGACCGGCAGCTGGCCGCCGCCCGCCCCGAGCCGAGCGAGGTCGGGGCGTGAACGAGCGTTGGAGGTACCCCCGGCCGAAGGCCGCGGGAGAGGGAACCATCGAGCGGCGCGTGTCCCGCGAAGCGGCCGCCGAGCACAGTGAGGTGGGCGCATGAGTGGTCCACTGCGTCTGATCCCCGGCGAGGGCGGTCCCGAGCACACCATGCAGCTGCGCGCGCTGCCGCTCAAGCGCCGCCGCCCCGTCCCGCCGGAGCCGGAGCCGGAAGACTCGCTCTACCTGCCCGCGGACCCGCTGGACGAACTCGCCGAGCGCCTGCGCGAGGTCTGCGCCGACGCCGTCCACCCCTACGAGATCGCGGCCTTCCTGGAGTCCGACGGTCTCTCGGACGAGCAGGCCGCCCTGCTGTACGGCCGCCCCGACGCCTTCACCGTCGCCGAGGAGCTGTTCGAGAAGGTCGAGCGCCGCTACCCCGGCCCGAGCTCCGAGTTCGCCAACCCCTGGCGGGCCGACCCCTGGCGCTGCGTGGTGCGCGGCCTGGTGTTCGCGCTGCCGGGACTCGGCTACCTGCTCGGCGCCAACCTGTTCGCGACCGCCCGGATGCGCTTCGGCCTGCCCTCGGGCATGCTCGCGCTGTCCGTCGCCACGCTGGTCAGCTGGGGCTTCAACCAGGCACTGGCGCACCGCTCCTACCGCTGGCTGAGCCGGCTGCGCCGCCGCGACGCCGCGGTCTGCCTGGCCTTCGGCGCCCCGGCCGGCGCGCTGGTCGCCTCGGCCGCCGCGTACGTGGTCGGCGGGCCGCTCGGCGCGCTGTGCTTCGCCGCCGGGCAGTCCTGCTACCTGGCCGCGGCCACCGTGCTGCTGGTGCTCGGGCGGGAGAAGTTCCTGCTGCTGGCACTGGCCCCGGCCTCGGTCGGCGCGGGCGTGGTGCTGGCGGTGGACGTCCCGCAGCTGGTCCGTACGGTGGTGCTGCTCGCCTCGGTGGCACTGGCGGTCGGGCTGGCCGTCCGGGAGCTGATGGTCTGCATCCGCGGCGGCGAACGCGAGTCCGTCGAGCTGAAGCTGTCGGTCCGCCAGGAGCTCCCGCACCTGCTGTTCGGCCTGGCCTGCGGCGCGCTCACGCTGATCGCCGGCCTCGGCGGGACCATCCACCAGGCCGTACAGACCGGCGGCCACGCCACGCAGGGGACGTCGACCACCCCGACCGGCCCGGCCATGATCGCGCTGACGCTCAGCCTGGGCCTCGCCGAGTGGCTGCTCTTCCGCTACCGGGCGCTGGCGGTGGCCGCGCTGCGCACCAGCCACACCAGCGGCCAGTTCTCCCGCCGCACCGGTGCGATCCTGCTCGGCTGTCTGTTCATCTACCTCACCACCGTGGCCGCGCTGGACGCAGCCGCGACCGTGCTGTGGCCCGGCGCCCCCGCGCTCGGCGTACCGCAGCTCGGCGCGATGCTGCTCCTCGGCGGCTCGCTCTGGCTGGCGCTGCTGCTGAACGCCTTCGGGTTCAGCTGGAGCACCGCCCTCGTCTGTCTGGCCGCCGCGGTCGCCGAGAGCGCCGGGCTGCTGGCAGGTGTGGACCCGATCGTCCTGCAGCTGATCGGCTGCGGGGCGGCCGCCGTCGTCCTCACCGCACTCGCCGGGCCCGCGCTCGGCCGCACCACCCAGCACCGCTGAACACATCGAATATCCCGCACGCCTTCCTTCGCGTGCACCGCCGTACCCGTTCCACCCGAGACACCCACCCGTCGACGGCGGCGGGCCGTCACCCGGCCGCCCCGGCAGATCGAGAAAGCGAAATCCGCATGAGCAGCGTCGCGGTAACCGGAGCCGAGGGCTTCATCGGCTCCCACCTCGTCGAGACCCTGGTCGCCGACGGGCACCACGTCCGCGCGATGGTCCAGTACAACTCGTTCTCGTCCTTCGGCTGGCTGGAGACCCTGTCCGCGGAGGTGCTGGAGTCGGTCGAGATCATCCTCGGCGACGTCCGGGACCCGGGCTCGGTCAACGGCCTGGTCAAGGGCACCGAGGCGGTCTACCACCTGGCCGCCCTGATCGCGATCCCGTACTCCTACCGAGCCCCCCACTCGTACGTGGACACCAACGTCACCGGCACCCTGAACGTGCTGGAGGCGGTGCGCCACCTGGAGATCCCCCGCCTGGTGCACACCTCCACCAGCGAGACCTACGGCACCGCGCAGACCGTGCCGATCACCGAGGACCACCCGATCAACACCCAGTCCCCGTACGCCGCCTCCAAGGCGGGCGGGGACCGGCTGGCGGACAGCTACCACGCCAGCTTCGAGACCCCGGTCGTCACCCTGCGCCCGTTCAACACCTTCGGCCCGCGCCAGTCGATGCGCGCCGTCATCCCGACCGTGATCGCCCAGGTCGCGGCCGGCCAGACCGAGATCACCCTCGGCGACCTGCGCCCGACCCGCGACTTCCTGTTCGTCAAGGACACCGCCAACGCCTTCCGCACGGTGGGCACCGCCCCCGCCGAGACGGTGGTCGGCCGGACCTTCAACGCCGGCACCGGCGGCGAGATCTCGGTCGGCGACCTGGTCACCCTGATCGGCAAGCTGATGGGCGTGGACCTGGTGGTGAAGGAGGACGAGCAGCGCATCCGTCCGACCAACTCCGAGGTCATGCGCCTGGTCGCGGACGCGACCCGGCTGCGCGGGGCCACCGGCTGGGCCCCGGAGTTCAGCCTGGAGCAGGGCCTGGAGCAGACCATCGAGTTCTTCCGCGACCCGGCCAACCTGGCCCGCTACAAGACCGACATCTACAACGTCTGACCCGCCGCAACCGATCTTGCTCGTCCTGGCAACCAAGGTTCGTGTCCTGCACATCCTTTCCGTGGGGGAAACACCATGCACGCAGTGATCCTGGCCGGCGGTAAGGGCGTCCGTCTCCGCCCGTACACCACCGCGCTTCCCAAGCCGCTCGTTCCGATCGGCGACCAGCACGCGATCCTGGAGATCGTGATGCGACAGCTCGCCGCCGCGGGCTTCCAGAGCGTCACCCTGGCCATCGGCCACCTCGGCCACATCATCCGCGCCTACGTCGGCAACGGCTCCCAGTGGGGCCTGCGGGTCGGCTACGCCGTCGAGGACAGCCCGCTCGGCACCATGGGCCCGCTGCTCACCATGCTGGAGCGCCTGCCCGAGCACTTCCTGGTGATGAACGGCGACATTCTGACCGACCTGGACTTCGCCGGGGTGCTCAAGCACCACGAGGCGTCCGGCGCCCCGCTGACCATCGCCACCTACGCCCGTCAGGTCAAGATCGACTTCGGGGTGCTGACCACCTCCGAGGGCACCATCACCGGCTTCCAGGAGAAGCCCAGCATCGACTACCGGGTCTCGATGGGCGTGTACGGCGTCTCCCGCTCGGCACTCGCCGACTACACCCCCGGCCTGCCGCTGGGCTTCGACGAGCTGGTGCTGGACCTGCTGGCCGCCGGAACCCCGCCCGCGGCCTACGAGTTCGGCGGCTACTGGCTGGACATCGGCCGACCCGACGACTACGACCGGGCCAACGCCGAGTTCTCCACCATCCGCCCGGTCCTGATGCCCTTCGAGTCGACCGGCCCCACCCCGGGCGGCGTCGCGGAACTGCCGATCCCGGCCGCCCGCACCGCTCCGGACGACGCGACCGCCGAGCCCGCCGCCGCGGGCGTGGAGAGCGACGGACGGGCCGCGTGAGAATCCTGCTCCTCGGCGGCGACGGCTTCCTCGGCCGTCACGCCACCGCCGTCCTGCGGTCACTGCCCGGTGCCACCGTGCTGACCGCGGGCCGGCGGCCCACCCACGACCTCCGGCTGGACCTGGCCACCGCCCAGGCCGGCCCGTTCGGCGAGGAACTGTCCGCGCTGGCCCCCGACGCGGTGGTCAACTTCGCCGGCGCGGTGGCGGGCAGCGCGGTCAAGCTCGCCGAGGTGAACGCCCGCGGCCCGGCGGTGCTCTGCGAGGCGCTGTCCCTCGGCGCCCCGAAGGCCCGCCTGGTGCACATCGGTTCGGCCGGCGAGTACGGCGTCTGCGCGCGGGGCGAGTCCCTCGCCGAGGACGCCGACGCCCGCCCGGTCGGCGTGTACGGCGCGACCAAGCTGGCCGGCTCCCTCGCGGTGGCCGGCTCGGCGCTGGACGCCGTGGTGCTGCGGGTGTTCAACCCGGTCGGCCCCGGGGCCCCGGCGGGCTCGCTGCCCGGCCGGCTGGCCGCCGAGCTGCGCCGGGTGGCGCCCGAGGGCGCCGACGGCGTGATCACGGTCGGCGACCTCTCCGCGTACCGGGACTTCGTCGACGCCCGGGACGTGGCGAAGGCGGTCGGCCTGGCCGTCACCGCCGACCGCCCGCTCCCCCGGGTGCTCAACCTGGCCTCCGGGCACGCCCGGCAGGTCCGGGCGATCGCCGACGGGCTGGTCGCCGCAGCCGGCTTCACCGGCCGGATCGACGAGAGCGGGGCCGGCTCGGAACGCTCGGCCGGGGTCTCCTGGCAGCAGGCCGACGTGTCGGCCGCCGCCCGGGAACTCGGCTGGCAGCCGGAGACGGAGCTCCCCGACACCCTGCGGGACCTGTGGCTCGGCACCGCCGGGCCCACGCCCGACCCGGTGGTCGCATGACCGCCGGGCAGACCCCCGACGGCCGCCTGCTGGTGCCGCTGTACGTCCACCCCGCGGTGGACCCGGCGGCCTGGCGGGCGGTCGCCGCCGCCGACCCCGCCCGGGTCGCCGCCGTCGTGCTCAACCTCGCCGACGGCCCGGGCGCGGTCCCGGATCACGTCTTCGCCGAGGCGGCCGACGAACTCCGCGCCGCAGGCCTGCCGTTGGTGGGATACACCGACACCGACTACGGACGCCGACCGCACGCCGCCGTGGTGGCCGACATCCTGACGCACCGCCAGCGCCACGGCATCACCGGCGTCTACCTCGACCAGGTCAGCACCCACCCGGGCGCGCTGGCGCACTACCGGCGGCTGGCCACGGCCGCCCGCGCGGCCGGCTGCGGCACCGTGGTGTTCGGCCACGGCGAGCACCCGGACCCGGGCTACGCCGAGGTCGGCCTCGCCGACCTGCTGGTCACCTTCGAGGGCGACTGGGACGCCTACCGCGGCATGACGCTGCCGCTGTGGACCGGCCGGCACGCGGCCTCCCGCTTCTGCCACCTGGTCTACGACGTCCCCGCCGAACACGCCCGGGACGCCGCCGCCCTGATCGCCGCCCGGCGAGCCGGCGTCGGCTGCGCCGTACCGGGAGCCGGGGACAACCCCTGGCGCACCCTGCCGTACGGCCTGAACGCCGCTGAACTGACCTGACCCGATCCGGAGTCCGACTACCGTGAACCGTCGCAACCGGCTGCTTCCGGCCGCCCTGGCCCTCGCCACCGCCACCGCCCTGCTGGTCAGCTCGTGCAGCAGCTCGGGATCGGAGGACGACCAGGACTCGGCCGACGGCACCCCGAGCAACTCCCCCGCGGCCACCGCGCCGAACACCCCCGGCACCCCCGACGCGACCACCGCCGCGCCGGAAAACCCCGCCCCCGTACCCACCGCTCCCGGCACCACCGTCCCGGCCCCGGGCACGCCCGGCGGAACCCCGCCGCCCGCCACCCCGCCCGGCAGCCCGGCACCGCCGCCGGCCGGCGCCCGCTGGCAGCCCACCCCCGGCCTGGCCTGGCAGTGGCAACTCGGCGGCGGCGTGGACCAGTCCGTGGACGTACCGGTCTACGACATCGACGGCTTCGAGAACGACGCCTCGGTGGTGGCCGCCCTGCACGCCAAGGGCCGCAAGGTGATCTGCTACATCAACGCCGGCTCCTGGGAGGACTTCCGCCCCGACTCCGCCGCCTTCGCCAAGTCCCTGCAGGGCTCGGACACCGGCTGGAAGGGCGAGAAGTGGTTCGACATCCGCAAGCTCGACCAGCTGAAGCCGCTGATGGCCGCCCGCTTCGACATGTGCCGGAGCAAGGGCTTCGATGCCGTCGAACCGGACACCATCGAGGCCTACAACCAGAACAGCGGCTTCCCGCTGACCTCCGACGACCAGCTCAGGTACAACCGGATGCTGGCGCAGCTCGCCCACGAACGCGGCCTGGCCATCGGGCTCAAGAACGACCTCGACCAGATCCCGGCGCTGCTCGGGGACTTCGACTTCGCGGTCAACGAGGAGTGCGCGCAGTTCGACGAGTGCGACCGGGTCGCCCCGTTCGTCAAGGCGGGCAAGGCGGTCTTCCACGTCGAGTACAAGCTCGACACGGACCAGTTCTGCGCCAAGGCCAAGTCGCTGGGCTTCAGTTCGATGCGCAAGAAGCTCGAGCTGAACGCCTGGCGCAAGCCCTGCTGAGGATTCCCGCTCCCGTCGCGCGGGTGACCCGGACGAGGGCCACCCGCGCGAGGGTCACTTGACCGCCAGCCAGATGACGCCGCCCAGGACGACCAGCGCGACGACGGCGATCAGCGCGATCACGCCGGTGCGGCTGCCGCTCTTGCTGCTGCCGTAGGTGGAAACGTTGCCCGGAGCCTGCGGGGCCGGGCTCTCGTCGACGAACGCCCGGAACATCTGGGTGCTGCCGGCGGGGTCGTAGTCGTTGTCAGCCATGGCAGGGACTCTAACGAATCGGCCCACCTCAGGCACACCCCGGACCCCCGTCGCGCGGGACACACCACCCCCACGTGCGACAGCGGTACGACGGGCCCGTGAAACCGTACGGTTCACGGAACACACCCCGCCGCGATCCGGTTGACTGGGATCATGACCGGAAACCACAGCCGGGTGAGCCTCGGCACCTCCGACCTGTCCGTCTTCCCGCTCTCCCTCGGCGGCAACGTCTTCGGCTGGACGGCCGACGAACAGCAGTCCTTCGCCGTCCTGGACGCCTACGCGGCGGCCGGCGGCAACTTCGTCGACACCGCCGACGTCTACTCCTCCTGGGCGCCGGGCAACACCGGCGGCGAGTCCGAGACCGTCCTCGGCAACTGGCTGCGCAGCCGCGGCAACCGCGAGGACGTCGTGATCGCCACCAAGGTCGGCATGCTCGCCGAGCGCTACGGCCTGGGCGCCGCCAACGTCAAGGCCGCGGCCGAGGACTCGCTGCGCCGCCTGGGCGTCGAGCGGATCGACCTCTACTACACCCACCGGGACGACGACACCCCGGTCGAGGAGTTCGTCACCGCGCTGGACGAGCTGGTCCGCGAGGGCAAGGTCCGGGCGGTCGCCGCCTCCAACGTCTCCGCCGAGCGGCTCGCCGAGGCGCTGGCCTTCGCCGACCGCGAGGGCCTGGCGAAGTACGTCGCCGTCCAGCCGCACTACAACCTGGTCTCGCGCGACACCTTCGAGGGCCCGCTGGCCGACGTCGTCGCCGAGCACGGCCTGGCCACCGTCCCGTACTACGCGCTGGCCTCCGGCTTCCTGACCGGCAAGTACCGCCCGGGCGTCGGTGGCGTGGACAGCGCCCGCGCCGAGGGCGCCGCCCGCTACCTGGCCGAGCCGCGCGGCCCCAAGGTGCTGGAGGCGCTGGACACCGTCGCCGCCGAGCAGGAGGTGGAGCCCGCCTCCGTCGCCCTGGCCTGGCTCGCCGCCCGACCGACGGTCGCCGCCCCGATCGCCAGCGCCCGCACCGTCGAGCAGCTCCCGGCGCTGCTGGCCGGCGCCACCCTGAAGCTCACCCCGGAGCAGACCGCCCTGCTGGACGCCGCCTCCGCCTGAGCCGCGCCGGTCCGGAAGCTCCCCCCTCGTAGGCCGCGAACTCGCCCCGCTCCGGGCGCGGTTCGCGGCCCGCGACGTTCCGGATCACGTCCGTCGGCTCGGGAACCATCGACGGGGCCGAAAAGTCATGGTCAATGAACGACCATGCACGGACCAAGACTTCATGACCGAGACGCCAGCACGGGGGAACGCTTTGGCTGACAATCCTGCCTGGGACGGCCTGTTCGACGACGAGGACCGGAAGAAGTACGCGGGTCTGCGGCTCAACTCCGCCGGTGGCGGCGGGGGCGGCGGCAAGGTGACCGTCAGCCCCGCAGACCTGAAGGCGCGGGCCGGCACCGTCGACGAGATCAGGGGCAACTTCCACACCGTCGACGACACCGCCGCGGAGAAGACCACCACCGCCTATGCCGCGCTGACCAGTTGGCAGACCGGCCCGGAGCTGCGCAACCGCTCCATCCGCTGGGACAGCCAGGTCTCCACCCTCGGCAACCTCCTCTACGACATCGCCGAGCGGCTGCGGAAGACCGCCGACCAGTACACGGCGACCGAGAACGCCAACAAGCAGAACCTGTCCGGCGGGAACTGAGGGGGCCACCACCGTGCTGAGCTACGAGATCGTCCGCAACGCCAGGATCGAGCCGCTGCACGCGGCCGCCGAGGAGTGGAAGACCCTCCAGGCCCGCTACGTCGGCCTGAAGGACCGGCTGACCAGCGAGGTCGCCGACAAGCTGGCCGCCGGCTGGGAGGGCGAGGCCGCCACCCAGGCCCGCGCGCAGATCAAGAAGGCCGCCGAACAGCTCGACGCCGCCGGAAAGGAGTCCGCCGACATCAGCGGGCTGCTCGCCGACGCCGCCCAGCAGTTCACCGCCGCCCAGAACCTGCTCAAGAAGATCGCCGACGAGGACGGCCCCGCCGACCACCTGAAGGTGGACGGCACCGGAAAGGTCACCGACGTCCACCCGCTGCTCAACGACAAGAGCGCCCAGGAGGACCCGGACTACCAGACGGTGTTCCTTCCCCAGCGCAAGCGCGCGGTGGAGAACCTGGTCCACAGCCTCGAAGCGGCGCTCCAGCAGGCCGCCGACGCGGACCAGGCCGCCGCCTGGGCGCTGCGCGCGGACCCGAACGGCGCGAACGACCACTCGTTCAACGCCAACGGCTACCACAGCCTCCAGGAGGCCACCGAGGCCCGCAAGGACCTCGCCGACGCGCTCGCCCTGGCCGGAAAGGGCGGCGACCTCTCGGTCGAGGAGCTGACCAGGCTCAACTCCCTGCTGGAGAAGCGCAAGAGCGACCCGGCGTTCGCCGAGCAGTTCGCCACCACGCTCGGCCCTCGCGGCACCCTGGACTTCTGGCGCGACGTCAACGACCCGGCGAAGTTCGGCAGGTACAGCAAGGAGCGCAACGAGGCCGTGAAGCGGCTCCAGGCCTCGCTGGGCGCGACCCTGGGCACCGCCACCCAGAGCCACTCCAAGCCCATGCAGGACTGGGAGAACGAGATGATCAAGCTCGGTCCCCAGCTCGTGAAGCGCGAGGGCGGTGGCCCGATGCCACTGGGCTACCAGCTGATGAGCAGCCTGATGCGCTCCGGCGAGTACGACTCCGACTTCCTCAACTCCTACGGCGAGAGCCTGCTCAAGTACGAGCGCGACGCCAAGGTGGATCCGCAGGTGGTCTGGGCGCCCGACTCCACCCAGCCGAAGTGGGACCACCTCGGCGAGGGCCGTGGCGGCGACGCCGTGGCCGGCTTCATGGAGTCGCTCAGTCACAACCCCCAGGCCTCCACCCGCTTCCTGGACCCGGGCGACCCCCGGACCAACGACCACCTCAAGTACCTGCTGGACGAGCGCGGTTGGCCGGACGAGATCCGCGACGGCAAGTACGTCCAGGGCCAGCACTCGCTCGGCCTGGCCATCGAGGCCGCCGCCACCGGCGACCGGGCGGGCCAGGAGGACACCGTCAGGCATCACAGCGAGGCCCAGGCCCGGGTCATGCGCGACACCGTCAACATGCTGGACGGCGGCATCGGCCACGAGAAGCTCCCGGCCGGCATGCAGCGCCCGATCGCCAACGCGCTGGCCGACTACACCGCCGACACCCACGACATCCTCTCCGGCACCAACCGCGCCGCCAAGGACCACTCCGGCGAGGACGCCAGCGGCGTCTGGGTCGACCCTGTCACCGGGGAGACCAGGATGGCGACCGACAAGGGCTCCCTGGTCCGGGTCCTGCGCGGCATCGCCGACGACCCCGAGTCCCACCACGTCGTCCAGCAGGCCGAGATGGTGCACGTCGCCCAGCAGCTCGCCGAACTCCCGCCCAACGTGGGCGAGAAGGAGTGGAAGGGCGTGATGGCCAACTCCTCGGTCGCCCTCGGCGTGTACGACGCCGTCCAGGCCGACGCCATCCTCGACGAGCGCGACGACGACACCAAGGTCAAGGCCTGGCAGGCCAAGGGCCTGTACCAGGGCATCGGCACCCCGCTGAAGCTCGTCCCGGTCCCCGGGGTCGGGGCGATGGCCCAGAGCCTGCTCGGTGACGGGATCATGGGGTGGCAGATGAACGCCACCGCCGAGATCAACGCGGCCGCGGCCGGCCGGATCGAGGCGAACACCCTCACCGGCGCCGACGGCCGCAGCGGACACGAGGGGATCAGCGCCATGGTCGAGAAGTGGCAGCAGCAGCGGGCCGGACTCAACCCGGACGCCCCGGCCGTCGACTGGGACGAGCAGCAGATGCGGACGATCTACAACACCGGCCGCAGCGACGCCGCCGCCGCCCTCGGCCGCGGGGGCGAGAACAAGTGACGGCCGAGCCCGCGGAACCGCGCGGGGCCCGTCGGCGGTGGCGGCTTCCGGTCGCCGCCGCCGTCGGGCTGGTCCTCGTCACCGGCGCCGTGTTCTACCTGGGCGGCGGGTACGACCGCTGGCAGGACGGCCGCTCGCTGGCCGGGCTCTGCCACGGCAGCGTGGACACCACCGAGGTCGAGGACCTGCTCGGGGTGGACCGGGCGCGCGGCAAGGACGCCAAGGTGCCCGAGGGCCTGGCCGCCTGCTCCGTGGACAACGCCGGGAATCCCGGCAACGGCTTCCTGGACGTCCGGATCGACCGGAGCCAGCAGCGGGCCGACGGGGCGCTGCACAGGCTCGGCCGGGACCGTCCGAACCTCTCCACCACCATGGTGATGCCGCTCGGCCACGGCCGCAGGGGCGTCCTGGACCTCCAGGGCCGGATCGGCGCGACCGCCGTGGTCGCCCTGGACTGCCCCGCCCCGAACTCCCCTGGCCTGCTGGTCACCGTCGGGGCCGTCCCGGCCGACGGCAAGCACGTCCTCGACGACCCGGCCCGGCGGGCCCGGTTCGCCCGCTTCGCCGCCCGCGCCGCGGACGGCGCCGCCCGGGTCTGGGGCTGCACCGCGCCCTCCGGACCGGAGATCACCGAGGTCCCGGCGGACACCCGGTACGTCAAGGTCGCGGACGGCGCGGCCACCGGCACCTGCGCCGGCCTGTCCGGCACCACCAACGAGTCCGCGGCGGACCCGGACGCCCCGATCGAGGACTGCTTCCTGTACGCCGGCCAGGACGCCCCGCGCTTCCGCCTGGGGGCGTACTACCCGCCGTTCGCGGACGTCCTCCCCGCGGTCGCGGACTACCCGGTCACCGGCCCGGCGGGTGCCAAGGACGACGTGGCCTGGGCCACCGCCACCTGCCCCGGCGGCGCCACCGCCCTCTTCACGGTGGCCACCGTGTTCGACGGGAACCACATCGCCGCGCCCGACCCGGCCCTGGAGAAGGACGCCCTGCGGATCTTCGCCGCCCGGTCCGCCCAGCGCCACGGCTGCTCGGCGCCCCAGCTGCCCTGAGCACACGGGACGGGCCCCCGGCGGCATCGCGCTGCCGGGGGCCCGTCACCGTTCTCGCGGCTACGGCCGCCCGAAGTGGGTCGGGTAGTAGCCCGAGTTGAGTGTCGAGACCCGGACGGTCGTACCCGGCCGCGGGGCCTCCACGAACTTGCCGCCGCCCAGGTAGATGCCCACGTGGTGGATCCCCGAGGCCCGGCCGCTGTCGGACCAGAACACCAGGTCGCCGCGGCGCAGCTGCCCGGCGCTGATCGGCGTGGTCGCCGCGTACTGGTCGTCGGCCACCCGCGGCAGGCTGATCCCGGCGCGCCGGTAGGCCTGCTGGACCAGTCCCGAACAGTCGTAGCCGGACGGGCCGTTGCCGCCCCAGACGTACGGCTTGCCCAGCTGGGCGAGCGCGTAGTCGATGGCCGCCTCCATGCTCCCGGAGGCCGGCGCGGGGTTCGTCGACGGACGGCTCGCGGGGGGCGCGGGCTGGGCGGTGGCGCCGGCCGAGCCGCCGGACTGACCGGCGTGGCTCGCGTAGACGTCGTAGTGGCTGGTCCAGCGCCACTCGCCACGGCCGTTCTTGAACCAGTACTTCGACCCGTCCCAGCCCTGGCGCATCCCGGCGGAGGAGGCCGAGCCGTTGGAGACGGCCTGGGCGGTGGCGCCGGCCGAGCCGCCGGACTGACCGGTGCGGCTCGCGTAGACGTCGTAGTGGCTGGTCCAGCGCCACTCGCCACGGCCGTTCTTGAACCAGTACTTCGACCCGTCCCAGCCCTGCTTCCCGGCCGCGGCGTGCGCGGATCCGGCGCCGGCCGTCAGGCCGACGACGCCGGCGCCCGCCAGCACGGTGGTGGCCAGACAGGTGCTCCGCACGGCCCGGTGTATTCGGCTGCCGCCGGCCGCCGCCGCGGAGCGGGCGGTGCGCGGCCGGACGACGCAGTTCGCGCAGCCGCAGCCCTCGATCGCTGGGATGCGGCCGAGGCGCTCCTCGAAGCCGATCAGACCGGGATCACCGTCGGGGCCGAGCGGGCCCACGGCCTCGGCGGGTTCGGCGTACGCGCCGGTGGCTATCCTCATGCGGGTCGTCCTTCCTTCCGCCCGGCGCGGGCGGCCGGGGGCGGTACCGAGGCGGCCACTCCGGCCGGGGCGACGAAGGCGACCAGCAGCTGTTCCATCAGCGCGCTGCGGGCGGCCTCGTCCAGTTCGTGCGCCGTCGCCCGCTCCAGACGGCGGACGGCGAGCGCCGCCGCCTCCACCGCGTCGTCCACCAGCACGGTGCGCAGACCGGCGTCCAGGTCGGCCAGCCGGCGGCGGCGCATCGACTCGGCCACCTCCGGCGCGTAGTCCAGGGCCAGCGGCTGCACCGAGTAGACCTCCAGGCCGGCCGGGGCGACTTCGGCGGCCAGCGCCCTGGTCATCTCGTCGGCGAACCACTGCCCGTCGCGCAGCGCCGGTCCGGGCGCGGCGTTGCTGTCGCAGGGCAGGGTGGACGCGGTACGGGTGAGTACCGCCTGGACCTGCTCGCGCAGGTAGCTCTCGTGGTCCTCGATCGCCAGCAGCGCCCGTGCGGTGTCCTTGACCCGCCAGACGATCAGCAGCCGGACCACGATCGGCGTGCCGGTGCGGTCGACGACCCTGACCGGCTCGCTGCGCCAGTGCCGCAGCCGCACGTCCGCCCGCCGACGGCGCAGCAGCGGGTTGACCCAGACCAGGCCGGTCCGGCGGACGGTGCCCCGGTAGCGGCCCCAACGGGTGAGCACCCGGGTCTCGCCGCCCGCGTTGACCAGCAGCCCGGAGAGCGCGGCCACCGCCAGCAGGCCGGCCGCGGCCGCCGCGGCGATCCACTTCGCGTCCACCTCCACCAGGCCGCTCTCCCGCACGGCACTGCCCCGCAGGTCGGGCAGCGCGTCCCAGTACGGGATGACACCGGTGCGCAGCAGTACGAGCAGCACGCCGACCACGCCGATCAGCACCGCCAGCAGGGCGACCCAACCGGGCAGCGCGGTGGCGGGCTGCTCCCGCAGCGCCTGGTCGGCGCGCGGCGGGCGCCGGGAGGTGGTGGCGGCCGGGGCCCCGGCCGCCGTGGGGTCCGGGAGTTCGACGGTCTCCGGGGCGGCCGACTCCAGCGGGTCGCGCACCGCCGTCGCGCCGCCGGCCGGCGACGGGTGCGGGACGACGGCCAGCGGGGTGGTCGCCGGACCGCTGTCGACCGGGCCGCCCGGCTTGACGGTCCGGACGGTCGTGGCGCTGGCCAGCGGACTGGAGCCGGAGCCGGAACGTTCCGGCAGTGCCGGCGGGAGCGCCTTGGGCAGGTTGTCGGGTCGCTGCGAAGAATCGCGGGTGACGTCCATGCACGGATCCTCTGGGTCTGTGTGTCGCGCAACGGGCGGCCCGGATCTGACGGGCAGTGCCAGGGTCAGGCTAAGTTCATACGTCATCAAATGCGACATTTGAACCGAGGTGTGTCGACATTTACTGACGAATCATCCAAAGCCGACCTGACGCGCAGGCACATGAGTGGATGGTCGGGACAGTTCGGCGCGGGTCAGCGCCGAGGAGCACCGTTCCTATGGGCGAACACCCGACGGGTGATCAGCCCGAGGCCGGTGAGCACCAGCAGGACTCCGGCGAGTCCACCGCGCCAGCCGTCCGCCCCGGGCCGCCCGGACCAGCCCTGCGCGGCCACCACCGGCGCCGCCGACGGCCGGGCGGCGGGCTCGCCGGGCTCCACCACGGCGGCCGGTACCGGCGAGGCGCCGAGGCCGATGGCCGGAGCCCGGGCCGGGGTCGGGGTCGGGGAGACGGTCGCGGTGGCCGAAGGGGCGGGGACGGCGGGCCGGGTGGACACGGTCGGCGAGGTGGCCCTGGACGGCGCCACCGCCGGCACCGCCGCGACGGACGGACTCGACGTGGCCACCGCCGAACCCGTGGCGCCCGGGCTCGGCTCGGCCGGGCGCGACGCCGCAGGGCTCGACGCCACCGCGACGGAAGGACTCGACGTTGGCGTCGCTCCCCCGGTGGCACCCCGCACCCGCACGAACTCCCCCGGAGCCGGCGAGGTGAGCACCGGCCGCTCCGGCAGGCCGGTGGCGACGACCAGCTCGCCCGGCGGCCCGGGCGTCCGGCCCCCCGCCACATCGACCGCGAACGGGGTGAGCAGGTGCGGCCCGTCCGCCAGGTCCTCGACCGGCAGACAGGACCACCGGCCGTCCGCCGGCACCCCGGTGATGCAGAGGTCGTCGCCCGAGTCCTGGTCGACGACCGAGACGATGCCGCCGGCCTCGCCGGTGCCGGTGAGCCGCAGGCCCGGGTCGTCGGTGTCCGCGGGGACGGTGATCGTGGGGACGGTGAGCGCGGGAACGTCCGGGGCCTCGGCGGAGGGCCAGGCGTCGGGGTGCCGCAGGGCCGCCGCGAGCGGGGCGTTCCACGCGGTCAGCGGCCCGCTCGCGAGGACGGCCAGGGCGACAGCCGTACGGGGAAACTGTCGGCTCATCCGGCTCTCCTTCGCGGTCGGCTGCCTGGGCGGCGGGCAGTCTGCACAAGATCCGACAAAAAGGAATCACGATCCTGAGCCGGTCATATCGAGACACCTGGGCTTTTGACCGTGTCCCACCCGTTCGGCGGTCATCCGGGCGGCAGGACGGGATGTACCCGAAACAGCTGCATTTCATCCATTAGGCGGCAATCGACGCCACCCGAACGGACGCGGGAACGGGAGCACCGGACCCATCCGGCGAGTGCCGGCCCCCGGAACGGGACCATCCACCCGACGGCCCCGTTCGAATCACCCGCGGGGAACCCCGGGGAACGCGAGAAACCCCCGGCCGATGGCCGGGGGTTTCTCGATGGTGCGCTCAGCAGGATTCGAACCTGCAACCTCTTGATCCGTAGTCAAGTGCTCTATCCGTTGAGCTATGAGCGCAAGGAACGGGCGAACCCGATCTTGCGGAGTTTGGTGCGCTCAGCAGGATTCGAACCTGCAACCTCTTGATCCGTAGTCAAGTGCTCTATCCGTTGAGCTATGAGCGCTCGCCCTGGTGAACTCTGCCTCCGGGGCGTTGCGGGGACAACATTACATGACCTGCGGCGTAGGACGAAATCGGTTGATCCGGGCTCGTCCGGGGCCCCGCCACCGCCGCGCTACCGAACCGCTCCGGGCTGCTCCGAACCGCCCTGAACGGGTTCCGAACGGGTTCCGAAACCGCTCCGGGCCACCCCCGGTCCGTACCCGGGAACGCGAAGAGCCCCCGCCGACGAGATCGTCGACGGGGGCTCCCGGCTGGCGGAGGCTGAGGGATTTGAACCCTCGATCAGGAATAACCCCGAAACCGCATTAGCAGTGCGGCGCCATAGACCGGACTAGGCGAAGCCTCCCCACAAGGAGCGTCCCCGCGCGAGCGGAACCGTTCCGTGTGTCAGTGATGATGCCACAACCGTGGGCCTTGGCACCAACCGCTGCCAACGTTACTAGGCGGGTCGTCCCCACCGCAAAGAAGAATGAGATACTGCCGTCTCCGGAGGAGCTGCCCCGAGCCGAGGAGACCTGTCCACGTGAGCAGCAGGCCGATCCGAGGCGCTGCTCGCCTCGCCGCCATACTCGACGCCCTGCCCGACGCGCTGCTGCTGGTGAACAGCAACGGCACCGTCGTGGATGCCAACAGCGCGGCGGTCCAGGCGTTGCAGGCACCGGGCACCTCGCTGGTCGGCATGGGCGTGCTGGGTCTGCTGCCCGAGTTCGACCCCAGCCGGATCCCCGGCTCGATGCGCCCGGCCACCCGCGACGGAGAGGCCCTCGACCGCCCGGTCCGGATGACCGCCCACCGCACCGACGGCACCACCTTCCCGGTCGAGGTCTCCGGCAACGACTTCGCCGACGACGGCGAAGGCCGCGGCTACGCGCGCTCCCCGTACGACTCGTACCGCGAGAACTCGCCCTCCTCCTCCGACCTGCTCCTGCTGCTGGTCCGCGACCTCTCCGGCCGGCTCGGCGTCGAGGCCGAGCTGCGCCGCCAGCACAAGCAGACCGAGATGATCCTGCGCGCCGCCGCCGAGGGCGTGCTCGGAGTGGACCTCGAAGGCCGCTGCGTGCTGGTCAACCCGGCCGCGGCGCACATCCTGGAGTACCGGGCGAGCGAGCTGGGCGGGCGCGAGCTGCACCCGCTGATCCAGCACTCCCGGGCCGACGGCACCCCGCTGGCGCTGGAGGAGTCGGCGCTGCTGGACACCCTGACCTCCGGGCGCAAGCACCGGGTGCGCGGCACCGTGCTGTGGCGCAAGGACGGTCGGCCGGTCACCGTCGACCTCACCACCGCCCCGGTCCGGGACGGCGACCAGCTGGTCGGCGCGGTGATGACCTTCACCGACCGCAGCCGCGAACTCGCCCTGGTCGCCCGCAACGAGCACCTCACCGCCGTCCTGGAGAGCGAGCTGGGCGGCGCGCTGAACGCGCTGAACCAGCGGCTCGACGCGCTCGCCGCCGACCCGGCCGGCCAGCTCTGGCCGGAGGCCAACTGGACGCTGCGCCGGCTGGCCGCCGAGTGCCGCCGGTTCGGGAAGCTGATCGACGGGGTCCTCGACCACCAGCGCTGCGAGGCCAGCGAGAGCGGCGCCGCCGAGGCCAAGGACGGCAAGGAGTCCAAGGCGGGCAAGGACGCCATGGACGGCAAGGGCGGGCGGAAGGCCGCGCCCCGGGTGCCGGTGGGCCTGGACAAGGTGGTCCGCCGGGCCGTCGAGGAGGCCGGCGAGCTGGTCGGCCCCGGCCGGGTCCGGTTCTCGGTGCACGCCGCCGCGGTCGAGGTGATCGCCGACGAGCGGCGGCTGGCGCAGGCGCTGGCCCACCTGGTTGCCGACGTCAGCGGCGTCGGGCTGGCGCTGGCCACCCCCGACGCCCCCTCCCCCGGTCTGGCCGTGCCCGGGCTGAACGGCGCCGCGCCCGCGCTGTCGCCCGCCCCCGAGCCGCCGACCGTCGTCCTGGCCGCCGCCCAGCGCGGCGAGGTCGCCCGGGTCGAGATCCGCGGCCCCGGCGTCGGCGGCAGCCCCGTCCACCTGCCGATAGCCCGGGCGGTGGTCGAGCGCCACGGCGGTGTGCTCCAGCCGCACGAGCTGCCCGGAAAGGCCGGCACCACGTACGTCGTCGAGCTGCCGCTGGACCCGGCCGCCGCCAAGGCCGCCGCCGAGCGCGCCGCCGCCGAAGGCCGCTCCGACCGGCCCAAGGAGAGCGACAGCGCCGTCCTGCCCGAGCTTCCGGGCATCCCGCAGCTGCCCAGCAGCGGCGAGGCCGCCGACACCGCCGAGGCCGCGCCGGCCGGCGAGCGGCCCGACCCCG
Source organism: Kitasatospora sp. NPDC001132 (assembly GCF_053598415.1). NCBI lineage: Bacteria > Bacillati > Actinomycetota > Actinomycetes > Kitasatosporales > Streptomycetaceae > Kitasatospora > Kitasatospora sp. NPDC001132. The sequence goes on along the minus strand of NZ_JBSFKF010000013.1, from coordinate 24,240 downwards.
AGGCTGCGGGAGCCCCCGCGGCACCCGCGGCACCCGCGGCTCCCGACGCGGAGCGGGCCCCTGCCGAGGAGGCCCCCGCCGAGCGGCGCGGCCGCCGTGGCCGACCGGCCGCCGAGGCCCCGGCCCCCGGCACCCCCGACGTTCCGGCCGACCAGTGGCCGAACGCCCCCGCCCGGGTCGAGCGAGCCGTGCCCGAGCAGTGGAACGGCACCGGCAACGACCCCGCGTACGGCCGCCAGGGCCTGGCCGGCCCGGACGGCGCCCAGAGTGACCCGTGGGGCAAGGACGACGGCCGCTCCGGCCCCGCCTACGCCGTACCCGTCGAGGGCCACCGGGCGCAGCCGAACCGCCCCGGCGGACGCGAGCCGCTCGCGCTCGGCCCGGCGCCCACGCCCGCCGCCCCCGATGGCACCCCGCCCGGCGGCACCCCGACCGACGAGGCCGCCCAGGAGCTCTCCCAGGGCGAGACCAAGCACCGGCGCCGGCGCGCACTGCCCTCGGCCGACGAGGCCCCCGGCGGCTTCGCCCTGCCCGGAGTACCCGAGACCCCGGTCTACCCCGGCCTGGAGCACGCCCTGCCGACCGGCCCCGCGCCCGTGCTGCCCGAACCGGCGGCCGCCGCCCCGACCGGGCGCCGCCGCCGGCTGGCCGTCCCGCCGGGGCCGGGACCGGACGCGCTGGTGAACGCCTCCGGTCCGGCCGGTCCGGTCGCCCAGCCACAGTCCTCCCCCGGCACCGCGCTGGCGCCGGCCCGCGCCGCGCTGCCCGCCGCCGCCGAGGAGCCGTCCGGACCGCGCCCGGTCGGCACCGGCCTGGGCGAGCTCGCCCCGCCGCGCCAGCTCGGCCCCGCGCCGCTGCCCGCCAACGCGCCGCAGCCGCCCGTCCCCGCCGACGCCGCCCGGACCGCGCCGCGCCCGATGGCCGAACTCCCGGCCGCCGACGAACGGCCCGCCGCCGGACAGCCGTCGGCCCCGACCGGCGAGCTGGCCAACACCCGTCGGCTGCTGGTCTGGCCCGAGCCCGACCCGGCCACCAAGCAGGCCCTCCAGGCCCGCGGCTACCTGCCGGTGATCGTCAGCTCCCGCGAGGAGGTGGACGCCCAGGTCGCCGGCTTCCCCGCCGCCCTCTTCGTCGACCCGCTGACCGGCCCGATCACCCGCACCGCGCTCCAGTCGCTGCGCACCGCGGCGCTCAACCGCAGGGTCCCGGTGCTGGTCACCGCCGGCCTCGGCCAGGCCACCCGGGACGCCGCGTACGGGGCCGACCCGGCCGTCCTGCTGCGCGCCCTCGCGCCGCGCGACGGCGAGCACCACGCCCCGCGGGTGCTGCTGGTCGAGGGCGACCCGGACATCGCCGCCGCCATGATCGGCAGCCTGGAGCGGCGCGGCATGCACGTCGAACACGCGGTGGACGAGAACGACGCGGTCGCCCGGGCCAGCAGCGTGCAGCCCAACCTGGTGGTGATGGACCTGCTGCAGATCCGCCGCCGCCGGGTCGGCCTGCTGGACTGGCTGCGCGCCAACGACCGGCTGCACCGCACCCCGCTGGTGGTCTACACCTCGGTGGACCTCGACCCGCGCGAACTGCCCCGGCTGCGCACCGGCGAGACGGTGCTGTTCCTCGCCGAGCGCTCGACCAGCGAGGACGTCCAGTCCCGGATCGTCGACCTGCTCGGGCGGATCGGCGCGATGGGCGAGGCGGGCGTCGCCGCCGCGGGCTGACTCGACTCCTCGGCACGGGGAAGGGCCGGCCGCCCCCGTTCGGTACGGGGGCGGCCGGCCCTTCCACCGGGAGCTCCGCGCCGATCGTCACCGGGCGGTCACTCCTCGCCGGTCACTCCTTGCCGAGCACCGTGACGTCCAGCTCCTCGGCCGCGTAGCCGGCCCGGATCACCTTCTTGTCGAACTTGCCGACCGAGGTCTTCGGCACCGACTCCACGATCGACCAGCGCTCCGGCAGCTGCCAGGAGGCGATCCGCTCGCCCAGGAAGGCCCGCAGCTCCTTCAGCCCGACGGTCGCGCCCGGGCGCAGCACCACGGTGGCCAGCGGGCGCTCGCCCCACTTCTCGTCCGGGACGGCGACCACGGCGGCCTCGGCCACGTCGGGGTGGGCCATCAGGGCGTTCTCCAACTCGACGGACGAGATCCACTCGCCGCCGGACTTGATGACGTCCTTGGCCCGGTCGGTGAGGGTCAGGTAGCCGTCGGCGGTGATGGTGCCGACGTCGCCGGTGCGCAGCCAGCCGTCCTCGGAGAACTTGTCCTCCGGGCGGACCGGGTCCTGGCCGGCGCCGCCGTAGTACGCCCCGGCGATCCACGGGCCGCGCACCTCCAACTCTCCCGCCGAGACGCCGTCGTGCGGCATCCGCTCGCCTCCCGGACCGATCAGCCGGGCCTCGACGGAGGCCGGGAAGATGCCCTGGGTGACCCGGTACGGCCACTCCTCCTCGGGGGTGAGGCCGCCCGGCGGCTGGGCGAAGCAGCCGAGCGGGGAGGTCTCGGTCATGCCCCAGGCGTGCAGCACCCGGATGCCGTGCCGCTCCTCGTAGGCCTTCATCAGGGAGGGCGGGCAGGCGCTGCCGCCGATGACCACCATGCGCAGGCTGGAGGTGTCGTAGTCGCCCGCGTCGAGCTCGTCCAGCAGGCCGGCCCAGATGGTGGGGACGGCGGCGCTGACGGTCGGGCGGACGGCGGCGATCATCTCGGCCATCGGCTTGGGCTGGAGGAAACGATCCGGCATGAGCAGGTTGGCGCCGGACATGAAGGCCGCGTGCGGGATGCCCCAGGCCTGGACGTGGAACATCGGCACCACCGGCAGCGCGGTGTCGCGCGGGGTGAAGGCGAAGTTGTCACCGGTGTTGACCTGGAGGCAGTGCAGGTAGACCGAGCGGTGGCTGTAGAGCACGCCCTTCGGGTCCCCGGTGGTGCCGGAGGTGTAGCAGAGCACCGCGGCCTGCCGCTCGTCGATGTCGTGCTGCCACGGGTACTCGGTGGGGCGGCCGGCGATCAGCTCCTCGTAGTCGTGCACGCCGCCCGCGAAGCCGGCCAGCACCGAGCGGTCGCCGGGGCCGCTCACCACGATGTGCTTGAGGGTCGGTGCGAGGTCCTGGAGGACGGCGGCGAGCAGCGGCAGCACGGTGCCGTTGACGACGATCACGCGGTCGGCGGCGTGGTTGACGATGAACGACAGCTGCTGGGAGGGCAGTCGCAGGTTCAGCGTGTGCAGCACGGACCCCATCGCGGGGACGGCGAGGTACGCCTCCAGGTGCTCGGCGTTGTTCCACATCAGGGTGGCGACCCGGTCGTCGGCGGTCACCCCCAGCTCGTCGCGCAGCGCCCAGGCGAGCTGCGCGGCGCGGGCGCCCACCTCGGCGTAGCTGCGGACGACCGGCCCGGTGCCGTCCCAGGTGGTCACGGTCGAGCGGCCGTGGATGGTGGCCCCGTGCTCCAGGATCCGGGCGACGGTGAGCGGAACGTCCTGCATCGTGCTGAACACGGGTCCTCCTTGACCTGGCGGCACTGGCGGCAGCGCCTGCGGCACCTACCGGGCGGTAATGCGCGCGGACGTGCCCGATTGTGCCGCCCCCACCCCCCGCTGTCAGTATCCCGACCCCGTTGCACGGATCACGGATTCGTCCCGGTTCCGCCCCGGCCCCTCTCGGGTGGGTCAGGGGAGGGTGGGGCGGGTGAGGCGGAGGGAGTTGGCGGGGTCGGGGGCGTAGGCGGGGTCGAGGGTCCAGCCCTGTTCGGCGGCGAGGCACAGGGCCCGGTGGGCGCCGGCGCCGCGGTAGGTGGCGCGCTTGAGGTGGACGCGGTCCACTCGGGGGCCGTCGGGGGTGCGGGCGGCGGTGCTGATGCGCTTGGTGTCGCGGTCGAGGATGCGGCGGATGTGGCGGTCCCAGGCGGCAGGGCTGTTGGTGAACTCGGCGCGGAAGGCGCGCGGGCCGACGGTCCAGCGGGCGCCCCAGCGGTCCCAGTAGTCGGGCTCGGGGCGGCTCACCCAGCAGGTGAGCAGGCCGTACACCGGGACGTAGACGATCTGGAGCAGGAGGACGAACGGCAGCAGCGGCGCGAAGCGGACCGGCTGCGGGCCCCACGGGGTGCCGGGGGCGGCGGGCGGGTCCTGCGGGGTGGGGGCGTTCGGGACGGCCGGGGCGGGGAAGTGGCGGGCGAGCCGGACGTGCCCGGCGTCGGTCCCGGCCGCCACGCCGTGCCAGCCGTGCCGCTCGGCGAGCCGCACCACGCCGGCCGCGCCGAGGCCGCGGTAGAGCCGCAGCGCGAGCCCGACCCGCACGACCCGGCCGAGGTCCGCCTGCACCTCGCCGTCGCCGGCCGCGTACGCCGCCTCTGCGGCGGCGATCCGGCGCGCCAGGATCGGGGCGACGTAGCGCTCCCAGTCCTCCGGGCGGCCGGTGAGCTCGGCCCGCAGCCGGCGCGGCGGGAGGAAGCTGCGGTTGACCTTCAGCCAGCCGTCGGAGCTGGGGCCGGACCCGCCGCCGACGTTGTCGGCGAAGATCAGGAGGACGAAGAGGAGCACCAGGCCGAGGATCCAGAGCGGTGCGTAGATCCACTGGAGGAGGAACTGGGTCAGCACCGCCGCGCGGCCGCGGCGCGGCGCGGGGCCGGGGAAGCCGCCGGGAAGCCCGCTCGCGGGCCTCGGCGGGGCGGACCCGTGCGGCTGCTGGGGCGGGTACGGCTGCGACGGCGGCACCGGCTGCGCGTACGGGTTCTGCGGGGGCGGGTTCTGCGGGGGCGGGTTCTGCGGGGACGGGCTCTGCACGTACGGGTTCTGCCGGTACGACGCCTGCCCGTACGGGTACTGCGGCGGCGGCGCGCCGTGTCCGCCGGTGCCGCCGTACCCCTGGCCGTTCGTCATGCCGTTCCCCCGTGCTCGATCGGGGGCCACCCTATCCGCGGGTCTCAGAGGGCGGTCGGGCCGTCCACGTGGTTGCGGTCGACGGTGAGGGTGGCGCCGCCGAAGGTCTCCTCGACGTTGCCGTTGTACTGGTGGACGCGCTGGTGGGAGCTCCAGAGGTCGGGGGCGATGCCGCCGGAGCCGTCGGTGTCGGCCTTGCCGTCCCACCGGGCGTACCAGAGCGCGTCGGGCAGCGGGGAGCTGCCGGCCCGGGCGGCGGCGGCGAGGTCCGCGATGCCGGAGTCGAGGCTGGAGTAGAAGCCGGATCCGTAGCCGGCGGCGTGCAGGCCGGCGGTCCAGCCGAGGGTGAAGTCGACCACCGCCTGGCCGCAGACCGGGTCGCGCGGCGGGTAGGCCTCGATGTCCAGGTAGACCGGGCTGCCCGGGGCGAGCCCGAGCGCGCGCAGCGCCAGAACGGCCTCGCCCGCCTCCTCCTGGCCCTGCTCGACGGCGTTCACCGGGTCGATCCGCTTGGGCTTGTGGCCCGGGTCTGCGCACGGCGCCTGCAGCCCGACGTGCACCGGCAGGAACCGCCAGCCCATCGTCCGCGCCTGGCGCACCCACTCGGCGGTGAGCCGGGGCTGGGTGCAGCCGCGCTGGGAGCCGCTGGTGTAGATGCCGAGCGCCCCGTAGGGGGAGGCGTCGCGCCAGGCCTTCAGGGTGTCGAGCGGTGGTGCGGTGCAGGCGTCGAAGGCGGGGCCGCTCCAGGTGTCGCGGATCCGGGGCGGGCCGGACCGGTCGGCCAGTGTGACGGCCCGGCCGCGGGGAGCGGCGGCGGTCCGGGCGGCGGCTTCGGCGTTCACGCCCGTCCCGTCGGTGGCCAGCAGGAGCACGAGGGCGGCGGCGAGGAGGGCGGCGGGGCGGAGATGGCGCACCCCGCCTTGTTACTGACGGTCCGTCGGACGGCTGCGGCAACCACGCCGCGGCACCCTCGGGAGTCCACCCTTTCGGACGCACCCGTCCGGATCCGTCCCGATTTTTGTAACGAGCTTGCCCGTTCATCACTCCTTACGGCAAACTCACAAGTATGCCCACCTCCCATACCAGCGAAACCCCCACCGCCTCGTCGTCGGTCGCCGCCGTCGCCGAGGCCCTTGCCATGCCGCCCGCCCCCAAGGGCGAGCCTGCCGGCGAGCGGGGAAGCTGGCGACGAGGTGGGGCGTCCGGACCCGCGGCGCCACCCGGAACCCACACCGGCCGATCCCCCGGCCGGTTCGGCAAGGTCCTGCGGCGCCCGGAGCGGATCCCGGCGCCGCTTCTCTGTCTGGCCGCGATGTTCCTGGTGCAGACCGGCATCGCGCTGTCCAAGCCGCTGTTCGGCCCGCTCGGGGTCAGCGGCACGACCTTCCTGCGGCTCGGCTTCGCCGCCGTCATCCTGCTCGCCGTGACCCGGCCGAAGCTGCGCGACAAGCGCCCGCGCGACCTCGCCGCGGCCGCGCTGCTCGGCATGGCCTCGGCCGGGATGACCTTCCTGTTCGCCGGGGCCATCGACCGGCTGCCGATGGGCACCGCCGCGACCATCGAGTTCCTCGGCCCGCTCGCGGTCGCCCTGGTCTTCGCCCGGCGCGCCAGCCACCTGCTCTGGGCGCTGCTCGCGGCCGCGGGCGTGGTGCTGCTGACCCTGCTCGGCGAGGGTGACGGCGGCGGGTCGCTCGACCCGGTCGGCCTGCTGTACGCCTTCGGGGCGGCCGCCTGCTACTCCCTGTACATCCTGTTCACCGACAAGGTCGGCGCGACCTTCCAGGGGTTCCAGGGCCTCGCGGTGTCGATGACGGTCGGCGCGCTCACGCTGGCGCCGTTCGGGCTCGGCCAGGCCTGGCACGGGCTGACGGCCCCCGGGGCCTCGGCTCCGGCGCTGCTCGCCGCCGTGGCCGGGGTGTCGCTGCTGCTGCCGGTGATCCCGTACGCGCTGGAGATGACCGCGCTGCGACGGATGCCGCAGCGGGTGTTCAGCGTGCTGGTCAGCCTGGAGCCGGCGGTCAGCGCACTGGTCGGGCTGGTGGTGCTGGGCCAGCTGCTGGGCGCGCCGCAGCTGGCCGGGATCGGCTGCGTGGTCGCGGCCAGCGTGGGCGCGACGCTGACCGGGCGGCGGTAGCCCCGCGGGTGCCTGCGGAGGCCGTAGTCCGCGCAGGGCCGTGCGCGGACTACGGCCAGAGCAGGGTGCGCGACCACTCCGCGGAGCTGACCGGGCCGATGCGGGTGTAGCGCAGCCGGACGTGGCGGCGCTGGCTGTCGCCCTGCCAGAACTCCACCTCGTGCGCCCACAGGGTGTAGACCGCGTGGCCGGGTGCCACCGCGTCCGGGTGCGCCTCCAGTCGGCGACGGGCGACCGCCACCGCCTCGTCGTACTCGTCGAGAGAGCCCAGCGGCTCGCTCTGCCGCCCGACCAGCGAGACGACCCGGGCAGCGGGCGAGCGGGTGGCGAACTCGGCGGCGGCGACCAGGTCGGCGGCCCGCTCGACGGTGCCGCGCACCCGGACCTGGCGGCCCAGCTGCGGCCAGTAGACGGTCAGCGCGGCGGCCGGGTGGGCGGCGAGCTGGCGGCCCTTGACGCTGTCGGCGTCCGCGGAGAAGTTCCAGCCGGTGCCGGCCGCGTCGACGTCGCGCAGCACCAGCACCCGGGCGTCCGGCATGCCGTCGGCGTCGACGGTCGAGAGGGTGAAGGCCTGCGGGTCCAGCACACCGGCGTGCAGCGCGGTTTCGAGCCAGTCCACGAACAGCGGGCCCGGCTCGGCGGGGGCGGCCTCGTGGTCGAAGGACGGCAGCGGGCGGGCCATCGGCGGGCGGCCGAGCAGCAGTTCGGGGACGGACCTGGGGGCGGACCGGTGCTCGTGGACCGGCTCGGCCGACGGCTCCGGGCGCGCCTCCGCGGGGTCTGCCCCGGGCTCCGCCGCGGGCCTGGCCCCGTCCGGGCCGGTCAGGCCCTCCTCCTCCGCCGCCATCGCGCGCCCTTCCTTCCGATTGCCGCGGTCGCCACCCCGGCCGGGCCGGGCCTTCCGGGCCGGGCACGTGGGTGCGCTGTCGGAGCGCAACCGTACCGCCGTAGACCGACGGCTCCGGGCGCGGGCCCTCGATGAATGGATCTGGGCCGGTCAGCGGGGTGTTCCGGGGCCCTTCACGGGTGCCCGGGCGGGGCGATCCGGGGGCGGACGCACCGGCGCCGGACACGCTCGTGGGCGGTGCCGATGGCGGCACCGCCCACGAGACCGGTTTCGCGGTGACCCTTTCCGCGGGCCGGTCGAATGCGCTGTTCCCTCTGGTGTGAAGCGTCGGCTCCTCGGTGTCAGTGAAGCGCTGGCTCTCGGTGTCCGTTCCGGCCGTTCCGATCCGGTCCTGGCCCGTTCGCGGCTGCTCAGCTCACCCGCGTACGCCCACGTCAGGCGCCCCCGCCTTCCGTGGTGCCCGGTGCCGTCACTCGGCCGTGCGGTCGGTCAGTTGAAGGTCGGGGCGACGACGACGGTGACGTCCTGGTTGCCCTGACCGCCCTGCACGGTGCCCGCGTTGTCCTTCACGGCGACGGTGTCGTCCTGGTTCGAGGCACCGGCACCGGCCGGCAGCAGGCCGGCCGCGAGTGGCCCGGCCAGGAGCAGCCCGGTTTTTCGACGGGTGTGGACGCGTGCCATGGGTGCCTCCGGGAATCCGTTCATCGGGCAGTGGTCGATCAAGGTGTGCAAGGTTCGTCAGCGAGACGAACACCTGCGAACTGCGGCGCCGGAAGACAGACTTCCGCAACAAATCGACAAAGCGCTAGCTCATGGGGCGGATTTCGCCCGTTCGCGTGATATCAGTGCGACCGCGCATAACGGCCCGGAAAGCGGTCCAGGCGGCGACACACCCCGCCCGAGCTGGGAATTTCGCCCGGACGGCCGTCGACCGAGACGCCCGGGAGGGCGGCGCAAGGCCGTCACGCGGCCCGCCGAGCGCACCACCCCGGCGCATGCGAACCATGAACGCGCCCCTGAAAAGTTCGGTCACCCTCCCGTGTCGACTTTTCCGACAATTCGCAGGCCGTCGGAAAGTCGCACTTCGGCAGCGGGAAGGTGGGCGCAGAGGGCTCGCCCAGATGAGATGTACCGATGGAAATCAGATCATCTTGCCGGGGTTCAGGATTCCCAGCGGATCGAAGACCGACTTCAGTTGCCGCTGCAGGTCCAGCGCCACCGGGCCCAGCTCACGCGCCAGCCAGTCCCGCTTCAGCAGCCCCACCCCGTGCTCCCCCGTGATAGTGCCGCCCAGCTCCAGCCCGAGCGCCATGATCTCGTCGAAGGAGCGCTGGGCGCGGGCCGCCTGATCCTCGTCCGAGGCGTCGAAGATGACGATCGGGTGGGTGTTGCCGTCCCCGGCGTGACTGACCACGCCGATGGTCAGTCCGTGCCGCTCGGCGATCACCGCGACGCCGTCCAGCAGCTCCGCCAGCCGGGAGCGCGGCACGGCCACGTCGTCGATCATCGTGGTGCCCAGCCGGTCCAGCGCGGGCAGCGCCATCCGCCGGGCGGCCAGCAGCAGGTCGGACTCCGCCTGGTCCTCGGCCGGCACCACCTCGGTCGCCCCGGCCTCCCGGCACAGCCGCGCGACCCGGGCCAGCTCCGCCACCCGGTCCGGCCCGTCGAAGGCCACCAGCAGCAGCGCCTGGGTGGACTCCGGCAGGCCCATCCGCCCCAACTCGTTGACGGCCCGCACCGAGACCGCGTCCATCAGCTCCATCAGCGACGGGGTCAGACCGCGCGCCATCACCTCGCAGACCGCCGCCCCGGCCGTCTGCGCGCTCGGGAACTCCGCCGCCAGCGCCAGCTGGGGAGCCGGCGCCGGCCGCAGCGCCAGCACCGCCCGGACCACCACCCCGAGCGTCCCCTCCGAACCGACGAACAGCCTGGTCAGGTCGTACCCGGCCACGCCCTTCGCGGTCCGGCGACCGGTGGACAGCAGCCGCCCGTCCGCCAGCACCACGTCCAGCCCGAGCACGTACTCGCTGGTGACGCCGTACTTCACGCAGCAGAGCCCGCCCGCACCGGTACCGATGTTGCCGCCGATCGTGCAGGACTCCCAGCTGGACGGGTCCGGCGGATACGAGAGGCCCAACTCCTCTACTGCTCCGGATAGTTCGGCGTTCACCACGCCGGGCTCGACCACCGCGATCCGGTTCACCGGGTCGATCTCCAGGATCCGGTTCAGCTTCACCAGCGACAGCACGACGCAGCCGTCCACCGCGTTCGCCGCCCCCGACAGCCCGGTCCGGGCGCCCTGGGGCACCACGGGGACGCGCAGCTCGGTCGCGGTGCGCATGACGTGCTGCACCTGCTCGACCGTCTCCGGGAACACCACCACCGCGGGCTGCCCGGCCGCGCAGAAGCCCGCCATGTCGTGGCGGTAGGCGGCGGTCACGTCCGGGTCCACCACGACGGCCCCGTCCGGGAGGGCCTGCGCCAGTCGGTCCGTCAGATCACTCATCGCCGCCTCCACTCGCCGTCCGGCCGCCTCCACCTCCGCACTCTGCCCGGACGGCGGGGGCCGGGCAAGTGGGCCCTGAGACGGGCGGGGAGACGAGCGGCGAGACGGAAGGGAGCCGGACAGCGGGCGGGGAGATGGAAGGGGCGGGCAAGTGGGCCCGGAGACGAGCGGGGAGGTGGAAGGGCGCCGGACTGCGGGCGGGCGGTCGGGTGGCTCAGGCCCGGCGGAGGGCCGGGGTGGCCAGGGCGGTGAGGCCCGCGGTGGCGGTGGCGAGGGCACAGAGCAGGGTGGGCAGGGTGGCGCCCGCCGCGTCCGCGAGCGGCCCCAGCAGGGCGTTCGCGAGCACCAGGGCCAGGCTCTGCACGAGCGTCAGCAGCGCCTGGACCCGCGAGAGGTGGCTGTGCGGCGCGCCGGTCAGCACCAGCGGTCCGAGGTGGCAGGCGAAGAGCCCCGAGCCGAGGCCCGCCACCGCACTGCCGGCCACCGCCACCGCCGGTTCCCCGGCCAGCGCCAGCAGCGCGGTCCCCATCGAGGCCGTACAGAGCCCGGCCGCCGCCCCCACACCGGCCCGGGGCAGCCCGCCCCGCCGGGCGACCAGGGCGGCCACCGCGAGCACCCCGGCCGCCTGCCCGGCGCTCACCAGTCCCGCCGTCCCGGCCGCCCAGCCGTGGGCACGGGCGAGCAGCGGGCCGAGCAGCGACACCACCGGCAGCAGCGCCCCGGCCGCCGCGCCGGTGAGCAGCAGCGCGGCCCGCAGCAGCGGATCGGCCAGGGCGAGCCGGACTCCGGACGCCGCCTCGCGCAGCAGTCCCTCCCGCGGGCCGGACGGCCCCTCCTCCCCGGGGCGCACCCGCAGCAGGACCAGCAGCACGACCCCGAAGCTCGCCGCGTCCACCAGCGCCGCACCGGACAGCCCGCCGGCCGCGACCAGCAGGCCGCCCAGCGGTGCCCCGAGCAGGACGGCGCTCTGCCCGCCGGCCTGCCGCAGGGCGAGCGCCCGGGGCAGCCGGTCGGCGGGCACCAGGCGGCGCGGCATCGAGCCGCTCGCCGGGAGGTGGAAGGCGTCGACCGTCCCGATCACGGCCGCCGCCGCGACCAGCAGCCACAGCGGCGTGCCCCGGTCGGCCGCCACCAGCGCCAGCGCGCCGGTCGCGACCAGCATCACCGTGTCCCCGACGAGCATCACCCGGCGGGCGCCGAACCGGTCGGCGACCGCGCCGCCCAGCAGGACCAGCGCGGTGCGCGGCACCGTGATCGCGGTCAGGACCAGCCCGGCCGCGCCGCCGCCGTGCGCGGAGGCGGCCCAGCCGAGGGCGAAGTACAGCGCGGCGTCGCCCAGCAGTCCGGCCTGGACCCCGGCCAGCCAGAACAGGTACGGGCGGGGCAGCGCGACCGGGGCCGGTGCGCCGGTGGTGGTGGTCATGCCGGGCGACGCTAGGCCCCTCGACCAGGTCGAGGGCAAGCACGCCGGGGGCGCCGCCACCAGCGCACGACCGACGAACTACCGGCGGACCACCGGCTCCTGGAGCTCGGTGACCCACCCCGCCTGGTCCTCCGGGCACTCCAGGTACAGCTCCCGGGCGTAGCCGGCCGAGCGGTAGCCGTTCTGCTCGATGAAGCGGGCGAGTTCCTGGCTGCTGCCCAGCACCTCGTCCATCGAGCCGCGGTGCACGATGGTCGCCGCCTCCTCGATCGGCGGCAGGTCGAGCACCTCGAAGTCGTGCGTGCCCGGCCGCACCGACGAACCGACCGGGATGCCCACCAGGACCAGCACCGCGCCGTTGCCCTCCGGTGCGTCCTGGTAGCGGGCGACGGAAGGACCGGTCGCCTCGATCCCGGCCTCGGCCAGCCGCCCGCACAGCTCGCCGAACAGCGGCCCGATCACCGGTCCGATGTCCTCCGGCTCGTAACTCGCCGCCACACCGCTCAGTTGGGCCACCCGGACGGACGGCACCGACTTCACCACGACCTCGTGTGCGGACATGGTCCCCTCGCTCTCGATCGTCCGGAGCCTCGCCTCCACCCGGGCCAGCCGCAGCTCGTCGGCCGCGATCGCCTCGGCGAGCTGGGCCCGCCGCAACCGCAGCATCCCGCGCAGTTCGGCCGGGTCCACCCGCTCGTCCAGGACGGCCCGTACCTGCTGCAGCGTGAAGCCGAGCCCCTTGAGCGCGATCACCCGGTTGAGCCGGGCGAGTTGGGACGCCTCGTAGAAGCGGTACCCGCTGACCGGGTCCACCCGGGCGGGCCGCAGCAGTCCGATCGCGTCGTAGTGGCGCAGCATCCGTACCGACACCCGGCCGTGGCTGGCGAAGTCTCCGATGTTCAACATGGTGCGACCACTCCATCCCCTGCCACCGTGTCAGGGTCAACCCCGTTCGCCCACCACCCCCCGGGGAACGCGAAGGGCGGGTGCCGAACGATGTCGGCACCCGCCCTGAGCAGGTGGTTCTCCTATTGGCGGAGAGCGTGGGATTCGAACCCACGGTACGGGGTCACCGCACGACAGTTTTCAAGACTGTTCCCTTAGGCCGCTCGGGCAGCTCTCCAGGCGGAGGTCAGCCTAACGGGTCCGGAGGGGTTCGGTGCACACGTTTCCGCGCGGGCCGTGGGTTACTGGTCGCCCTCGCGCTGGCCGAGGGTGACCTTGGTGTTGAGGGTCTGGCCGTTGCGGGTGTACTCGACGTCGACGGTCTCGCCGGGCTTGTGCGTCCAGATCCGGCTGACCAGGGCGGGGCCGTTGTCGATCGGGACGCCGCCGAGCTTGGTGATGACGTCGCCCGGCTTGAGGCCGGCCTTGTCGGCCGCGCCGCCGGGGGTGACGGCGGGCTGCCCCTGGATGTCCTTGGTCTGGATCTGCGCGCCGTCGCCCTTGTAGTCGTCGTTGCGCAGCACGTCGAGCTTGGCGTAGACCGGCTTGCCGGTCTTGATCAGGGTGTCCGCGACCCACTTGGCCTGGTTGATCGGGATGGCGAAGCCCAGGCCGATGCTGCCGGCCCGGCCGTTGGCGGAGGCGTTGGACTGGATCGCCGAGTTGATGCCGATCACCGCGCCGCCGGAGTCCAGCAGCGGGCCGCCGGAGTTGCCGGGGTTGATCGAGGCGTCGGTCTGGAGGGCGTTCATGTACGAGGCCTGCGAGCCGGTGTCGTCGCCGGAGGCCACCGGGCGGTCCTTGGCGCTGATGATGCCGCTGGTGACGGTGGACTCCAGGCCGTACGGCGCGCCGATCGCGACGGTGGCGTCGCCGACGTTGACCTTGTCGGAGTCGGCCAGCGGTAGCGGGGCCAGCTTGCTCTTGGGCGGGTTGTCGATCTTGACCACGGCGACGTCGTAGCCCTCGGCGTGGCCCAGCACCGAGGCGCTGTAGGAGGTGCCGTCGGCGAACTTGACGGTCAGTTTGCCGCCGCTGAGGGTCGGCGCGACCACGTGGTTGTTGGTGAGGATGTGGCCCTCGGTGTCGAAGACGAAGCCGGTGCCGGTGCCCGACTCGCCGTTGCCCTGCGCCTTGATGGTGACGACGCTGGGCAGCGCCTTCTGCGCGATGGCGGCGATCGAGCCGGGGGCGGGCTCGTTCTTCTGGGTGTCGCTGGCCTGGACGGTGGTGCTGCGGTGGTCGTTCGCGGCGTTGCTGCTGTCGACGTGGTCGGCGACGGACACGCCGAGCGCGCCGCCGGCCAGGCCGGCGACCACCGCGACGGCCGCGATCAGGGCGACCAGGCCGCCGCGCTTCTTGCGCGGGCCGCCGTGGCCGCCGGGACCACCGGGGTAGTCCGCAGGGTAGCCGAGCGGGCCGGCCGGGCCTCCGGGGTAGCCGGCGCCGCCGGAGGTGGAGTCGTGGGTGGGGCCCCAGCCGCCGAGCGGCTGGCCGGCCCCGAAGGGGTGGTGGCCGTGCGCGGCGGGGGCGGCGGCCGGAGCGGCGCCGAAGCCCTCGTGCGCGCCGGCGGCGGGGACGCCGTGGGTCGGGGTGGCGTACGGGTTGCCGGCCGGCGGCAGGGCCGGGGCGGCGGGCGCGGCGGCGACCGGGGACGGCGGGGCGGGCGGCAGGACCGGCGGCGGCGCGTCGATGTAGCCGGTGGCCGGGTCGACGGCCGGCTCCTCCGCGACGGGCGCGGCGGGGGACTCCGGCGCCGGCACCTTGGTGAAGGCGACGGTGGGCTTGTGCCCACCCTCGGCCGGGACCCCCTCGGCCGGGACGCCCTCGGCCGGAACGGCGTCCACGGGCGGCGCCGCCTCGACGGCAGCGGTATCGGCGGCACCCGCCTCCGGCCCCGGCACCCGCCGGAAGGCCATGGTCGGCTGGTGCCCGCCCTGAGCGGGGCCTTCGGGAGCGGTCTCGGCCGCCCCCTGGCCGGCGGGCTGCTCCCCCTGCGGCCCGGCGGGCCCAACCTCGCGCTCGGTGCTCACGGACGACCTCCATAGCTGGCAGAACCAAGGACCATAGTTTTTCGCACTGCCGATTCGATTGCCGTAAGGACCCCTCTGAAGAACTCATAAGAATCCTTAGCCGGCACCGACGCCGGCACCGACGGCCGAGGCTCCCCTCCCCCCGCCGGGCGTCCCGCGATGCGGACCGTACGCCCTCGGCCTTGGGTGTCGGCCCCCGCGCCGGTTAGCCTGTCGCTCACAACTGACACGCGGGAGCTTGGACCCACCAGGCTGAGAGTGCGCATGTCGACCGTACGCCACGCGAGTGACGGACGTTCGAGGGGGCGCTGACCGCCGGAACCTGTCCGGGTAATGCCGGCGTAGGGAGTATCGGCCATGCCGCCTGCTTCGCCATCCTCTTCTTCGGGTGCGCCCGAGTCCAAGGGTTTCTCCGGGTCCACGCCCACGGCCGTCCTGGACCGCCCCCAGCGGGCCGATCACGTCGAGGCGCCCCTGGTGCTCGACACCGAGCCGCCGCGCACGCTGCGCTTCCGGGACCACTTCGCGCTCTGGATGAACCTGGGCGTCAGCCTGATCGGCTTCTCCACGGCCGCCACCGTGCTCGGCGCCCCCGGCAGCGAGCTGTCGCTGGCCGCCGCGGTGACCGCGATCACCGTCGGTACGGTCGTCGGCACGGCGATGCTCGGCCTGGCCTCGCTGATCGGCGCCCGCACCGGCGCCCCCGCGATGGCGAACCTGCGCGGGCTGTTCGGCACCCGGCTGTCGTACCTGCCGACGGTGCTGAACATCGTGCAGTGCATCGGCTGGGGCGTGTTCGAGCTGCTGACCATCTCGGCGGGCGCCCAGACCGTCGCCCACACCACCGGCTACCGCTGGCTGTTCGTCCTGCTCGCCGGCGCGCTGACCACCGTGCTGACCATCTGGCCGCTGGGCTCGATCGCGGTGCTGCGCCGCTTCGTGGCCGGGGCGGTCGCGGTGGCGATGGTGTACCTCACCGTCCAGCTGGGCCGCCAGGGCGTACCGGACCCGGGCGCGGGGAACTGGCACGGCTTCCTGGGCGCCACCGACGCGATGATCGCGGTGTCGGTCTCCTTCGTGCCGCTGGCCGCCGACTACACCCGGCACTCGCGCACCCCGCGCTCGGCGTTCTGGGGCAGCTTCTCCGGCTACACGATCGCCCAGGTCTGGTGCTACGTGCTCGGCCTGATGGCGCTGCTGCAGTCGGGCGGCGACCCGAACCGGATCTTCGACTCCTTCCTCGGGGTCTGGGCCGGCTGGCTGTTCCTGCTGGTGCTGGTGCTGCGCGAGACGGACCAGTCCTTCGCCAACGTGTACTCGACCGCGATGTCGGTGCAGAACCTGCTGCCGAAGGTGGACCGCCGGGTGCTCTCCGGCGCGATCGGCGTGCTGATCACCGTGCTGGCGCTGCAGATCGACGAGTTCACCGACACCTACTACGGCTTCCTCGGCCTGATCGGCTCGGTGTTCGTGCCGCTGCTGGCGGTGCTCGTCGTGGACTACTTCCTCGGCGCCGGCCGGCGCGGCTGGAACCTCTCCGCCGACGCGCCGTCCCGCTGGCTGATGCTGCTGCCGTGGGCGCTGGGCTTCGCCGTCTACCAGTTCATCGCGCCGACCAAGGTGGCCGACTGGTGGACGGACTTCTGGACCTCCGCCCAGGAGGCGCTGCACTTCACCCCGCGGGAGTGGACCTCGGCCTCGCTGTTCGCCTTCCTGGTGCCGGCCCTGGTCACCTGGGCGCTCACCCCGATCGGCCGCCGCGCCGCCCGGCCCTGACCGGACCTGACCTGACCGAACCGGCGCGGCGGAACACGGCAGAACACGCCCGAGCGCGACTGAGCACGCCTGAGCACGGCGAAGACGGCCCCACCGGTTGGGGCCGTCTTTGTCCGCGCTTCACTTCCGCCACCTATCGTTGGGCCTGTGACCAGCCCAGACCTGTCCTCGACGGCGGCGCGCACCGTGCCGACCGTCCAGGTGATCGCCCACCGCGGTTCCTCCCACGCCCTGCCCGAGCACACCCTCGCGGCCTACCGGCGCGCGCTCGACGAGGGCGCGGACGCGCTGGAGTGCGACGTCCGGGTCACCGCCGACGGCGCGCTGGTCTGCGTGCACGACCGCCGGATCGGCCGGGTCTCGAACGGCCGGGGCACCGTCTCGGCCATGACCCTCGCCGAGCTGGAGGCGTACGACTTCGGCGCCTGGAAGACCGGCCGCCCCAGCACCGACCCCGAGCTGCGCGGCGTGCTGCGGCTGGAGCGGCTGCTGGAGCTGGTGGTGGAGTGCGGCCGCCCGGTGGACCTGGCGATCGAGACCAAGCACCCGGTGCGCTTCCGCGGCCGGGTGGAGGCCGAGCTGCTGCGGACGCTGGAGCGGTTCAAGATCGGCGCGACCCGGGACGGCGGCCGCCCGTCCGCCCGGATCATGAGCTTCTCCTCGGTCGCGCTGGACCGGGTGGTCGCCGCCGCGCCGCAGTACCGGCGGGTCTTCCTGTTCGAGCGGACCCTGCCGCTGCTCGGCCGGCTGCGCGCGGGCTCGCCGCTACCGGGCGGGGCGCGGATCGCCGGCCCGGGCATCGAACTGGTGCGGGCCCGCCCGCAGCTGGTGACCCGGCTGCGGGAGCTGGGGCACGAGGTGCACGTGTGGACGGTGGACGAGCCGGCCGACGTCGAGCTCTGCCTGGAGCTCGGGGTGTCCGCGATCATCACCAACCGGCCCGCGGAGGTGCTGGCGCAGCTCGGCCACTGACGGCCGGATCATCGCCGGCCGATCGCCGGGCGGTCCCCCGGTGATCGCGCCGGTGACCGCCCCGGTGATCGCGCCGGTGACCGCCTGGTGATCCGCCGACGCACCGAGGACCGGCCGGGGCCATACCGTCAGATCCGATCACTTCTGGTCAGCAGTCAAACCTTCCTTGCGCGAAATTGCCGGAATTCTCGCATCCGGGCGACAGAGGGTGAGCACGGAATGACCTGATGTCGACCGTCGGTCGCCGCGCTCGAAATGGGCGGGCGGGATCGTCCGGTGCTCGTTTCCGACGCATTACCAAGGGGCATCTCTCCCTCGGCATACGCTGAAGGAGGTCCGGGGGTGGCGTTGATGGTGGCGCGTGAAGTGCCGACTTCATCGACCATGGCAGTGCCGCACGGCCCAGCGAGTGTCGGGGTCGCACGGCGCCGACTGCGTCGAGATCTGGGTGACCGGCAGATACCGGAACCGGTCATCGATGATGCTGTTCTGATCCTTTCCGAGCTGTTGAGCAACGCCTGTCGGTACGCCCGTCCGCTCGGCCCGCTGCCGGCGCTGGGGCGCGGCTCCCGGGCCGAGGTGCTCGGGCAGGTCCTGGTCGGTGTCCCGTCCGGGCCGCACGCCGCGCCGGGCGGCCGGGAGTCCGCCGAGGGCTCGGACGAGCCGGACGGCGGGGTGCTGGTCCGCTGGCAGATGCACACCGACGGGGTGCTCACCCTGGAGGTCACGGACGGCGGGGCGGCCACCCGGCCGCTGCCCGCGAGTCCCTCGCTGACCTCGCGCGGCGGCCGCGGCCTGAGCATCGTCGACCAGCTGGCGAGCGACTGGGGCGTGCGCGACGCCCCGGGCGAGGTCACGGTCTGGGCGGCGCTGCCCGCCCGGGCCCGGCACGCCCGGCGCACCGGAGGCGATGCCCGTAGCGCATGAGCCGGGCTCGGGGGATGTGTCGTTAGGCTTCCCGGGACACAGGACCACCGTTCCCGGGAGAGCCGCAGCATGGGCAAGAAGGCCGCCAAGAAGGCGCCGCAGCGCCAGTCCACCACCGCCGTCACGGGCGAGATCCCCGTGGTCGGGGCCCGCGAGGACTGCCCCTGCGGCTCGGGCCGCCGGTACAAGGCGTGCCACGGCCGCGAGGCCTCGCACGCGGTCCAGGAGCTGGTGCACCGCCCGTTCGAGGGCCTGCCCGGCGAGGCCGACTGGGTGGCGCTGCGCGAGCTGGTGCCCGCCGCCACGGTGCCGCTGACGCTGGCCGCCGGGGTGGCCGAGGGCGCGACCGGTGACGTCCCGTCGGTGACCCTCGCCACCGTGCTGCCGCTGGCCTGGCCGGCCCTGCGCCGCCAGGACGGCTCGATCCTGCTCGGTCTGCAGACCCAGTCCGCCTCCGGCGACCTCAGCCGCGATCTCGCGGACGCCCTGGAGCTGGCCCTGGCCACCGAGCCGGGCAGCCCGGTGCCGGCCCGCCGGACCGTCCCGGGCGGGCGCCGCCTGCAGGACCTGCTGGACACCACCGCCGCGTTCACGCCCACCGTGCACACCGGCTTCGAGTTCTGGCTGGAGGACGCCGAGGCCGCCACCGGCGAGGTCGCCGCCTCCCTGGAGCGCGCCAACGCCTCGGCCATCCCGACCGAGAAGCTCGCCGGCGTGGACTCCGCCTACTGGTGCGGCACCCCGGACAAGAACCACCTGCGCTGGGTGATGACCGTGCCCGAGGAGCAGCTGCTGGACGCGCTGGCCCGGCTGAACGCGGCCGACGAGGCCTCGCTCGGCCCGGACACCCGCCTGGTCGGCTCCTTCCGCGCGCACGGCCTGACCGTCCCGGTGTGGGACCTCCCGCTCGAGATGACCGCCGCCGACTGCGAGAAGCCGGCCGCCGAGTTCGCCGCGCGGCTCGCCTCCGTGCTCGCCGACGGGACCCCGCTGACCGCCGAGGAGCGGCGCGCCCGCGCGAACCTGGTGAACCGTCAGGTCACCCTGAACTAAAGCGCGCGGGATCCGCGTGATACGCGTCACATTGTCGTGGTGAACGCGCAATTTCCGGGCGTGGAGGGCGTCTTGGAAATTGGCGCGGGCGCGGATCCTTGTTACTGTCTAAAGAGTCCGGCCGCTGGTGCATCCCCCGTCGCCAGCGGTCGGATCTTTTGTTTTTCCGGAGCGCCCCATCGGAGCGCCCCCACGGATCACCCCGATGGAGCGCCCGCGCGGAGCCCCGCCCTCAGTGGGCCGAGCGTCCGCGGTCCAGTCGGACCGTCGCCTCCACCAACTCCCCCAGCAGCGGCCCGACCTGCGGCAGCCGGACCCCGCCGCCCGCGCCCGGCCGCGGCGCCAGCACCCAGCGCACCCGCCCCCAGCCTCCGGCCGCGGGGACCCCCACCGCCGCGCCGCCGGGCGGCAGCGGCAGGAAGCCGCCCGGTCCGTGGTAGCGCAACGACCCCGGCACCCAAGGGAGTTGGGCGAGCATGTCGCCAAGCGCGTCCAGCGAGTACGGAGCCACCAGCAGCGCGTAGCGGCCCGGCATCGCCAGCACCGGTCCGAGCGGCAGGCGCAGCGCGCTCAGGTAGACCAGCGCCCGGGCTCCGGCCTCCGCGGGCAGGCTGACCGCCGAGACGGTGCGGCCGGTGGCGGCCAGCACCGGCGCGTCCGGGCACCGCCGCTCCCACCACCAGCGCACCATCCGGGCGTCCGTGGTGGCGGCCAGCAGCGAGGGGTCGTGCGGGTGGGCGCCGGGAACGGTGCAGTCCGGGTCGCCGCAGGAGCAGCGGCCGTCGCACAGCACGGTGCCCGGCACCACGGGCCAGCGGTGGTCGACGGCGGCCGCCAGGGCCGCGGCCAACCGGGCGGAACGCTCCTCCGACCGGCTCTTCGGGTTCTCACGCATGGCGCTCGTTCCTTTCCCTGACCGCTCGGTTCGCTCCGCTCCACCGGCGTCCGTCGGGTTCCTCCGTGCGGGCCGCCGGGGCGGGCCCCGGGCGGCGCGGGGCGGGGCGGGCGGCGGGGCGGACGACGCGGCTGCGACGTGGAGCGTGTGGAGCACGACATGAAGGGCCGCGCACCGGCACAGCCCTTGGAACGAGAATCCCGTACGCGACCGGAGGGACGCCGCCCGGGCGCGCTTGGTTCCACCGTACGAGTGAGAGAGTTCCGGCCGGCCCGGCTCACGGGCGGCACGGACATACGATCCGGACGGCCGCCCGGGTCCGTCCTCCCGGTTCTGCCCGCTCGCGGCCCGCTCCATGCCTGCGGGCTCCACGGCGCGCGTACGGACCCCGCGCGCCCCCCGACCGGGTCGCGCTGGATGTGGAACGGGCCACCGCGTCGTCCTGGATCTGGACATGCCCCGAATGGCCTGTGTAGAAGTGGTGGCATTGCTGTCGATCAATGACGAGTAGTAGCGAATCGAGGCGAAACACGCCCTTTGGCCGTGCTCGCTCCACATTGGCCTTAGCTGGGGGTTTCGCATGGCACGTAGCACCGCGTCAGGAGTGGCGGCATGAACGAGTCCCACCCGTCGGCGGCCGTCCCGTCGACGACGACCGCCGAGCCGGGCGAACCCGGCTGCGCAGGCGGGCTCACCGTCCTCGACCTGCCGGACCTGCCCGGCCCCGTCGACGCCCCGGACGGCACGGCGGACGACCGCACGGCCCCGTCCGCCGTGGTGCAGGACCGTTTGGCCGGACGCCTGTCCGATTTCACCAGCCTGCACGAGCACACCGAGCGGCTGGCCCGTGCCCGCGGCCTGACCGCCACCCTGGACACCGTCCTCGCCTCCGGCGCCGCCCTGCTCGGCGCCCGGCGCGGCGTGCTGGTCACCAGGCGGCCCGGCGGCGGGCCGGGACAGCCGGTCGGCTTCAACCTCGACCGCGCCAGCCTCGGCGCCCTGGAGACCGTCCCGACCGAGCAGAGCCTGCTGGCCCGGCTGCTGCGCGAACTCGACCGGCCCGCCCACCTGCACTCCCGCGACCTCGCCGAGGACCCGGCCATCGGCGCCCGGCTGCGCGAACTCGCCGTCCACCTCGGCCTCGGCGGCGCCTACGGCCTGCCGCTCGCCACCGGCGAGGACGGCCCGCTCGCCGCCGCCCTCTGGTTCTACGACGAGCCCGCCGAACCGACCGGCTGCCAGCGGGAACTGGCCCGCCACTACTGCGAGATCGCCGCCCCGCTGCTCGCCAAGCAACTGGAGTCGGACCGGATCTCGCGCACCACCGAGGCGCTGCGCCGCGGACTGCTGCCGGACCGGCTCCCCCGGGCCGCCGGGCTGCGGCTGGCCGCCCGGCTGGTCCCCGCCGGGCTGGAGCTCTCCTGCGGCAGCGACTGGTACGACGCGATCCCGCTGCCCGACGGCACCATCGGCCTCACCGTCGGATCCGTCTCCGGCGACGGCCCCGGGGCCGGCCCCGGCTCCGCCCCCGGCGCGGCCGCCGCGATGGGCCGGGTCCGGGCCGCGCTGCGGGCGTACGCGGTGCTGGAGGGCGAGGACCCGGTCTCCGTCCTGGGGGATCTGGAACTGCTGCTCAAGACCACCGAGCCGACCCGCACCGCGACCGCCGTCTACGCCTGGGTCGAGCCCGAGGAGCGCCGGATCACCCTGGCCGGCGCCGGGCACTGCCCGCCGGTCCTGGTCGGCCGGCACGGCGCCGAGTTCGTCGAGACCTCGCTCTCCGCCCCGCTCGGCATGCTGACCTGCTGGGAGGCGCCCGGGGTGGAGTTCACCGCCGAGCGCGGCGACACCCTGCTGCTCTACACCGAGGGCCTGGCCCGCCGCTGCGGGCCGACCCTGCACGCCGGGCAGGCCAACCTGCGCCGGGCCGCCGCCGACGCCCCGCGCGACGTGCGGATCGACCCGGACCGGCTCTGCGCCCACCTGCTGGCGGTCTGCCCGGACCGGGAGACCCCGGGCACGGCCACCGACGACCTGATGCTGCTGGCGGCCCGCTTCGAGTAGGAGAGGAACAGCTCGGGCCCTGGGGTCCCCCCGGCCGAAGGCTGGGCGAGGACGGGCGGCCGGACGTCCGTACCATGGACGCACGGCCGCCCGCGCGTGTCGCGATCCGACACCTCCCCCGACGGGCGGCGGTACCACCCCCAAGGAGGCGTTGCACGTGACCGAGGACCGTACCCCCGCGGTGGCCGAGAACCCCGAGGCCGAGGGCGGCGAGGAGCCCGAGCAGTTCAAGGGCCGCAAGAACGGTCTCTACGGCGAGATCTCAGACGAGCTCGCCGCCTCGATGAAGTCCGGCTGGGCCGACACCGAGCTGCACGGCCTCGTCCCGGTCGCCCAGGCCCCGTACGCGGCCGAGCGCCGCGCCGCGCTGTCCGCCGCCTACCCCGGCGAGCGCCTGGTCGTCCCGGCGGGCAACCTGCGGGTGCGCTCCAACGACACCGACTACGCGTTCCGCGCCTCCAGCGAGTACGTCCACCTCACCGGCGACCAGACCGAGGACGCGGTGCTGGTCGGCGAGCCGACCGGAGCGACCGGCCACGAGTTCGCGCTCTACCTGCTGCCCCGCTCGAACCGCGAGAACGGCGAGTTCTGGCTGGACGGCCACGGCGAGCTGTGGGTCGGCCGCCGGCACAGCCTGAGCGAGCAGGAGCAGCTGCTCGGCCTGCCCGCCCGGGACGTGCGCCAGGCCGCCGAGGAGCTGGCCGCGAAGGCCGCGGACTCCGCCGTGCCGACCCGGATCGTCCGCGGCTACGACGCCGGCCTGGAGGCCGCGCTGGCCGACGCCCTGGACGCCGACAAGGACGCCGAGTTCAAGGAGTTCCTGAGCGGCCTGCGGCTGGTCAAGGACGAGTGGGAGATCGGCGAGCTGCGCGCCGCCTGCGACGCCACCGTCAAGGGCTTCACCGACGTGGTCCGCGAGCTGGGCCAGGCCGTCGCCACCTCGGAGCGCTGGATCGAGGGCACCTTCTGGCGCCGCGCCCGGGTCGAGGGCAACGACGTCGGCTACGGCACCATCGCCGCGGCCGGCCCGCACGCCACCACCCTGCACTGGGTGCGCAACGACGGCGACGTGCGCCCCGGCGAGCTGCTGCTGCTGGACGCGGGCGTGGAGACCAGCACCCTCTACACCGCCGACGTCACCCGCAGCCTGCCGATCAACGGCCGCTTCACCGAGCTGCAGCGCCGGATCTACGACGCCGTGTACGACGCCCAGGAGGCCGGCATCGCCGCGGTGAAGCCCGGCGCCCGCTTCCGCGACTTCCACGAGGCCTCGCAGCGCGTCCTCGCCGAGCGGCTGCTCGCCTGGGGTCTGCTGGACGCCTCGGTGTACGACGTCGAGAAGGTCCTGGAGCTCGGCCTCCAGCGCCGCTGGACCCTGCACGGCACCGGCCACATGCTCGGCCTGGACGTCCACGACTGCGCCCACTCGCGCCGCGAGGAGCACGTCGACGCGCTGCTGGTCCCGGGCATGGTGCTGACCGTCGAGCCGGGCCTGTACTTCCAGCAGGACGACCTGACCGTGCCGGAGGAGTACCGCGGCATCGGCGTCCGGATCGAGGACGACATCCTGGTCACCGCCGACGGCAACGAGAACCTCTCGGCCGGCCTGCCCCGCAGCTCCGAGGACGTCGAGGCCTGGATGGCCTCGCTCGCCTGAGCCGCGCAGCGGTGAAGGGCCCGGCCTCCCGAGCAGTGGGCGGTTTCTAGTGGTCGTTGCAACACGTGGTCGGTTGTCTAGGCCGCGAGGAGTTTAGCCAGGCGCTCGGCTGGGGTTTCCCAGCCGAGCGTCT
>NZ_JBSFKF010000012.1:0-221115 GCF_053598415.1 Kitasatospora sp. NPDC001132 | reverse complement strand
ACGCCCTGCAGCAGCGTGCGTACCCGCACCCGGTCCTCGTCCCCGAAGTGCCGGCTGGCACAGATCATCCGCACCAGCGGGTCGTCGAGGACGACGGAGCGCCCCAGTTCCTCGGCCAGGCCGTCCACCAGCGCCTGCAGCACTTCGCCTCCCGCACGCGCGCGCCGGATCCACATCGCCATGATCAACTCCTTCCTGGCCCGCCATTCATACAAGGAGCGAAGCGGAAGGACAACGTTCAACAAACCGAGGATCCGACGGCTCCACCCGACCGGGGCGGGCGGTCACCCGGGACGGCGCCGAACCCCCGGAGGGAGCCGCACAGGGACTTCCGGGGCGAACCGGAGGAAGGCCAAAAGGCTTTCAGCGCGGCCGAGTTCACCCCTGATGGCGGCCGGGCCGGGATGCCCCTTCGGCCGTGCCGCTCCCCGGCCGCCGGACCGGGCGGACAGGACGGGAACGAGGCCGAGGAGCGCCCGCACACCCCGCGAACGGTGCGCAGAGTGTCGTATCGCGGTGCACCGCCAGCACATCGGCGCATGTCCGGACATCGGCCGGCCGGCCCCGGGGCCGCACCCGACCCGCCACCCTGAGCCGCCGGCCACCGCGTCGCCACGCCGCCGCGGGCCGTCAGCCCCGGATCGCGCCCGTCGCCAGGCCCGCGGCGATCCGGCGCTGGACGAGGAGGAAGGCGACGACCACCGGCAGTGCGGTGAGGGTCGCACCGGCCATCAGACCGCCGTAGTCCAGCCCGGCCCAGGGCGGGGCCGTGCCGGCGAACAGCTGCTTGCGGGTCATGTCCTCGAAGGAGAGCAGGACCATGTCGACCAGCGGGTAGCCGAGCTACGCCGTGCGACGGGAATTCTGATGGAACGTCAGATCGAGGGCGCCGGCACATGGGCGGATCCCCTCGGGGGCGCGGACGACCGACCGCGCCATCGGCCTCGACGATGGCGCAAAGAGGACGGAGATCGTCACAGTGGTCGACGGCGTGCGCCACCAGGGGGAAAAGGAAAGGGACTTGACGAACAGTCAGTTGACAACAGATGCGGATGCCGGCCGCTCAGGCACCGCTCCCCGACGCCCCGGGTTCACGGCCGAACGCCTTGAGGAAGGTGTCCACCGCAGCCCGGGCGATGCCGTTCAGCTCGGCGTCCGGGACCTGCCGGGTGCCACAGCGGGAACGGGCCTCCATCGGACCGGCGAGCAGCGCCATGAACTGTTCGGCGGCGCAGGCCGGGTCGGTGGCGTTCAGCCGCCCGGAGAGGGTCAGCCGGGCCAGCCGGTCGGCCATCGCCTCGGTGACCCGGTCGACGCCCCGGCCCTGGACGGTGTCCAGCAGGTCGGGGAAGCGGGCGACCTCCGAGTGGAGCAGCCGGCGCAGGGCCCAGGACTGTTCGCTGCGGTGGCAGAGCAGCAGGGCCTGGGCGACGGACACGAGCGCGTCGTGAAGGTCGTCGCAGGACAGGAGCAGGCCCTCGACGGCGGCCAGGTTCCGGGCCGTCGCCTCGTCGGCGGCGATGAGGACGGCCTGGCGGAAGAGGTTCGCCTTGTCGTTCAGGTGGTTGTAGACGGTCGGCTTGGCGACACCGGCCTCGTCCGCGATCTCCTTCACGCACGCGTTGGCGTAGCCCTGGCGGGCGAACACCGTGAACGCGGCGGTCAGGATGGCCTGCCTCTTGTCGATGCGGCCGCGCGGCGCCCCGCGTCCGGCCTCGACTGTCGCACGTGCTTCGGTCACCCGGTCATCGTACTCGCGGCGAACTCGACTTGGACTCACGGGTTCAAAATTGTGGACTTGTGGGTTGCGAACCTGACTGAGTGGCCGTTAGGTTCGAATCGTTGATCCAAAATCTTTGAGTCCGGCGCAACCCCACGCACTCGACCGGAGAAGCAGCCATGTCCCGAGACCGGGCCGATCGGCTCGCACCCCCACACCTGCTCGACGTCATGAGCGCGTCCGTCTCCCCCGGCGTCCGCCGGATCGTCCTGGACGCCGACGGCGCGGCCCTGTCCGCACTGCTCTGCGAGCCCGAGCACGGCTCCGCGCGGGCCGTGGTCGTCGCCCTGCACGGCGGCGGCACCAGCGCGTCGTACTTCGACGGCCAGGCCGACCCTGACCAGTCGTTGCTGACCCTCGGCGCGCACCTCGGCTACACCGTCCTCGCCGTCGACCGTCCCGGCTACCGCGGGTCCGCCGGGCGCTTCCCGGACGGGCAGCGGCTCGCCGACCAGGCCGGTACCGTCCGCGCGGCCCTGCGGGACTTCACCGCCCGGCACGCCCCCGGCGCGGACCTGTTCCTGCTGGGGCACTCGCTCGGCGGCAAGCTCGCCCTCGGCCTCGCCGCCGACCCGGACGGACTCGACCTCGTCGGCGTCGACGTCTCCGGCTGCGGCCACGAGTACGCCGTCGACCCGCGCGACATCCTCGCGCCCGGCGGCAAACTGTGGCGGCACCACTGGGGTCCGGTGCGGCTGTACCCGCCGGACACCTTCCGCGCCGGCGGCCAGGTGGTCGCCCCGATGCCCGACCGCGAGAAGGCGGACGCCATCGCCTGGGCCGAGGACTTCGCCGCGCTCGCCCCGCGCGTGCGGGTGCCGCTCCGGCTCACCTTCGCCGAGTACGAGGCCTGGTGGCGCCACGACGACCGGGCGCTGAGCGACCTCGCGGCCCGCTTCACCGCCGCCCCCCGGGTGCTGGTGGACCGCCAGCCGCAGGCCGGCCACAACATCAGCCTCGGCTGGGCCGCCCGCCCCTACCACCTGCGGGCGCTCGCCTTCCTGGCGGACTGCCTGGCCGCACGCGCCGCGGCCGGCCCCGCGCGGACGGCCGCCTGACCCGATCCGCCGCCGTACGGCAGTGGCCCCCCCGAAGCTCCGGTGCGCGCAGCCGCGCGGACCGGCCGCCGGACTTCCGGCGAACCCACCCACCCACTGGAGGACACCATGAGCACTGTCACCGCCGAGCTCGAGTTCGACCTGGACCTGGACCTGGAGATCGTCGTGGAGGAAGGCGCCGTCGCCGGCGCGAAGTCCTTCACTGGGACCGGCACCTGCCTGTCCTGCCCGATCACCTCCTGGCTCTGCTGATCCGGTGACCGGTGCCGGGCGGTGCGCGCACTCCGCGTCCTCCGCCCGGCACCGACGCGCGCGCCCACGGGCCGCGCGGGACGACGGACGGACGGGACGGACGAGCGGAACGGGGATGGACAGGATGCGGACGGACAGCGGGACCGGCTTCGAATCGGCGGGAGTGGCGCTGCTCCGCGCGGCCGTCCTGCCACTGCCCGCGGACGGCGGCGGGTCACCCTCTCCCGATTCCGGTGACCCCGACCGCCTGCGGGCCGAAGTCGAACGCCTGGCATCCGAAGCGGAGTTCATGGCCGCGGTGGACCTGGCGAGCCCCGCCCTGGCGGCCGAGGCCCGGCGGGTGATCGCCGGGGAGCCGCTCAAACCCCGCCGGTTGCGCCGCCTCGCCGTCTCGCTCCTCAAGTACCGGCTGCGGATGACCCACCGCGCGACCCCCTTCGGCCTCTTCGCCGGCGTCGCCGTCGCCGGCTTCGGAGCCTCGCCCGCCGCGGACCTGGGCACCGGGCACCGGCCGGTCAGCCGTCCGGACGCCGGGTGGCTGGACGAAGTGCTGAGCGCCCTGCTCGCCGACCCCGCGGTGCTCCGCGGCGGACGGCTCGTCGCCAACGCCCTGCGGGTCGAGCGCGAGGAGCGCCTGGTGCTGCTCGACGTCTACCAGGCCGACGGTGCAAGCCAGTTGCGCCACTCGGTCGGGCTGAGTCCAGCCGTGCGGTACCTGCTGGAGTGCGCGGCCGAGCCCGTCGGCTGGTCGGAGCTGCTGGCCCGGACGGCCGAGCGTTTCCCGCAGGCGGAGGGCGCCGCCGTCGACCGAGCCATCACCCAGCTCGTCCGCACCCGCTTCCTGTTAAGCGACCTCGTCCCGCCGCCCGAGTGCGCGGACCCGCTCCGGCACGTCCTGGACCGGCTGGACGGGCTCGACCACCCGGCGGCCGCGGCCCTGCGCGGTGTCCGGGCCTGCCTCGCCGCGCTGGACGCCGCCGCCCCGGGCGACCGGGGACGCGCGCTCACGGCGGCGCGCGAGCGGATGGCCGCACTGCACCCGACCGAGCACCCGATCCAGACCGACCTCGCCCTGGACGCCCGCGTCGTCCTGCCGGCGGAGGTCGCCCGCGAGGCCGAACGGGCGGCGGACGCCCTGTGGAGCGTCTCCCTGATCCGGCCCGGCAGTGCGCACCTGCGCGAGTACCACGAGGCCTTCCTGGAACGGTACGGCACCGACCGGGCCGTACCGTTGCTCGAACTGCTCGACGAGGGCCGCGGATTGGGACTTCCCGCGGCGTACCGTGCGGCCCCCGGACGCCCGGCCCCGCATCCGGGGGCGGAAGCCCGGGACCGGGTGCTCGGCGAACTCCTCCTCGCCGCCGTCCGGCGGGCGGCCGACGGCTCGGTGCCGGAAGTCCGGCTCGACGAGGGGGCGTTGGGCGACCTCGCCGGGCCGGTGTCGCGACGGCGCCCCGGCTCCCTCGAACTCGGCGCCGAACTCCTCGCCGACAGCTGGGAGTCGTTGTGCGCGGGCGACTTCCGGCTCGTCCTGGGCGGCAACCCGGGCTCCCCGCTGGCCGGTGCCACCTTCGGCCGGTTCGCCCACCTCCTGGGCGAACGGGCCGACGACGTCGCCGCGTTCGTACGGCGGGCCGGCGGCGGCGCCGAGCCCGGGGAACGCGCCGCGACCGTCGCCTACCGGCCCCGCGCGATCCGCTCGGGCAACGTCGCCGCCGTCCCGCAGTGGCTCCCGGACCGCATCCCGCTGGGCGTCGGCCCCGCCACGACGGAGGGCACCCGGGACCTGCCGGTCGAGCACCTGGCCGTCCACGCCGACCTCGACGGCCTCCGGCTCACCGACACCCGCAGCGGGGAGCCCGTCCGCCCGGTCTCGTACTCGATGCTCAACCCGGCCGGCGGGCACCTCCCGCACGTCGCCCGGTTCCTCCTGGAGCTCGGGCAGGAGGGCCAGGACTGGTGTCTGCCCTGGAACTGGGGCTCGTGGTCGACGGCCCCCGTCCAACCCCGGGTCAGCCACGGCCGCACCGTCCTCGCCCCCGCGCGCTGGCTGCCCGACCGCGAGCTGACCGCGAGCGCAGGAGGGCCCGACTGGGAGGCGGAGGTGGCGCGTTGGCGCGGGCGCTGGAGCGTGCCCCGGCACGTCCTGCTGACCCGCGCGGACCACCGCATCGCCGTCGACCTCGACCAGCCCCTGCACCGGACGGTCCTCGCCGAGGAACTCGCCCGCCCCGGGCTCGCCGTCGTGGAGCGCCTCGGCGCCGACCGCCCCGGCACGTGGCTGACCGGCCCGGACGGCCCGCACGCCACCGAGCTCGTCCTCCCGCTGCTCGCC
Source organism: Kitasatospora sp. NPDC001132 (assembly GCF_053598415.1). Taxonomy (NCBI): domain Bacteria; kingdom Bacillati; phylum Actinomycetota; class Actinomycetes; order Kitasatosporales; family Streptomycetaceae; genus Kitasatospora; species Kitasatospora sp. NPDC001132. Next base: position 215,690 of record NZ_JBSFKF010000012.1, on the reverse strand, counting down.
GCACGCGAGCCCGCGAACCGCACCGCGCCGCGGCGGCCCGCCCCCCGCCCCCTGCCGGACCGGGCATCCGCCACCCACCTGCCCGGCGGGGAGTGGCTGTACGCCAAGGTCTACGTCCCGCAGGCGCGCCAGGACGGGCTCCTCGCCCGGCGCTCGGCGCTGCTCACGGACCCCGACCTGCTCGCCGAGGCCGGTGTCGACGACTGGTTCTTCCTGCGCTACGCCGATCCGGATCCGCACCTGCGGCTGCGCTTCCACGGCAAGCCCGCCGGCCTCTGGACGGCCCTCCTGCCCCGCCTGCACGGCTGGGCCGAGGACCTGCGCGACGCCGGGCTCGGCGGGCGACTCGTCCTGGACACCTACGACCCCGAGACCGAACGCTACGGCGGGCCCGCCCCGCACGACCGCGCCACCCGGGTCTTCCACGCCGACAGTCGACTGGTGATCGCCCAACTCACCTCCGGCAAAGAGGTGTTCGGCCTGTCCGGCACGGCGCTCGCGGCCCTCGGCGTGCTCGACCTCGTCACCGCCCTCGGCACCCCCGAGGAGGCCCTCGCCTGGCTGAGCGGCGAGCCCGTCCGCGCCCGCATCGGGGACGTCGACCGGGACGGCAAGAGGACGATGGCCGCACTGCTCGACGAGAACTGCCGGCCCGGGCCCGGGCTGACACCGGAGACGGCCGGGCCGTGGGCCGCACGGGCGGACGCCCTCGCCGACCTGCGCACCGCCCTGACCGCCGCCGCGACCTCTCCGACCCGCCGGGCGTCCATCGCGACGAGCCTCGCCCACATGCACTGCAACCGCCTCCTCGGCCCCCGCCCCGACGACGAGGCCCTGGCCCACGCGATCGCCCGCGAGGCCCTGTCCCTGCGCATCGACCGGAAGCGGCACGGCCGATGAGCACCCACGAGACCCACCGCACCGGGACGGCCCGGCCCGCCGCGCACCAGGAGCGACCGAGCGGCGCGGAACGGACCGCGCGCACGGCCCGGGCCGTCGCCCACCGGGTCGGCGAGCGCCTGCGTGACCCGCAGCACGTCGCCGAGACCGCCGGGCGGGCGTTCGCCACCGCCCCGGCCGACCTGCTGCTGCCCGGCTGGCAACCCGCCTCCGCCCTGCTCGGGCATGCCGGGATCGCCCTGCTGCACATCGTCCGGGCGCGGCACGAGCCCGACTGGTCGTCCGTCGCGCACGCGCACCTGGCCGCCGCCGTCCGATCCGCCCCCGCGGCCGGCCCGGCCGGGGCGGGCGATCTGATCCTCCCGGCCCTGCTGCACGCCCGCCTGACCGGCGGATACGCCAAACTGCTCGCCCGCAGCACCGAGTTGGCCACCGCCCACACGGCGGCCGTGGTCGCCGCGCTCGACGCCCGGCTGACCGAACACGGGCCGGGCCTCTCCTACCTGGACTACGACGTCGTCGCGGGTCTCGCCGGCCGGGGCCGCGCCCTGCTGGCCGCCGCGAGCTCCGGAGACGAGCGCGTCGCGGCGGTCCTGTCCGACCTGCTGCGCCTGCTGGTCCGGCTGACCCGCCCCACCGAGGTGCGGGCCCGCGAGGTGCCGGGCTGGTGGTGCGCCCCGGAGCGCTACGTCGTCGACCGCGACCGGCTGGCGTACCCGTCCGGAGACTTCAACCTCGGTGCCGCACACGGGATCTGCGGCCCGCTCTCACTGCTCGCCCTCGCCCACCGCGCGGGAGTCGTGGTGCCCGGCGGGTCGGAGGCGATCCGCTCCGTCACCGACTGGCTCCTGGCCAGGGAGCTGACGGACGCGGCGGGCGCCTACTGGCCCGCGCGGATCCCGTACGAGGAGGAGACCGGCCAGGCCGTCGGCACCGGTGCGGCCACCCCCCGGGCGGGCTGGTGCTACGGCGCGTCCGGCATCGCGTGGTCCCTCCACCTCGCCGGTGACGCCCTCGCCGATCCGGCGGTCGGGGCCCGCGCCCGGGACGCCATGCGCGCCGCCGTCAGCCGGCCGCTCCCGAGCACGATGGCGGACGACCCCGGCCTGTGCCACGGCCGCGCCGGCGTGCTGCACACCGCCGTGCGGATGGCGGCCGCGACCGGCGACCCGGCGCTGTGGGCGGCCGCGGACCGTGCCGCCGCCGAACTCGCCGCCGCCTTCGACGAGGACGCGCCGTTCGGATACCGCCAGCACGTCCCCACCGGCACGGGCCCCCGGTACCTGGACAGCCCGGCCCTGATCGACGGCGCCACCGGAGCGGCCCTGGCCCTGGCCGGCTACGCCGACGCGCGGGCCGATCCGGACGGGGCGGACGACCCCGACGGGGCGGACGAAACCGACTGGGACGCGGCCCTGCTGCTGACCTGAGGCCGCCGACGCCGCCCCGAGGTCACGCGGGCGCGAGGACCGACAGCGCCCGCCGTCGGCGCGGCCTCGGCGCGGCTCCGCCATGGCTTCGACGCGCCTTCACCCGGCTTCGACGCGCCGTCGCGCGGCCGCGCGCGCCGCGCCTCCCCCCGCTCCCGCGTGCGCCGCGAGTCCCCGACAGCGGCCGCGAATCGCCAGCACATTGGGAGAACACCGCCCCCGGTAACCATCTTCTTGGAAGCGGCTGCCCCTCCGCTCTCCCACACCCGACGGCCGAGGTTCAGGCGAGGAGACCATGCGGGATGCAATCAGCGACGGCACGGGCAACCGCGTCGTCATCAAGGTGGGAACGTCGTCTCTGATCACCCGGGGAGAAGTCGACCCCGTCAAGCTCGACACCCTCTGCACGACGGTAGCGAAGGGCATCGAGGCCGGTCTGGCGCCGGTGCTCGTCACCTCCGGGGCGATCGCCCTGGGCCGCACCAGGCACGGCGATCTGACCCGGGACACGGCGGAGGCCGCACAGACCGCGGCGGCGCTCGGTCAGGGAATGCTGTACTCGGCGCTCCGTGCCCGGTTCGCCGCGCACGGCCTGGAGACGGGGCAGATCCTGCTGACCCCGCACGATCTCGTCGCGCCGGAACGCGGTGGCGGTGTCCGCCGCACGTTCGACCTGATGCGCTCGCTGGGCATGGTGCCCATCGTCAACGAGAACGACGCGCTGGGCGTGCGCAACAACGACGTCCTGGCCGCTCTGCTCGGCGGATTCCTCGAAGCACGGCTCCTGCTGCTGCTCACCAACGTGGCCGGCCTCTACGACGGCAACCCGATGCTCGCAGAGGGCGCCGTGCGCATCGCCGAGGTGACGGGTCCGATCTCCGAAGTCGAGGCGATGGCCGGAGGATCCACCGGAGACGGCGGAACCGGCGGCATGCTCGTGAAGCTGAGCGCCTGCTGGATCGCCGCGCACGCCGGGGTCCGCACCGTGGTGGCCGACGCCATGGACTCCACCGTCCTGATCGCGGCCTTCCGTGGCGACGAGGTGGAGGGAACCGTCTTCCCGCCGCGCACGACCCACGCCGCCGCGCCCGATCTCGGCCGCCTGTGGCGGGCCTTCCGGTACCCCCCGAGCGGGACCGTGGTCTGCGACGCCGCGGGGCGGCAGGCCGTCGAGTCGGGCCGGGCCCTGCTCGCCGGGAGCGTCGGCGTGCTCAAGGGGCCGTTCGACCGCGGCGACGTCGTGGACGTCCTCGGTCCGGACTCCCGGGTGATCGCCCGCGGCACCGTCCGCCTCGGCGCGGCGGAGGTCCGGGCCGGCGACCGGTCCGCCTCGGAACTCATCGACGACTGTGACTACGTACGGATTTTTGGAGGCTAGTTGTGTCGGTAATCGAGATCTGCCGTGCTGCCGCGGAAGCGACCGCCGCCGTCAAGAGGCTAACCACGGCGAAGAAGAACCAGGTCCTCCTGGACATGGCTGCCGCCGTCGAGCGCAACCGCGACTCGATCATCAAGGCGAACGAGCAGGACATCGAAGCCGCCCGTGCGGCCGGTATCACCCCGACCCTCATCGACCGCCTGACCCTGACCGAGAGCCGGATGGCCGGGCTGGTGAACGCCATCCACACGGTGGCGTCGCTGGCGGACCCGGTCGGCGAGGTCGTCAAGGGCTGGACCCGCCCCAACGGCCTGCTGATCGAGCAGGTGCGGGAGCCGCTGGGCGTCATCGCGGTGATCTACGAGGCTCGGCCCAACGTCACCGCCGAGGTCGCCGCCCTGTGCCTGAAGACCGGCAACTGCGCGGTGCTGCGCGGTTCGTCCATGGCCGCCGCCACCAACGCCGCGATCATGGAGGCGCTGGCGGAGGCCATCGCCGAGCACGACGACGTGCCCCCCGCGGCCGTCCAGCTGATCTCGGACCCGTCCCGTGACGCCGCCCTGGAGCTGATGCGCGCCAAGGGGTACGTCGACCTGCTCGTCCCGCGGGGCGGCCCCGAGCTGATCGCCTCCGTCGAGAAGAACGCCACCGTGCCCACGGTGATCGACGGCGCCGGCAACTGCCACACCTACATCGACGGTTCCGCGGACCCGGACGTCGCGACCGCGGTCACGATCAACGCCAAGACCTCACGGCCGAGCGTGTGCAACGCGATGGAGACCCTGCTGGTCCACGCGGACCTGGCGGAGTCCTGGCTGCCCGGAGTCCTCGACCTGCTGGCCGAGGCGGGCGTGGAGATCCGCGGCGACGAGACCGTCCGCCGCGTCTGGCCGAAGGCGGTCGCCGCGACCGAGGAGGACTGGGGCACCGAGTACCTGCGGCTCGTCCTCGCGGTCAAGGTCGTTCCCGACGCCGACGCCGCCTTCGCGCACATCCGCCGGTGGGGCACGTCCAACGCCGAGGGCATCGTGGCCAGGGACATCGACGTGGCGCGGCGCTTCGCCCGGGAGGTCGACTCCGGCAGCGTCTTCGTCAACACCTCCACCCGCTACTCCGACGGCGGCGAGTTCGGCTACGGGGTCGAGATCGGCGTCTCCACCCAGAAGCTGCACGTGCGCGGCCCGATGGGCCTGGAGTCGCTGACAACGGTGAAGAACGTGGTCTGGGGCAGCGGCCAGACGAGGGTCGTCTGATGGCCGGGCAGCCGCACGCCGCGACGGAGCGGTCGCTGCGCACCTCCCGGCTGATGGAGGGCATCACCCAGGCACTGTCGGTCCAGCACAACAACGTCGTCTACGACATGAAGGCCGCCGGACGGGACATCATCACGCTGTCCCTCGGCGAGGCCTTCTTCGACCTCCCCCTTCCGTCCTTCGACGGCCTCACCACGCCCGGCCTGCACCACTACTCGCACTCCCGGGGACTGCCGGAGCTGCGGAGGCTGCTCGCCAAGTACTACGGGTCCGGGTTCGCGCTCCCGGTGGATCCGGACACCGAGGTGATCGTCACCGCCGGTTCGAAGGCCGCCATCTACATGGCGCTGATGGCGATCGTCGACCCCGGCGACCAGGTGATCGTGCCGGAGCCGTACTGGCTGAGCTACCCGGCGCAGATCCGCATGTGCCAGGGCGAGCCGGTGATGGTTCCGCACGACGTGCCGGTCTTCGACTTCGAGCGGTTCGTCACCGCGCGCACCCGTGCGGTCATCATCAACAACCCGAACAACCCGAGCGGGCACGTCTACACCCGCGCCGAGCTGGAGTACCTGCACGAACTGGCCGACCGCCACGGGCTCCTGCTGATCGTCGACGAGGCGTACAACGAGTTCATCCCGCCGGGCGCCGAGTTCATCTCGGCCGGGTCGCTCGACCCGGAGAAGCGGCACACGGTCACGGTCAACTCGATGTCGAAGAACTACGGCGTCTCGGGCTGGCGGATCGGCTACCTCATCGCCAACGAACGGCTCACCGAGCAGATCCTGAAGATCAACCAGCACCTGGTCACCTGTGCGCCCACCATCCTGGCGGCCTACCTGGCCGAACGCTTCGACGACCTCCTGGACGTCACCCGGCCGCAGATCCAGCGCACCGTCCGGTTGCGCAACCGGGTCGCCGGCTGGTTCGCGGACGAGGGCATCGACACCATGCCCGGCACGTCGACCTTCTACCTCTTCGTCCACCTGGGCGGATCCGGCCTCGACTCCACCGAGTTCGCCGACCGGCTGCTGAGGGAGAGCGCGATCAGCGTGGTGCCCGGCATCGGGTACGGGGACTCCTGCGACCGCTACGTGCGGGTCTCCGTGGGCAGCGAGTCCGAGGAGCGCATCGCCCGTGCCGTGGCCGCGATCCGGGACCTCATCGAGAGCACCACGCCCGAGCACCCGACCTCCCGACCGCGGCCGAGGGTCGAATCCGGGGTGTGACCCGCAAGCCGCAGCGCCGAGTCCTTCCGGCCTCGCGGTCCCGACCGCGAGGCCGGAAGGAACCCGATCATCCGACAGCAATCCGAGGGGAAGGCCCATGACGAGGGACTCCGTCACACGCAGCTACGTCGAGCGGTGCCTGGAAGAGGGCAGCGCCTTGCGGAACCTCGTGAGCCGCGTGCCGTTCCCCAAGGAAGCCGACGCCGACTACCGGAGCATCCTCCTGCCCCGGCCGATGTTCGTGCCGCACGGCTCCATCGCCGCGTGCGCCGACGACCTGACGTCGCTGTTCCACGTCCTGACCTCGCTGCCGGACCGGCTCTTCGGCGGGGACGTCGACGGCTACTCCCGGGAACTGGGCATCGACCCCCGGCGGGCGGCGCTGATCCAGCGGCTCGGCGGCGAGATCACCCTCTACGGGCGCGCCGACCTCTACCGCGTCGACGGCTCCTTCAAACTCCTCGAGTTCAACATCAACAGCAGCGTCGGCGGGGTCTCCTGGTCGGACATGGCCAAGTACATGCTGGAGGTGCCGGAGTTCCGGGAGTTCGCCGACGAGCACGGCCTCGACTACGTCCACACCGGCGAGCGTTTCGTCCGGGCCCTGCGTGAGGCGTCGAGGACCGTCACCGGCGGTGCGCCACCCGTCGTCGGCGCGGTCGACTGCGACGGCGCCATGGCCAAGTACCGGAGCATGTACCTGAGCCTCCAGGAGATGATGCGCGGGTTCGGCATCGAGATGGTCCTCGGCGAGCTGAGCGAGGTCCGGGAGAAGGGAGGGAGGCTGTACCTCCAGGGCCGGCCGCTGGACGTCATCGCGCGCTACTTCACGGTGGAGGAGGTGGTGGCGAGCCCCGACGGCGAGAAGGTCCTGGAGCCGATCTTCCGGGCGCACGAGGAGGGCCGCGTGGTCCTGTGGACCACGATGCGCACGGGACTGGTGCACAACAAGGCCTGCCTGGCGATGCTGCACGACCAGAGGTGGCACGACGCCTTCTCCGCCGAGGAGAGGGCGCTGATCGACCGGATCCTCCCCTGGGCCCGGGTCCTGGACTCCGGGACCGTCGAGGCCGGGGGGACCCCGGTGGATCTGCTCGACTACTGCCGGGAGCACCGCGAGAAGATCATCATGAAGCCCGTCAACGGATACTCGGGGATCGGCAGCTACGCCGGCTGGGAGCAGTCCGACCGGGACTGGCGGGAGCTCCTGGCCGGGGCCCGGGGGCGCGGGTACATCGTTCAGGAGAGGGTGGTCCCGGATCCGGAGCCGATCGTCGATCCGGAGAGCGGGGCCGTCCAAAACCACGACTCCGTCTGGGGCGTCTTCATCACTCCGGAGGGGTACGGCGGGGCTCAGGTGCGAGCCACACCTTCCGGCGGTCAGGCGGTCATCAACATGGGTGCCGACCGACGCGTCAAGGCGGCCCCCGTGTTCCGCCACGCTTCCTGAGACCGCGGAGGACTCCACGAATGACTCGGTCCCGGACGAGCGCGGACGATCCTTCCAGGGCAGTGGGAAGGCAGACGCCGATCGAGGGCGGTTCGACGGCGGGGAGCAGCACCGCCGCCGAACCGTCGATCTTCAGGAACGGAAACTTCAGAAGGCTCTTCGCCGCGAACTCCGTCAGTCTGTACGGCTCCCAGGTCAGTTACCTGGCCGTGCCGCTCACGGCGGTCACCGCGCTCGACGCGAGTGCGGCACAGGTCGGCCTGCTCGGGGTCCTGAGCACGGTCTCCTTCCTCCTGATCGGCCTCCCGGCCGGCGTGTGGGTCGACCGCATGCCCCGGCGCCCGATCATGTTCACCGCCGACTTCGGGCGGGCACTGCTGCTGGGATCGATACCCGTGGCGTGGCTGTTCGACGCGCTGACCCTGACGCAGCTGTACCTGGTCGTGTTCGTGAGCGGAACGCTGACGGTCTTCTCCGACATCTCCGCGCAGAGCTTCCTGCCGTCCATCGTGCCCCGGGAGCGCCTGCTCCAGGCCAACGGGTACATCGGCAGCGTCAGGGAGAGTTCCGGGGTCGCGGGGCCCAGTCTGAGCGGTCTTCTGCTCCAGCTGATGGCGGCCCCGGCCGCGGTGCTCGTCGACGCGCTCGGCTTCCTGCTGTCGGGAATCCTGATCTCCCGGATCGAGCGGGTGGACGAGTCCCACGCGGGGGCCGCGGAGAAGAAGGCGCTGTACCGGGGGATCTGGGAAGGGGTGAGGTTCGTCTTCTCCCATCCCCTGCTCCGCCCGATCGCGATGGCCGGAGCGATCACCAACTTCTCGCTCCAGATGGTCACGATCATGCTGCCCCTGCTCTTCGAGCACACGCTCCACTTCTCCGCGTGGAGGTTGGGCCTGTACCTGGCCGTCGGGGGCGTCGGCTCGCTGATCGGCGCGTACACCGGGCCGCGGTTGGCGGAGCGGGTGGGGCAGGGCAGCGTGCTGTGGCTCGCCGGCCTGGTCACCGCGCCGTTCGCCTGCCTGGTGCCGCTGGTCGACGGCGGGGCGGTGTACTGGGCGTCCGCCGTCTGCTGGCTCGTGGTCACGTACCGCATGGGGATGAACAGTGTGGTCCTGGTGAGCTTCCGGCAGCGCGTCACCCCGAACGACCTGCTGGGCCGCATGAACGCGACCATGCGTTTCGCCCTGACCGGAGCCACCGCGCTGGGTGCGGGGGCCTCGGGACTGGTCGGGGAGTTCTTCGGTGTACGGGCGTCGCTCTACGTCGGGGCGGTGGGGTTGGCGGTCGCCTGGCTCCCCTATGTCTTCTCCCCGCTTCGGCGAATGAAAACCCTTCCCTAGCGCCGGTCCTCTCCAGAGCGGTACACCGACCCGTTGTGGGGCCGCCCGGGCGACGGCATGCCCCCTCGACGCTCTCGCGCCGGGGGGGCATGCCGTCGCCTCCTTCACGCCAAGGATCGCTGACGTTCTATCAGTTTTCTATCAGGATGCGACGGTTCGATCTTGACCCCCTTGCCGGGGCCCCGGCTTCATGGTCTACTTCTCCGGTGCCGCTTTGACGTCAGGTCGTCAAGACACCGACCAGTGCACCTGACTTAGGAGTTGAATGAAAGTCAGAAACCGGGCGGCCGAATGCGCCGCCCGGCCGTAGGTTAGAAGCTGGTCCTTTCGGGGGAAAGGGGATGGCCTTGCTTTCCGGTACGTCTGGAGTGTTGGACGCCGTCGTCGTCGGCGGCGGCATCGTGGGTGCGGCCGTCTTCCATGAACTCGCTGACCGCGGCGGCCGCGTGTGCCTGGTCGAGCAGGACCGGACCGGGCTCGGCACCACGGCATGGAGCGGCGGGATCGTGCGCTGCTACCATGACGATCCGGTCCTCGTGGAGCGCGCGGTACAGGGGCTCTCCTTCTTCCGGAACTTCGCCGAACGGACCGGGATTCACGCGGATTTCATCGAGAGCGGATTCCTCTACATACCGCGCCCGAGCATGCGTGAACAAGCCCGGTCCCTGACGGACCGCATCGCCCGGTCCTTTCCCGTCGAGTTGCTCTCCTCGGCCGATCTGGACCGCAAATTCGGCCATCTCCTCAACAGTTCCGCCGAATTCGCGGTATGGGAACCGCACGCCGGATATCTGGACGCCACGCAGGTGACGCGCGCGCTCGTCCGGTCCGCGGTCCGCAAGGGCGGCCGGCTGCTGGAAGGCGTCCGGGTCGACGGCCTGAACCGGGTGGGGGGACGCATTCGCGGGGTACGGGGCAGCACGGGCGTGGTGGCCGCGGACGCGGTGGTCCTCGCCACCGGCGCCCACACGCCACGGCTCCTCGACTCCTGGGGCGTCCCGCACGACCTCTGGGCGCAGGCCATCCAGGTCGAGCTGCGCGGCGTCGACGGTGCGCCGGCAGACCACCCCGCGTACATGGACGACGTCTGCTCCGTCAACGGCAGACCGGATCCCGACTCCGCCGGGATGCTGCTCGGCCACCCCACCGGGTACCGCGTCGACGGTGCGATCGAACGCACCGCCGTCGACCCCGAGCAGTCCCGGCTGGCCGTCGAGGCCGGGCGACGGCGCTTCGGCTGGGTCGAGGCGAGCGTGTCGCTCGGGGGCTTCAGAGCGGCGGAGTGCTACGCCCCGGACGGGCGGGGCCGCGTCGCGTGGGTTCCGCGGGAGGCCGGCCTGATGCTCGCCACCGGCTTCAACGGAGGCGCGTTCAAGCTGGCCCCGTGGGCCGCCGGAGAAGCAGCCCGACTCCTGGCCGGCTGAGCACCGGACCGCCGCGGTCTCCCCGCAGTTCACGACAGTCCATTCCGACTGCCGTTCCTCCGCCATGCCCACACGAAAGGTGGATGTCGATGTCCCAGGACATCAAAGGAGTTCTCCCGGTCGTCCTCATGCCGTACACGGAAGACGGCTCACGGGTCGACGAGGACGACTTCCTCTCGCAGACGGAGTTCATGTTCCAGGCCGGCTGCAACGGCTTCGTCGTGGGCCAGGTGTCCGAGGTGCTGCGGCTGACCCACGAGGAGCGGCTGCGGGTCGCCGAGCTCTCCGCCAAGGCCGCCCGGGGCCGGGGCGTCTCCGTCATGAGCACCGGCGCCGAGACCCCCCAGGCGGCGGTGCAGTACTCGCGCCACGCCCAGGAGGCCGGCGTCGACGCCCTTCTCGTGATGCACCCGGCGACGATCCCGCTCGACGACGACGGCATGGTCGCGTACTACAGCGAGGTCATCGAGTCCGTCGAGATCCCCGTGATCATCCATCACGCCAAGAGCCTGGCGAAGCAGCCACTGAGCATCGCCGCCCAGGTGCGGCTGCTGGAGGAGTACGGCGAGGAGCGCGTGCTCTTCAAGCCGGAGGCGCAGCCGACGCCGCCGCGCGTCAGCCTGCTGCGCGACGCGACCGGAGGCCGGGCCCGCATCTTCGAGGGCGACGGCGGAATGATGCTGCTCGACTGCCACCGGCGCGGCCTGACGGGCACGATCCCCGCCACCGAGATCGCCGAGATCGTCGTGGCGCTGTGGAACCTGCTCGAGCAGGGCAGGCGCGCGGAGGCGGAGCGGATCGCGCACCCGCTCTCCTACCTCATGTGCCACATGATGAACAGCACCGACTACTACGTGTCCATCGCGAAGCGCTTCCTCAAGGAGCGCGGAATCGTGAAGAGCACCCACGTCCGCGGGCCGAGCCGGCACGTGCTCGACGACGAGACGTGGACCGAAGTCAACCACACCTACCAGAACCTGCTTTCGCTCGCGAAGGAGCTCACCCGATGAAGAACCACGCCTTCACCATCCGTCTCAAGGACGCCGCCGCCGCCGAGAAGTACATCGCGCTGCACCGTGACGTCATCCCGGAGATCGTCGCCCCGGGCGGCGCGCTCGACACCATCGGCGTCCGCAAGCTCCAGATCTTCTTCATCGAGCCGCTGATGCTGTTCATGTACGTCGAGGCCGAGGACCACTTCGACCCCACCCGTGACTTCCTGCGCGCCAACGACCTGCACCCGGCCGTGCAGGAGTGGGACGACATGATGCACGCCGACGGCGGCCTCCTCGTCCGGCACGAGAACCACGGCAACAAGCTGAACTGGGCCGAGATGCAGCGCATTCACCACGTGGACTTCACCAACACGCTGCCCGACCTCGACGGGAAGTGAGCTCCTGTGGACCGCGTCGGGTTGACCGTTCTCGACTGCACGCTGCGTGACGGTGGTTACTACACCAACTGGAATTTCGACACCGCTCTCGTCGAGGAGTACCTGGCCGCCTGTCCGGGGCTCGGCATCGACGTGGTGGAGCTGGGCTACGTCCGTTTCACCAAGAGCGGGTTCGGCCCGTACGGGCAGCTTCCCGAAGGGCTGACCCCCAATCTGCGCGAGGCCCTTCCCGCGGACCACGCGCTGCGCTTCGCCGTGATGGTGGACGCCGCCGACATGGTGGGTCTGCCCGCGGCGGAGGTCGGCGGCCTGCTCAGGGAGAAGCTGGCCCCCGGCTCGCTTCCGGTGGACCTCGTGCGGGTCGCGGTGCGCTACGACAAGGCGGCCGGCGCCGTGGCCGCGGTCCACTCGCTCCGCGAGGCCGGGTACGGTGTCTGCATCAACCTCATGCAGATCGACCTCGCGACCGCAGACGAACTCGCCGTCTGCCTGGACGCCGTGGTCGCGATGGGCCCGCTCGAAGCGGTATACATAGCCGACTCGCTGGGTTCCCTGCGTCCGGAACGCACCGTCGAACTCGTCGAGTTGTTCCGCACCGGGCAGGACGCCCCGGTCGGCATCCACGCCCACGACAACCAGGGCTTCGCCCTGCACAACACGGTCGTCGCGGCGCAGCAGGGCGCCCTGTGGCTGGACGGCACCGCGTACGGCATGGGCCGCGGCGCCGGCAACACGCGCATCGAGCAGCTGCTCGCCGTCCTCGGCGAGGACGCGGACCGGCTGCAGCCGCTGATGGAGCTCATCGTGCGGCACTTCCACCCGCTGATGGACCGGTACCGGTGGGGCCCGAGCGGGCTCTACGCGATCGCCGGCATGCGCGACATCCACCCGACCTACGTCCAACGCGTCGAGGAGGACGCCTCGTTGGGTGCGGAGGAGAAGCTGCGGGCCGTCGGTTTCCTCGCCGGGGCCGCGTCCGCGGGATTCTCCGCGGCCCTCCTCGGCGAGGCCCTCGCCCATGCGGCCGGCGAGCGGCTGGCGGACGTCCTGGCGCGCTACCCGGTGGTCGTGTTCGACCTCGACGGGGTGCTCGTCGACTCCAACGAGCTGAAGGTCGAGTGCGTCCGCGCCGCGTTCGACGGCTTCCCGGCCGACCTCGTCGAGCAGTTCACGGACGAGTTCCGGCGCACGTTCGGCCGGTCCCGGCAGGAGCACTTCGCCCACTTCCACCGGGTGAGCGTGGAACGCGGCCTGGCGGGCCCGGACTTCGAGGCGTTCTACGAGCGGTACGCGGGCGCGTACGCGGACCGGCTGGCTCACCGCTACCCCGCGGCGCCGCTGTGCGCGGGCGCCGCGGAGACGGTCCAGCACCTGGCCGACCGGGGCGTCCCGCTCTACGTCGCCACGGGCACGCCCCGCGGCGAGGCGGACAAGGTGCTCGCCGCGGGCGGACTGCTCGGCGCCTTCCGCGCCGTGCTCGGCGGGGAGGAGCCGAAGTCCCGCCGTCTCGCGGAGATCCTGCGGCACGCCGGGGTCGACGCGCGGGACGTGGTGCTGGTCGGTGACTCGCGCCAGGACGTCCTCGCCGCGGACGAGACGGGCATCGACTTCGTACTCGTGACCCGCTACGGGTTCTTCCCGGCCGAGCGGACCCTCCGCGACCGCGTCGGGCGCCCGGCCCGTATCGTCACCGAACTGAACCCGAACGCTCCGGTCAGGCTTCTGACCGAGCATCACGACTGACCCGACGGTTCGGGCGTCGGCAGAACAAGGTACCGAGTCACACGGGAGGCACACAGTGACGGACAGCAGGCAGCCGGTGGTCATCTCAGGGGTGACCAGAGGGCTCGGACGAGCCCTGGCCCAGCGCTTCGCCGTCCTGGGCCACCCGGTGGCCGGGTGCGGCCGCGACGCCGACGCGCTGAGCGGGCTGGCGTCCGAACTGGGTGACGGCCACCGCTTCGAACGGGTCGACGTCACCGACGCCGACTGGGTCGACGCCTGGGCCGAGCGGGTGCACCGCGAGCTCGGCGCACCCGGTCTGGTCATCGCCAACGCCGGTGCCATCACCGGGCCGGCCCCGGTGTGGGAGGTCTCTCCGGAGGACTTCGACACCGTGATCCGGGTGAACGTGGGCGGCGTGTACGCGATGACGCGGGCGTTCCTGCCGCGCATCGCGGACGGCGGCACCCTCGTCACCGTCTCGTCGGGCTGGGGGCGCAACCCCCGGGGCATGCTCGCCGCGTACACGGCGAGCAAGTTCGCGGTCGAGGGCTTCACCCGGGCCGTGGCCCAGGAGGCGGCCCAACTGCGCCCGGGCGTCCGGGTGGTGGCCGTCGACCCGGGCGGCGGCGTGGACACCGCGATGCTGGCGACCTGCCTGCCCGACGAGCACCACACCTACCCGGGCGCCGACGAGTGGGCCGAGAAGGCCGTCGACTATCTACTCCACCGGTTGCCGGCGCACAGCGACGCGACCGGCCTCACCGTGAACTGAGGAACACCACACGCATGAACACCGCACTCCTGAACAACACCCGCGTCGTCGTCACCGGAGCCGCCCGTGACTTCGGTCGGACCCTGGCCATCCGGTTCGCCCAGCTGGGCGCCGAGGTCTACCTGTCCGCCCGCAGCCTGAAGGCGGCGCAGGCGACCCGCGACGAGATCCTCGCGCTCGGCCACGACAAGGTCCACGCCTTCTCCTGCGACCTGACCGACCCGGCCTCGGTCCGGGAGTTCGCCGAGCAGGTCGGCGCGCTCACCGACCGGGTGGACATCCTCCTCAACAACGGCGCCATGTGGCTGGAGGGCTTCGACCTCGGCACCGCCACCGACGAGCAGATCATGGCGACCGTCACGTCCGGCGGCGCCGGCACCGTCCTGATGGTCAAGCACTTCCTGCCGCTGCTGCGCGCCTCGGAGCGTCCCGACATCGTCAACATGGTCTCGGTGGCCGCGTCCTCGCGCACCGACTCGTGCTCGGGCAGCCCGGCCTTCTACGCCGCAAAGGGAGCCCAGTCGAACTTCGCCGAGATCCTGTCCCAGCGGCTGCGCCCGGAGGGCGTGCGGGTCATCTCGCTGTACCCGCCGGACTTCGAGAACGTGGACCCGCTGAGCGCGGACTGGGAGACCACCGACCGCCGGGCCGGGGCACCGCTGACCGCGCAGTCGCTGCTCGACTGCGTGCTGTTCGCCGTGGGCCAGCCCAGGGACTGCTTCATCCGCAACTTCAACTTCGAGCCGCTGTCCAAGACCGTCAAGGGATAGCCGACATGTGTGGAATAACCGGCTGGTACTCGCCCGTCCGCGTCCTCGTCGACGAGCGCGCGACGGTCGAGGCCATGACCGACACGATGGCCCTGCGCGGGCCCGACGCCGGGGGCGTGTGGCTGCGCCCCCGGGTGGCGCTCGGGCACCGCAGGCTCGCCGTCATCGACCTCGAGGGCGGGGCGCAGCCCATGGTCGTCGACGCGGCCGGCGGGGAGGTGGCGCTCACCTACAGCGGCGAGCTCTACAACTTCCGTGAGCTGCGCGACGAGTTGCGCCGGCGCGGCCACGACTTCGGCACCGCCAGTGACACCGAGGTCGTGCTGCGTTCCTACCTCGAGTGGGGTGACGCCTTCGTCGAACGGCTCAACGGGATCTACGCGTTCGCGATCTGGGACGGGCGCACGGAACGGCTGCTGCTGGTCCGCGACCGGCTCGGCGTCAAGCCGCTCTACCAGTACCGCCTGGGCGACGACGTCCTGTTCGGCTCCGAACCCAAGGCGATCCTCGCCCACCCCGAGGTCCCGCGCGCCGTCGACCTGGCGGGCCTGCGCGAGGCGTTCTCCTGGATCCGCACCCCGGGCCACGCCGTGTGGCGGGGGATGTCCGAGGTGCGGCCCGGCACCCTCGTCGCGGTGGACCGGGACGGGCTGCGCGAGCACACCTACTGGGAGCTCGAGGCCACTGCCCACGAGGACGACACGGACACCACGGTGGAACGCGTCCACGAGCTGCTGTCGGACATCATCCGACGCCAGCTGGTGACCGACGTGCCGCGGTGCACCCTGCTCTCGGGCGGCCTCGACTCCAGTGTCATCACCGCCTTCGCCCAGCGGGAGCTGGGCGCGTCCGAGCGGATCCGCAGCTTCTCCGTGGACTTCACGCGGCACGGCGAGCGCTTCACGGCCGACCGGTTCCGGGACTCGCCGGACGCCCCCTTCGCCCGCGAGGTCGCCGAACGCTCCGGCACGCTCCACACGAACGTCGTCCTCGACGCGGTGCGGATGGCCGACCCCGAGGTGCGCCGCGCGGTCGTGGGCGCGCGCGACCTGCCGACCGGTTTCGGTGACGCCGACAACTCCCTCTACCTGCTCTTCCAGGAGATCAGGAAGGGCTCCACCGTGGCCCTCTCGGGGGAGTCGGCGGACGAGGTGTTCGGCGGCTACCGGTGGATGCACGACCCGGCGGCCCAGGGCGCGGACGACTTCCCCTGGGTGGACCACACCCACGTCACCAGTCCGCACACCGGGATCGACGTGTTCACCCCCGAACTGCGCGCCTCCCTGGACCTGCCCGGGTACATCCGGCAGGGCTACGCGGACGCCGTGGCGCGGGCCCCCCGCCTGGCCGGGGAGACCGGGCTCGACGCCCGGATGCGGACGCAGATGCACCTGCACCTCACCCGGTACATGCGCATCCTCCTCGACCGCAAGGACCGGCTCAGCATGGCCGCCGGGCTGGAGGTCCGCGTCCCGTTCTGCGACCACCGCCTGGTGTCGTACGTCTTCAACACGCCGTGGTCCATGAAGACCTTCGACGGCGCGGAGAAGAGCCTGCTGCGGGCCGCCGCCCGGAACGAGCTGCCCCGGTCGGTGGTCGAGCGCAGGAAGGCCCCCTACCCCTCGACGCAGGACCCGGCGTACACCGGCGAACTGCTGCGGCAGGCCTCCGACGTCCTGGCCGACGGCGGCCACCCGGTCCAGGAACTGACCGACCGGCGGGTGCTGAAGGAGGTCCTGGGCCGGCGCCCGCAGGACGTGTCCCCCGCGTTCCGGACCGGCCTGGAACGCTGGCTCGACATGGCGACCTGGCTCGACATCCACCGTCCCACGCTGCAGCTCGCCTGACCCCGGGCCCGTCCGCCCCACAGGGAAACAGAGAAGGTGACACCGATGGCACTGCTCCATGTCACGCCCGAGACGGACGCCGCCCACACGCTGCTCCGCACCCGGGACGACCGGCGGATCGCCGAGGTCCTGGCCCCGCTGGGCGTGCGGTTCGAGAACTGGGAGACCGGCCGGGTCGACCGGGACGCCCCGGACGCGGCACTGATCGACGCCTACCGCCCGGAGATCGCGTCGTTCGACTCCGACGGCCGGCACCGCAAGGCCGAGACCATCACGGTCCGCCCCGACGAGACGAACCGGGAGTGGGTCGAGGACGTCCTCGCCTCGCGCCACAAGTACTTCAACGAGCACACCCACTCCGAGGACGAGATCTGGTTCTTCGCCGACGGCGGAGCCTGCTTCTACATCCGGGCCCGGGGCAGGGTCCACATCCTGGTGGCCACCGACGGCAACCTGCTGTCCCTGCCCGCCGGGACCCGGCACTGGTTCGACATGGGGCTGCGCCCCGACTACCGCGCCATCCGGCTGTACCTCACGTCGGAGGGATTCGACGGCGAGTTCACCGGGGACCGGATCGCGAACGGTTTCCCGTACGTGGAGGACGTCGTACGCGAGGACACCGCGACGACGGGGTGACCGGGAGTCACCGACGTGTACTGCAAGGGCGGATGCCCCGGATTCGCCATGCCCGCAGGGCGGTCCGGGGCCCGCCGGACACCCTTCTCGACACACAATCGGTGGAGCTACTCACGCCATGACGAACAGCAAAGTGGTCCAGCACGAGACCGTACGGAACGTCGATGAGCAACTCGCCTTCGAGACGGTCTGTTTCAGCGACCCGCAGGCGCTCGACCGCTATCTGAAGGACACCGCGGGCAGCCTCAAGGTACTCCGGCCCGAGTTCTCGACCGACACGGGGTCCGCGTTCTTCACCGGCCCGGACCGGCCGCTGCCGGCGGCCGAGCTCGGCGGGCTGTGGCGCGAGGGCGGCCGGGCCGTCGTCCACGACCACGTCCCGGGCACACCCTACTTCGCCAACGGCGTCGTGGTGGACGGGCAGCTGTGCCTCACCGACACCTGGCGCTGCTACACCATGGACGACGGGCCGCGCTCGCTCCTCACCTCGGTGGTGAACGTCCTGCCCGACGCGCCGGAGGTCAAGCTGCTGCGCGACCGGCTGCAGCCGCTGGCCGCGGCGACGGCGGACGGCGACGGGCCGGTCTGCTTCGAGGTGGTGCTCGGCGACGACCAGGTCAAGGTGGTGAAGTTCGCGCACCGGGTCGCCGGGGCGCCGCTGCCGGACCTCTGCGCGTTCGTCGGCATCGCCGGCCAGGCCGGGCGGACGGCCGAGACCCCGGACGGGTTCGTGGCCGACTACGCCTTCAAGGTGCGGCGGCGCGGCACGCTGAGGGGGTTCACCGGCCTGGACGAGGTGCGCCGTCTCCCGTCGTACCGCCAGGACCTCTTCATGCCGGCGCTCGGCGATCCGGTCGAGCCCACCGTGGACGAGGGCGCCGGCGCCATCGTCCTGCTCAGGCACGCGGACGAGGACGTCCTCCTCCGCGACCTGGCGTTCCTCCAGGAGCTCAACCGCTCCGGGGTGTTCGTCGTCGACTGATCCGACCGACGTCCGCCCCCCTCCTCGCCCCCGCAGACGCGCCGGTGCCGACCGCACCGCCGCGGCGCTGCCTCGCGCCCACCACCCGGTGCGCCTCCCGCGGGCCTCCGGTGGGCCGGTTCTCGTCTACGCAAAGGGAAACAACCATGCCGTACTCGGACTCCATCGCCCCCTCCGACCGACCCGGATCGATCGCGCCACGGCCGCGGCGGACCGCGAAGCCCAAGCGGATCCTGATGTGCGCCCCCCGGTACTTCGACGTCACCTACTCCATCAACCCGTGGATGCACCCCGAGAAGCCGTCGGACGCCGGGAGCGCGCTCGTCCAGTGGGAGCGGCTGCGCGACCTCTACCGGGACCTCGGCCACACCGTCGAACTCATCGAGCCGATCCCCGGACTGCCCGACATGGTCTTCGCGGCCAACGGGGCCACCATGGTCGACGGCAAGGTCCTCGGCGCGCGCTTCCGCCACATGGAGCGCACCGCGGAGGGCCCCGCCTACCTGGAGTGGTTCCGCGAGCAGGGCTACACCGACGTCCACTGGCCGGAGTTCATCAACGAGGGCGAGGGCGACTACCTGCTGGCCGGACGCCGCCTGCTGGCCGGCACCGGGTTCCGCAGCGACCTCCGCTCGCACTTCGAGGCGCAGGAGTTCTTCGGCGTCCCCGTCACCGGGCTCACCCTGGTGGACCCCCGCTTCTACCACCTCGACACCACGCTCGCGGTGCTGTCCGACGAGGAGGTCATGTACTTCCCCGGGGCGTTCTCCGCCGGCAGCCAGGCCGTACTGCGCGAACTCTTCCCGGACGCGGTCATCGCGACCGAGGCGGACGCCGAGGTGTTCGGGCTGAACGCCTTCAGCGACGGCCGGCACGTCCTGCTGCCGAGCGCCGCGACCCACCTCGCCGAGGAGCTCCGCACGAGGGGTTTCGAGCCCATCGGCATCGACCTGCCCGAGCTGCTCAAGGCCGGCGGCGGCGCCAAGTGCTGCACCTTGGAACTGCGCGGCTGACGTGCTCTCCAGCGTCTGAGACCCGAACACCGAATCACCGCCCGCACGTTGTGAGAGGACCCGACCGTTGATCACGAAAATCCGCATCGACCGGAACTCCGCCGCCGAGGAGTTCGGCATGCGCTGCCAGCGGATCATCCCCTGGCCCGGTGCCGCCGGGGAGGAGCCGCCGGTCGGTGCCATGGCCTGCTTCCTGCCGGCCGGCAGCAGCTCCGCACCGGACTGCCACGACCAGGACGAGGTCATGATCGTGGTGTCCGGAACCGGCCGGGTCACCCTCGCCGGCGAGGAGACGTCCTGCGGCGCCGGCGACGTGGTGGTGCTGCCCCGCAACCAGGAGCACGTGGTGCACAGCACGGGCGACGCGGAGCTCCAGTGGGTCTCCTTCTACTGGCCGCTGCACGAGCCGGCCAAGGCCGAGGAGGCCTCCGCATGAGCACCGCCGAGTGGATCACCGCCACGCCGCCCACCCCCAACGGCCCCCTGCACCTGGGGCACCTGGCGGGCCCCTACCTCGCGGGGGACGTGCTGCGCCGCTTCCTGGCCGCCGACGGCGTGGACGTCCGCTACACCACCGGCCTCGACGACCACCAGAGCTACGTGCCGGTGCGCGGGCTGAAGGACGGCGGCCTCAAGGGCGAGGAGGTCGCCGACCACTACGGCGACTCCATCGAGGAGGTCTGGTCCCGGGCCCACGCGGACTTCGACACGGTCGTCCGCCCGCGCCGCACCGCCGGCTACCAGGCCCACGTCCAGGACTTCTTCAAGGAGCTCCACGACGCCGGCCACATCGTCGCGCGCACCCGCCCGCTGCCGTACTGCACCGGCTGCGAGCGCTGGCTGTACGAGGCCTACGTCAAGGGGGACTGCCCGCACTGCGGCTCCGCCTCCAACGGCAACGCCTGCGAGCCGTGCGGCCGCCCCAACGACTGCGGCGATCTGCGCGACCCCGTCTGCACCGGCTGCGGCTCCCCCGCCGAACTGCGCGACTGCGAGCGGCTCTACTTCCCGCTCGCCCCCTTCGCCGAACGGCTCCAGGACTTCTGGCAGCGCGTCGACATGCCGCCGCACCTGCGCGCGCTGTGCGAGCGGATGCTGCACGAGGGGCTGCCCGAGATCGCCGTGAGCCACCCCTCCGACTGGGGCGTGCCGGTTCCCGTCGAGGGCTTCCGGGACCAGCGGGTGTACGTCTGGTTCGAGATGGCCCCGGGGTACCTCGTCGAGTGGGAGCAGTGCGGCACCGGCCGCCCGGCCCCCGGCCCCGTGCAGTTCTTCGGCTTCGACAACGGCTACTTCCACGCCGTGCTGAACCCGGCCGCCTTCCTGGCCCGCTCCGCGGACGCGCCGCTGCCCCGCGCCTTCGTCGTCAACGAGTTCTACCGACTGGAGGGGCTGAAGTTCTCCACCAGCCGCGGCCACGCCGTCTGGGCCCGGGACGAACTCGCCCGCACCAGCGCGGACGTCCTGCGCTACCACGTCCTCTCGGACCGCCCCAACGGCCGTCAGACCAACTTCACCCCGGCGGCGCTCGAACGCAGCCGGCAGCACCTCGCCGACGCCTGGGACGGCTGGCTGCACGGCCTGTTGACCACGGTGGCCGAGGACTTCGGCGGCGTCGTGCCCCAGGAGCGCCCGCAGGGAGCGGCCTGGGAGCGGCTGCGGGGCCGGCTGGCCCGCCTGGCCGACGACCTGCGGGAGGCCTACGGGGTGGCGGGTTACGACACCCGCCGCGCGGTCGCCCTGCTCGACGAGGCCATCGCGCTGGCGACGGACTTCGGGCACGTCCACAGCCACGAGCGGGACCGCCCCCAGGGCGCGGCCGCCCACCGCTCGGCCGTCGTCGCCCAGCTCGCGGTCGCCGTCGGCCTCGCGGCCTGGGCCGCCCCGGTCCTGCCCGCGGCCTCGGCCCGCCTGGCGGAACTCCTCGGTGTCCCGGCGGGCCGCCGGGTGGACGCGGCGGCGATGGCCGCCCCGCCGGCCGGCACCCCGCTCGCCGTGCCCGACTCGGCGGTGTTCGGTGGCTGAGGCGGGCACCACGGCCGACGACCGGGGAACGGGCACCGTGCGCGTCGCGGTCGTCGGCCCGTTCTCCGGTCCGCGCGCCGCCTGGGGCGAGCTGCTCGAAGGCGCCGCGGCGGCGCACGACGGCGTGCGGTGGGAGTTCCACGACGACCGGGGCGACGCCATCGTCGCCCGCAAGGTCGCCGAGACGATCGTCGCCGACGGCGGCCACGCCCTGGTCGTCGGCCACTTCAACAGCGCCGGTGCCCGGCTCGCCCTCCCGGTCTACCGCTGCGCGGGCGTGCCGCTCCTGCTCCCGCTCGCGACCGCGCCGCGCCTGCTCGACGGGCCGGCCGGCGCCGCGCTGCGGTGGTGCCCGGACGACCTGGCCCAGCTCGTCGAACTGCGCTCCGCGATCCGCCGGGCGGGGCACACCCGCCTCGCGGTGGCGGACGACGGCAGCACCTACGGCGCGGTCCTCGCCCAGCTCCTGCGCGGCCTGCCCGCCGACGGTGTGCGGCTCGTGGACGCGGGCGGCGCCGACGCGCTCGTCGTCTGCGGCACCCACGTGGGCGCCGCCCGCGAGGCCCGTGCCCGGCGGGCGGCGGGCTTCACGGGGGCGCTGTACTTCACCGACGACTGCGCGGTCGACGAGTTCCCCGGGCTCCTCGGGGACGCGGGCCACGCGGCGAGCGTGGCCCGGCTGCGCGGCGGCGCCGCCGCCTACGTCGAGTCGGCCCTCGCCACCGCCGCCGCCGTCCTCACCGCACGGCCGGAACTCACCGGGACGGCGCTCCTGGACGCCGTGCGCGCCCACGCGGACCGCCGCTTCACCCCGCAGGGGGACCCGGAACCGAGCGCGGCCGGCACGAGCGGCCCCGGCTGGGAGGTGGTCCCGCTGGACCCGCCCACCCGGCCCACGGCGGCCCGGCACGGTGCCGGGAACGGCGCCGGGCACGACGGCAAGGCCTACGACGTGCTGGTCGTCGGGGCCGGCGTCCTCGGCGCCGCCACCGCCGACCTCCTGGCCCGCCAGGGCCTGCGCGTCGCCATGACGGCCCCGTCCGCCGAGGACCCGGCGGCGACCCGGTACTCGGGCGGGCTCGTCCGGGCCTACGAACCGGACCCGGCCATGCGCGAACTCGCCGTGCGCAGCCACCGGCCGGCCTGGCGCGAAGGCGCCGCCCCGCACGGCCCGAGCGGCTTCCGGCGGACGGGTTCCCTGGTCCTGCTCGGCGAGGCGGACCTGGACGAGGCCGCGAAGGGCGTGGCCGAGCTCAGCGGCGCCGGGATCGAGGCCGCCCTCCTCACCCCGCGCGAACTCGACGACCGCTTCCCCGGGCTCCGTACCCGGGACGTGGCCGGCGCGGTGTGGGAACCGGGCGGCGGCTACGCCGACCCGGCCGCCACCTGCCTGCGGCACCGCCGGGACGCCGCCGCGCACGGGGCCTTCGTCCTGCCCGGCCGGGTCCTGCACCTGGACCAGCGGCCTGACCACGTCCACGTCACCCTGGAGCGGGGCGAGGTCGGCGCCCGCGTCGTGGTCCTCGCGGCCGGCGCCGGAACCCCGGGGATCCGCGGACACGGCCTCACGGCGACGGCGGACGCGCCCGCCGGGCAGCCGCGCACCAAGCGCATCCGCTACGCCTTCTTCCGGCTCCCCGGGAACCCGGCCACGCCGACGGTGGTGGACCTCGTCACGGGGCTGTGGGCGCGCCCCCAGCACACCGGGCTCGGCGCGGGCGGCTGGCTGGTGGGCCGCCCGGCGGACGAGTGGGACGTCCCGCCCGGCGGCGCGGACACCGTCACCGCCGCCCAGGCCGAGCACATCCGGGAAGGTGCCGTACGGCGCTGGCCCGGACTCGCGCGGGCCGAGTTCCTCGGCGGGCGCCACGGTGTCGACCTGTTCACGGCCGACGGCCGCCCGCTGGTCGGCCCGGACCCGTCCGCGCCCCGCGTCGTGTTCGCCACCGGCGGCTCCGGCGCCGGCTTCAAGACCGCTCCCGCGGTGGCGGAGTCGGCCGCCGCCCACGCCCTCGCGGCACTCGGCTGACCCCCTGCGCCCTTCCCCTCCCCCCACACCAGAAGCCCTCTCGCCGGGGCTTCGCGAGCGAGAGACGTTCGACGATGACCTTCCTGAGCTCCCTGTCCGAACTCGACCGGCCGGACTCCGTCCACGACATCGTGGGCGTGGGCTTCGGCCCGGCCAACCTCGCCCTGGCGATCGCCATCGAGGAACACAACGAGACCGTTGCCCCCGCCCAGCGGCTGACCGCCGCCTTCCTGGAGAAGCAGCCGTCCTTCGGCTGGCACCGCGGCATGCTCATCGAGGGCGCCACCATGCAGGTGTCCTTCCTCAAGGACCTCGCCACGATGCGCAACCCGAGCAGCCGCTTCAGCTTCGTGTCGTACCTGCACGACCAGGGCCGGCTGGTGGACTTCATCAACCACAAGCTGCTCTTCCCGAGCCGCGAGGAGTTCCACGACTACCTGTGCTGGAGCGCCGCCGGCGTGGACCACATGGTGCGCTACGGCCTGGAGGTCACCGCCGTCGCCCCGGTCGGCGGCGGTACGGAACACGGCCCGGTGCGCGAGGTCGAGGTGACCGCGCGGGGCGTCGACGGCACCGAGCGGGTCACCTACCGGGCCCGCAACCTCTCGATCGGCACGGGTCTCGTCCCCTGCATGCCCGAGGGCGTCGCGCGCTCCGCACGGGTCTGGCACTCCAGCGAGTTCCTGCACCGCCTCGCGGAGTTCCCGGCCACGGCGCCGCGCCGCTTCGTCGTGATCGGCGCCGGGCAGAGCGCCGCCGAGGTCGCCGACCACCTCCACCGCACCTACGAGGGGGCCGAGGTCTGCGCCGTACTCTCCCGCTACGGCTACAGCCCGGCGGACGACAGCCCGTACGCCAACCGCATCTTCGACCCGGAGGCGGTGGACCTCTACCACCGCGCGGACCCCTCGGTGCGCCGCCGGCTCATGGACTACCACCGCAACACCAACTACGGCGTGGTCGACATCGACCTCATCGACGAGCTGTACCGACGCGCCTACCAGGAGAAGGTCCGGGGCGAGAACCGGCTGCGCATCATGGGCACCGCCCGGGTCACGCACGTCGAGGACGGGGCCGAGGCCGTGACCGTCCACGTGCGGAACCTGGCGGACGGATCCGTGGAGCAGCTGACCGCCGACGCCGTCGTGTACGCCACCGGCTACACCGAGCCCGACCCCACCGTGCTGCTCGGCGCCCTGGCCGGGAGCTGCCGGCGCGACGAGAGCGGCCGGCCGCTGGTCCACCGCGACTACCGGATCGACACCGACGAGACCGTCGAGACGGGCTTCTACCTGCAGGGCGGCACGGAACACACCCACGGCATCACCGCGAACCTGCTGTCCATGGTCGCCGTCCGGGCCGGCGAGATCCGGGCCTCGCTGGTCGCCCGCCGCCACGCCTCGGTCACCGTCCCGGCCTGAGGGACGTGAGCCGAACGATGCGTCAACAACCTGTGAAGTTCCGCATCCTGGGGCCGGTCGAGCACCACGACGGGGAGAACTGGGTCGCCGTCAAGGCCGCCAAGCAGCGTGCGCTCCTGGCCGTCCTGCTCCTGAACGCCAACCATCTGGTACCCGCACCGCAGTTGCACGCGGAACTGTGGAGCGACGGGCCGTCGAGTCACGTGGGCAGCCTGCTCGCCGGCTGTGTGTGGCGGCTGCGCGCCGCCATCGGCGACCCGGAGGGGAAGGTTCTCCTCACCCGCCCCGCCGGGTACCAACTGGCCGTGCCGGCCGGCGGACTCGACCTGCACGAGTACGAGTCGCTGGTCGCCGCCGGCCGCACCCAGCGCGCCGCGGGGAACCCGGTCGAGGCCCTGAGGTCCTTCAGTGCCGCGCTCGACCTCTGGCGGGGCGCGCCCCTCGCCGACGTCGCCCTCACCTCCTCGATCATGGCCGAGTCCGCCCGCCTGGAGGAGTCCCGGCTGGCGGTGATGGAGGCGAAGCTCGGCGTCCAGATCGCCCTCGGGGAACACGAGGACGTGCTGCCCGAGCTCAAACTCCTGGTCGCCCAGCACCCGTTGCGGGAACGGCTCCACGAGTACCTGATGACGGCGCTCTACCGGACCGGGCAGCAGGCCGAGGCTCTGGGGGTGTACCGGGACCTGCACCACCTGCTCGCGGACGAGTTGGGCATCGACCCGAGCCGGCCGCTGCGCGAGCTCCAGCAGCGCATCCTGGAGGAGGATCCGAGCCTCAACGACCGGGCCGCCCGCCACGAGCTGACGGTGACGGCGGCCGCTCCCGGCGGGCCGGCGGCGGCCGCGGAGGCTGCGCCGCGACTGCTCCCGCGCCGGCGCGTGCCGTTCGTCGGCCGGACGGCCGAACTCGACGAGCTGGTCGGGCTCCTGGCCGAAGGACGCCCGGCGGTCGCGATCCACGGGCCGGCCGGGTCGGGCAAGAGCGCACTGGCCGTCGAGGCCGCGCACGCCACGGCGGGCGACTTCCCCGGCGGGCAGGTCCACCTGGACCTGCGGGGCACGGCGGGCGCCCGCGCGCTGCGGCCCGAGCAGGCGATGGAGCTGATGCCGGCCTCCTTCGGGATGGAGCGGGGCAGCGAGGAGGAGGCGGCGCTGCGCACCGGGGCCGGTCCGGCCGGGCGCCGGGCCCTGGTCGTGCTCGACAACGTCCGGGACTCCGCGCAGATCCGGGAGCTGCTCCCGGCGGCGCCCGGCATCACGTTCCTCATCACCAGCCGGTCGCCCATCGCGGGGGTGGACGGCCTCACACATCTGCGCCTGGGAGGGCTGACCGAGTCCGCCTCGATCGACCTGCTCAGGCAGAGCGTCGGTGTGCCGCGCATCGACGCGGAACTCTCCGCCGCCGCCTCACTGGTCGAGTCCTGCGACCACCTGCCCTTCGCGCTGCGGCTCGCCGCGGACCGGCTCGCGACCCGGCCCGACTGGACGGTCGCGGACTTCGCCCGGTACGTGGCCGAGCCGCACCAGCGGCTCGACTTCCTGGCCGACGGCAACGTCAGCCTGCGGGAGTCGCTGATGGCGAGCGTCCGCCTCCTGACCGACGGGGCCGACGGAGCCGACGGGAGCGACGGGGCCGACGGGAGCCACCGGTCCGGCGGGACGGGCGCGTCGGCGCTGACGGCGCTGCGCCGACTGGGCTTCCTCGACCGGGCCGTCGTCACCGTCACGGCGCTGGCCGTGCTCCTCGGCAGGGCCGAGGGCGAGGCCCACCGGGTCGCCGAACGGCTCGTCGACGTCGGGCTCCTCGAGTCGCTGGCGATCGACCGCTACCGGGCTCCGCAGAGCGTCCGGGCGCTGGCGCGGGAGATCGCGGCCTCGGAGCACATCGCGGCCTCGGACCACGAGGACGCCGAGGCCGTCCGGCGCGTCGTCGACCACGACGCCGGCGCCGCGCGGGACCAGGCGAGGGCGAGGCTCACGGCCCTGGTCCCGCGTGACCGGACCGGGGCCCAGGCCGAGCCGCTCGGCGGAGCGCGGTACGTGTCGAGCGCGAACGGGTCCCGCTCGGCACGCGCGGCGTCCTAGGCCGGCCACGGCCGGCGGGGAAGGGGCCCGGACGGGGTGACAGCCGTCCGGGCCTCCTCCGTCGACGCCCCTTCCGTCCGGGACGGGTCGCGGGGGAAGGGCCTACCACGCGGCGAGCGCGGACCGGGTCCGCACCCGTACGCCGCCCACCGGCCGGTCCGGGTCCTCCCCGGCCGCGACCAGGACCTCGTCCATGTCGCGCAGCATCCGCAGTACCGTCTCCTCCTCGTACGCCTCGGTGTTGTACTCGGTCTCGGAGAGGATCCCGTCCTCGCCGTCCCAGTAGCCGACGACCATGTCGGCGCGGGCGGCGCGGTTCGGCGTCTCCAGCATGGTCAGGCGGACGTCGCCGAGGCTGAGGTTGCGACCGATCGGCCCGAGGTAGTTGAGGGTCAGCTTGACGTTGGTCAGACGGGCCCGGGTCTCCTCCGGGAGGTTCGCGTGCACGACCGGGAACGGCACGCCCTGGCGGCCCAGCACGTCCCAGGTCGCGTCCCGCGCCGCCCCGATCACCTCACGGATCGACGCCCCGTCGTCGACCGTGGCACGGACCAGGCAGGCGTTGCTGACGAGTCCGACCAGTGCCAGCTCGCTGCGGGTGGTCCGGTTCATGCTGCGGACGCCGATGGTCGACTCGCGTACTCCGCCCCGCGCCAGGACGATCTGCCAGGCGGCCAGCATCACGGCGAACGGGGTGGCGCCTAGTTCCTGGGCCAGTGCCGTACGCGCCGCGTCGGCCCGCTCGCTGAACCGGTAGCGCACGGTCGTGCCGGGATCCCCGACCGCCGTGGGCCGGCCGAGCTCACGGTCGTGGGCGACCGTGCCGAGGGTGACCCCGTCGAGCGCCGTGCGCCAGTGGTCGATGGTCCGCCGCCATCGGCCCTTCGCCTCCTCGGCGCGCAGCTTCTCGGCGTACTCGTGGAAACTGACGGCGTCGTGGGCGAAGACCGGCTTCTCGCCCCGGGTCAGGCTCACGTACGCGGCGGAGAGCTCCTCGAACAGGACGGTCATCCCCCAGCCGTCCACCGCGATGTGATGGATCGTCAGGACGATCTCCTGCTGGGCGCCGATCCTGACCAGGGCCAGCCGGCCCACGGGGCCCGCTTCCAGGTGGAACTCCCGCAGGTGCAGTTCCGCGGCGACGCGCGCGAACTCCTCCGCGACCCCGCCGGCCTCCGGCACGTCCGGCTCGATCAGCTGCGCGGCGACGTCCACGGTCGGCTCAATGATCATCTTCAGCTCGCCGTCGAGCTCCTCGAACCGGGAGCGCAGGCTCTCGTGACGGTTCGTCACGACCTGCCAGGCGGCGGCGAGCGCGTCGAAGTCGACGCGGCCGGCGCACCCCAGGCGCCAGGTGACGTGGTACACGGACCTGTCCCTGGCGGTCCGCAGGGCGCGCCACCTGGCTGCCTGCTGGGCCGTCGCCGGGATGGTCAGGGATCTGGCGGTCACGCTCGTCTCCTCGGTCACTGGGCGGCCCGTACGACCGGTCGGGTCGGACACCGGACGCACGTCAGTGCGCCAACTCTTCGGTGAGCCGCTTGCGGTCCACCTTCCCGACGGTGGTCAGCGGGAGCGAGTCCCGGTGGTGGTAGCTCCGCGGGCGCATGTAGCGGAGCAGGGCGGAGACCAGGTCGGCGAACTCCTCCGCCGGGACCTCCTTGCCCGTGTACACGGTGCGCAGCTCGTTCTCGCCGTCCGCGGCGGGCACGACGAGGACGATGGCCTCGTCGATCGACAGGTGGCAGCGCAGCGCCGTCTCGATCTCGCCGAGTTCGATCCGGTTGCCGCGGATCTTGACCTGTCCGTCGATCCGCCCGAGGTGGAACAGTTCGCCGTGCTCAAGCCGGCACCGGTCGCCGGTGCGGTAGTAGTGCTCCGGCGTGAGCGGCTCCCGTCCGTCGTGGAGGCGGCCGCGCCGCGGGCCGCCGTCCGGGCCCGGCTCCATGCGGACGAAGCGCCCGACGTTGTCGTCCGGGTCCAGGTAGCCGGGGAAGCGCTGGGGCCCCCGTACGCACAGCTCGCCGTCGTCGGTGGGCCGGAGGTCCTCGTCCAGCAGGAGCCAGTCCATGTGCGGGTTCGGGATCCCGATCGGGAGGGACCGGCCGGTGGTCTCCGGCCAGTCGGCCCGATCCCGCGGCACCGCGTACCCGGTGATGACGATCGTGGTCTCGGTCGGGCCGTAGCAGTTGCTGATGACCGCGTTCGGCGCCGCGGCGGACCAGGCCTCGGCCTGGTCGAAGGCGAGCCGTTCCCCGCCGAACATGGCCCGGCGCAGCGTCGGCATGCTCCCGGGGGCGAGCGCGCGCAGGCGCTTGGCGAAGGAGATGACGGACGGCACCGACATCCAGTGGGTGATCCGCTTGGCGTTGATGAACCGCACCGGGGTGAACACGTCACCGTGCTGCGCCACGCAGAGGGTCGCTCCCGAGCCCCAGGTGGCGAAGATCTCGGACACCGATCCGTCGAAGGACATCTCGAAGGACTGCGAGACCCGGCAGCCGGGGCCGAGTTCGTAGCGCGCGATGGTGTCCGTGAGGAACGCGTTGATGCTGGCGTACCGGATGGGCACGCCCTTGGGCCGGCCGGTGGTCCCGCTGGTGAAGATGATGTACGCGGTGTCGGTCTCCGCCGGGTGGCCCTGGTCCGGGATGTCGTCCGAGGGCTCGGGGGCGAGCAGGGGGCGCCACTTGTCGCCCGTCATGTCGAGCAGCGCCACTGCGCAGTCGCGCCGGTACTCGGCCGCGCCATCGCCCGCGTTGTCGTCGAACACCGTGAGGCTGAGCCCGCCCTCCTCGGTGATGTCCAGGTTGCGCGACGCCGGTGCGGCGGGGTTCAGCGGCACGACGGTCGCACCGAGCCGCTGCGCGGCCAGGTAGGCGACGTAGCTGACCGCGGTGCGCGAGGTGAGCAGGCCCACCCGGCCGGGCCGGCCGCCCGCCGCCTCGACCATCCGGGCCGACATCCACTCGGCGGCGGCCCGCAGTTCGGCGTAGCTGAGGGTGACGCCGAGCACCTCGAGGGCCGAGGCGTCCGGATTCGCCTCGGCCGAGGCGCGGAACCAGTCGTAGAGGGAACGGGTCGTCATGGTGCTTCCCTTTCGGAGGAGTCGCTGGTCGGGAGGTCGCGTGGACCGGGAGGGCGACGGAGCGGTCTGCCGCCCGCCTCCGAACGTGCCGCCGGGCCCGTCACCACATGAACTGTCCGCCGTCCACGACGAGCTTCTGTCCCGTCATGTAGGCGCTGTTCGGGCCGACGAGGAACTCCAGGGCGTCCGCGATCTCGTCCGGGTCGGCGATCCGCCGCTGCGGGATCTCGGCGAGCATCCGGCGCCGGGAGTCCGGATCGTTCAGGTTGAACCGTTCGACCAGTTCGTCGGTCTCGGTGTTGCCGGGAATCAGGCAGTTGACCCGGACGCGGGGTGCCAGTTCCAGCGCGAGGCACTTGGTCAGGTGCAGCAGGCCCGCCTTGCTCGCGCAGTAGTTGGCGCCGTTGAGGCGGGGGCGGATGCCCGTGGTGGCACCGACGTTGACGATCGTCGCGTCGGCGCCCGAGGCGACCATCGCCGGGGCGAGCGCGCGGGTCAGGTAGAAGACGCCGGAGAGGTTGGTGTCGACGACCCGCCGCCAGTCGTCGTGGCTCATCTCCAGGAACGGGCGGTCGATGTTCATCCCGGCGTTGTTCACCAGGACCGTCGGCGGCCCGTACCGCGCCAGCACCGCCTCGGCGGCCGCGGCCACCGCGGTCCCGTCGGACAGGTCCACCCGCACGGTGTCCAGCCGGGGGCCCAGCTCCCGCTGCGCCGCGCGCGCGCCTTCCTCGTCGGACCGGTACAGCGCGCTCACCTGGAAGCCCAGCTTCACCAGCCGGCGGCTGAACGCGAGCCCGATGCCGCGGGTGCCGCCGCTGACGACGGCCACCGGGGGCCGGGCCGTCGCGGTCGTCGCTGTTTCCTCTGTCATCGCTCGTCCTGGTTCTCGTCCTGGTTGTGGAACGTGTGAATGGCCATGGCCAACTGGGGGAGGTGCGCGGGCTCGAGGACCTCGTAGTGGCCGGCGTCGAGGCGGACGACGTCCAGGTGCGGCGCGAGCTCCCGCCAGCGCCGTACGGCGTCCTCCCGGCCGTCCTCGTCGTACGGGGAGCACACGAGGAGCAGCACCCGGCCCGGGTAGGGCGACTCGGCCCGGTAGTCGGCGAGGGCGGCGGCCTGCGCCGCGAGGGTGCGCAGCACCCGGTCGACGGTCCGCGGATCCGCCTTCGGGCCGAGGTCGGCCACCATCCTGTCCGCGATCTCCTCGTCCTCGCCCGGGCCGGGCACCCGGGGCAGTGGAGAACTGTCGATGACCACGAGATCGGGCCGGTGTCCGGCCTCGGCGAGCCTGACGCAGAGCTCCCACGCCACGACGCCGCCGAGCGACCAGCCGACCACCAACCGCGGCGCCGCGGCCGCCGCCCCGACGATGTCGAGGACCGACGCGGCCATCTGCGCGACCGAGGTCTCCGGCTCCTCGTCCGGCATGAGCCCCAGGGGCCGAACGAAGTCCACGGCACGGGACCCGCCGAGCAGCGAGGCCAGGTGCAGGTACGGGGTGAGGCCGCCGCCGGCTCCGGGCAGGATCAGGCAGCCGGGGCGGTCCTTGCCCCGGGCCATCCTGAGGAGCCGGCCGGGCGCCGCCGCGGCGGTCATGCCCGGGCCCCGTCCGCGTCGCCGTCCTCTCGGCCGTCCTGCGCGTCCTCGTCCTCCGGGGCGTCCCGCGCGTCCTCGGCCTCCAGGCCGTCCCGCGCGTCCTCGGCCAGGCCCGCGCGGACGAGTTCGGCGAGCGTCGCGATGGTGGGCGAGCGGAAGAACTCGGGCACCGGGACGGCCGTGCCGTACTCCTCCTCGATCTCGGCGAAGGCCGCGAAGATGTTCAGGGAGTGGGCGCCGTAGTCGATCAGGGACCGGTCGCGGGCGATGCCGTCGGTGTCCAGGATCGACGACCAGATGGCGGCCAGCCCGCGCTCCAGCTCGGAGGCGTAGGCGACCGTGGTCGTGGCCGCGCTCGTCCTCCGCTCGGCGATCAGCCGCTCCGCCAGGGTGACCAGGGCGTCCCGGTCGGTCTTGCCGGTGCGCGAGGTCGGGATCCGGTCCGTGTCGAGGATCCAGGACGGCGCCATGTACGACGGCAGCGCCGTGGTGATCCGGGCCTGGACCTCCGCGTGGTCGGGGTCGGCGCCGGGCTCCGCGAGGAGGAAGAGGACCAGTTCGCGGTCGGCTCCGAGCCCGCGCGCCACGGCGACGGACTGCCGGACACCGGGCGCGGCGTTGGCGACCGCCTCGATCTCGCCGAGTTCCACCCGGTACCCGCGGATCTTCGTCTGGCTGTCCTGCCGGCCGAGGAAGACCATCGTCCCGTCGGCGTCGCGCACCACCTGGTCACCGGTGCGGTACATGCGCGCGGTGCCGTCGGCGGAGAACCGGTCGGGCAGGAAGCTCGCCGCGGTCCGCTCCGCGTCGAGGTAGCCGTCCGCGGGGCTGACGCCCCCGAGGTGGAGTTCGCCCGGCACGCCTACGGGTGCGAGGTGGCCCGTCACGTCGACCACGTACGCCACCACACCGGGCAGGGGGCGGCCGATCGGTGCGTGGGCGGGCCAGTCAGGGTCGTCGCCCCACAGCTCGTGCACCGTGGCGGCGTTCGTCTCGGTCGGGCCGTAGAGGTTGACGAGGACACACGCCGGGTGGGCGGCGAAGAACCGGCGGATCTCGTCGTCGACGAGCAGCTGCTCACCGGAGACGCAGACGCGCCGCAGGTCGGGGAAGCGGACCGAGGCGCGCTGCGCGGCCTGGACGAACGGGCGCAGGGCCGCCACCGGCAGGAAGACGTGGCTGACCCGGGTCTCCTCGACGCGGCGGACCAGCGCCGGGAAGTCCCGCCGGTCGGCGGGCTCGCGGGAGACGACGGTGCCGCCCGAGGCGAGCGTCGGAACGATCTCCTGGAAGGAGACGTCGAAGCCGAGCGGCGCGTACTGGAGGAAGCGCGTCGTCGCGCCGTGCTCCATGGCGGAGATCTGCCACGCCGCCAGGTTCAGCAGCGGCCGGTGGCCCATCACCACCCCCTTGGGGGTGCCGCTGGATCCCGAGGTGAACATCAGGTACACCGCCGAGTCCGCGGAGCCGCCCGAGGCGCGGGGCCCGTCCCCGGGGACGGAGAGTTCGGCCAGGCCGGTGGTGCGCATCCCGGGGAGGTCCAGGCCGTGGCCGACGACCAGGCGGCAGCCCGCCCGGTCCACCATGTGGGCGAGGCGCTCGGCCGGCAGGCTCGGGTCCAGCGGCAGATAGGTGGCACCGCAGCGCAGGACGGCGAGGATCGCGGTCGTGGCGTCGCACAGCCCGCCCAGGGACAGGCCGACGACCTGCCCCGGCGTGACGCCGTGCCGGGCCAGTCCGTCCGCGGCCCGCTCGGCGGCGGCCAGGAGTTCGCCGTACGTCAGCTCGCGCCCGGGCTCCTCGACGGCGATCGCGTCGGGCGTGCGCCGGGCGGCCCGCTCGATCCACTCGGTGAGACCGCGGGCCGGCGCCGGACCGCCAGCGCCCGCCGACTCGACGGCCGGGTACGGCAGTTCACTGTCGACGAAGAGCTCGGCCAGCGAGCGGGTGCCGTCCTCGAGGGCGCGTCGCAGTGCCGTGCGCAGCGACGCGAGCAGCGCCTCCGCGACCGGCTCCGATATCAGCTGCAGGTCGTACTCGAGCTCCAGCAGCCATCGGCCGTCCACCTTCGTGGCGCCGAGCCACAGGTCGAACTTCGCCGTTCCGTTGCCCGGTTCCCGCACCCCGAGGACGGCGCCGTCCGAGGTGCCTTCGAAGGTGTCCTGCATCGCGAGCATGCAGGAGAACAGGGGGTTGCGGTTGCTGGTGCGGTCCTGCCCGACGTTCGCCACGAGCTGGTTGAGCGTGACGGCGACCCTGGCGCGGCAGTAGTCGACGGCTTCCCGGACGGTCCCGGCGACGTGCTCGTCCACCGTGCGCGACCAGTCCACGTCGACCGTGACGGGCAGGGTGTTGACGAAGAAGCCGCAGAGGTCGTACGCGCGGACGGTGCGCCGGGCCGACAGCGGGCTGCCGATCAGGACGGTGGACACACCGCCGTGCCGGGCGAGGACGGCCCCGTACACGGCGCTGAGCAGGACGAACGGCGTGACGGAGAGCCGCTTGCAGGCCTCCTGGAAGGCGGCCGTCTCCTGCTCGCCGAGCAGCCAGGAGAGGCGCCCACCGGTGAAGTCCGTCTCCTCCGGCCGCCCCGGCCGGGGATTCAGCACCAGCGGCGGGACGTCACGCAGCCGCTCGGCCCAGACCTCGGCCTGCTCGGCCGTCTCCGGCGAGCCGGAGGCCCGGTTCTGCGCCTCGAGCTCCCGGACGAAGGCGGACTCGCGTGCCACCCGCAGCACTTCGACTGCCTCGGCGGTGGGCTTCGAGGTCAGCGCGGACTCCAGGTCACGGACGAGCGGCTCCGCCGAGACGCCGTCCCCGATGAGGTGGTGGCCGCACATCACGAGGACGGCCGCGGAGCCGTCGGTGGCGCGCACGAGCCCGAACCGGTAGGCCGGCCCCGCCGCGAGGTCGAACGGACGCCGTCCGAGCCGCTCCGCCAGGGCCTCGACGGCTTCGGCGTACCCGCCCGGCGCCACCTCCACCCGCTCGCACGGCACCTGCCCCGGCTCCGGCGGCGGGGTGAACCTGGCGTGCATCCGCGGCAGGTGACCGAAGACCTGACGCAGCGCCGGCTGGACCGTGACCAGGACGGTGAGGGCGTCGCCGACGGCGTCATCCGAGACCCCCGGGTCGAGGTCGAACAGCATGGTCTGGTTGTAGATCTCGCGGGCCGACACCCGGCTGTCGACGACGAGCAGCCCCTTCTGGGGGTCCGTGATGGGGAGCAGGGCGGGGCCCGCCGTGCCGACGGCCGAGTCGTCCTTCAGCATGCGGCACCGGGCTCGTCCGCGCCGGCCGGGAGCAGGCCGGTGAGCCAGACCTTGAGGTCCCCGACGGTCCGTACCTCGACCAGGCCCGCGGCGTCGATCTCCACGTCCTCGTCGGCGACCTCGACGGCGAGGCGCAGGAGCGACAGCGACTCGAGGCCGGCCTCCTGGATCAGCGTGGAGTCGTCGAAGTCTGCCGTGGCATATCGCGCGATCGTCGAATCAAGGTCTGGCGGTGTGGTCAGCACGTTGTCTCCACCTCATGCCGATGGCTCGTACGCCGAGCGCGGGTCCGCTCGTGCAGCAGGCAGCGGTGTGTGCGGCCCGCGAAGAGGCTCCGCCGGGCGCTCGCGCCGCCTGCACGGCCATCATTCCGAGCCGAGTTGTTCGCTCGATGTGCTGTCGATGCGCCTGCCCTGTGAGCACCCGGGGCGGGGACGGAGACCGCGGTGGATCCGCTCACCGCACCCCCCGCCGGGCCGAACCCCCGGGTCAGCGCTCGCGCCCCCGGGCCTTCAGCGGCACGTCGGGCAGCTCCGGGGCGGGCAGCCGGTCGCCGGCGCAGCCGTGGACCTCGCCCAAGCGCTCGCCTGCCATCCAGTCGGCGCGGGCCCGGGCGATGTCCTCGGTGGTGCGGCCGATGAAGACGATCTTCTCGTCGAAGGACTCGCGAGGAGGAGGACGGCCGTGTCAGGGTCAAACCGCAGGGGGAGGTCGGGGCGGCCGCAGCCGAGGTAGAGCATGGAGCCGGGCTCGCCCGGGACGCCGTCGACGTCGACCCGGCCGGACATGGCGAGGACGGCGTACTCGAAGTCGGGGACGAGCGGGAGGCGGAGGTCCGCGTCCCCGACGAGGGCGAGGTCGGCGCCGACCAGCGGGGTGTGGGTGTGCCCGGCGAGGTGGCGATGTCGGCGGGGCCGTAGTGGTCCACGAAGCACCAGGCCCCGACCATCCGGCGGCCGAGGTTGGGCAGCAGTCGGCGGACCATCGTGCTGCCGCCGCGGGGAACTGACGAGCCGTCAGCAGATCCCTCATCGGCCCGATGCCGGCCTCGCGGCCGCAGGCGGTCGGGGTGGGCTGGAGGTAGAGGTTGCTCGTCGCGGTTCCACCACCGTACGGAGAGGGGCCGGGCGGGCCCCCGGGGGCATCGTCACCGATCATGCGTCACGATGCGACGTTCCTCCACCCGTGCCCGGCCATCCGGCGGCCCCCCGCCCGCAAAGGGCGGGGGGCCGCCGGACGGCCGCAGGCTCAGTGCCCGCAGGCCCACCAGGCCTCGGCCGACGCCTTGTCGGCGCGCTCCCGCAGGTTGCGCACCGCCGCGGCCGGGTCCTCGGCCCCGTACACCGCCGAGCCGGCCACGAACACGTCCGCGCCGGCCTCCGCGCAGCGCTCGATCGTGCTCGCCGCGACGCCGCCGTCCACCTGGAGCCACAGTTCGAGGTCGTGCTTGGCGATCAGCTCCCGGGTGCGGCGGATCTTCGGCAGCATGATGTCCAGGAAGGCCTGGCCGCCGAAGCCGGGCTCGACGGTCATGATCAGCACCATGTCGAGCTCGGGCAGCAGGTCCTCGTACGGCTCGATCGGGGTGCCCGGCTTGAGCGCCATCGAGGCGCGGGCGCCCTTGGCGCGGATCTCGCGGGCGAGCCGGACGGGCGCGGCGGCGGCCTCGACGTGGAAGGTGACCGAGCCGGCGCCGGCCTCGACGTACTGCGGGGCCCAGCGGTCCGGGTCCTCGATCATCAGGTGGAGGTCGAGCGGGATGTCGGTGGCGCGGGCGAGGGACTCGACCACCGGGACGCCGAGGGTGAGGTTGGGCACGAAGTGGTTGTCCATGACGTCCACGTGCAGCCAGTCGGAACCCCGGACGGCCTCGGCCTCGTCGGCGAGCCGGGCGAAGTCCGCGGACAGGATGCTGGGGTTGATCTGGGCCATGACCGACTACCTTCGTACGAGGGCTTGCGAGGGCTGGGCACCCCCGGAGCGGGCACCTCGTCCCATCATCCCGCGCCGCACCGCCCCCGACCGCACACGGTGACCCCCGCGTGACCGTCATCACACCCCTCGCGGGGTTACCGGGGCCGTCACCGTGGTCATCAGCCCTGGAACGGGCCACGACCCGCCGCGGCTCCCGCCGGGCCGTCCCGACCAGCCGAGCGCCCCGGCCCACCCGGGGGCTCCGTCCGAGGAAGGTCCCCCGATGACCGATCTCGTCCACCCCGCCCGCGCGCTGTGGTGGCTCTTCGAGCCGGTGCACGCCGTCACCTACTTCCTGCCCGAGGGCCGCACCGCCTTCGAGGAGGCCGGTCTGCACGGCCGCCTGCACGGCTACTTCGGCACCCGGGCGGCCCCGCTCGGCGCGGTGGACGCCCCGCCGGTGACCGCCGCGTTCTTCAACTTCGCCCCGGCGATGGTCGAACGCGCCCTGCCGGAGGTGTGGGGCCACGCGAGCCCGGAGGAGGCGCTCACCGCCCGGCTGAAGGCCTCGGCGGCGATCCTGGGCCGGCTGCTGGAGCACGTGGACCGGGAGCAGGTCGAGCTGGTCGCCGAGACCCTGGAGCAGGCCGCCGCCCGGCTGGACTGCGCCGGCCGGGTGCTGGCCGCCGCCAACGCCGCGCTTCCCCGCCCGAGCGGCCTGTACGAGCGGCTCTGGCAGGCCGCCACCGTGATGCGCGAGCACCGCGGCGACGGCCATGTGGCCGCGCTGGTGACGGCCGGGCTGGACGGCTGCGAGGCCCTGGTGGTCCGCTGCGCGATGGACATGCGGCGCGAGATGATCCAGCCGCTGCGCGGGTGGACCGACGCCGAGTGGGAGGCGGCCGCCGAGCGACTGGTCGAGCGCGGCTGGCTGACCGCCGAGGGGACGGTCACCGAACTCGGCCGGACCCGCCACCAGGCCCTGGAGGCCGCCACCGACCTGGCCGCCGCCCGGGTCTGGAACGACTACCCGCGCGCCGAACTCGACCGGCTGGCGGCGGCGTTGAAGCCGATCTCGGCGCTCTGTCGCGGCGAGCTGCCGATCAACCCGATGGGGCTGCCGGACAACCAGTGACGACCGGCCCGCGCGAGCAGGGCGCGGTCCACGCCCGGAGCGGGTCCCGGAGCCGGCCCTGGGCCTCGCCACAGGGCGGGCCGAGCACGATCCCCCGCCCGGCGTAGAACCGGCCGAACGACCGCCACGGCACGCGCGCGAAGGCCTGCGACTCCCCCGGGAACCCGGAGGGGTTGTGGACCAGCAGCGCCGTGTCCGTGGCGCCCACCGCCAGCACCAGGTGCCCGCCGCGCCGCACCGGCTCGGGCCCGTACGGCTCCCGGATCGACGGGTGCACCGAGACCATCACCAGCGCGCCGCCGGCCACCTCGGCCGACACCTCCCCGGGCGTCAACTCCCTTGCCTGCGCGGCCAGTCCCCAGCGCTGCCGGACGTACGCGGCGAACGGCGCGTGGATCAGCCCGTGCAGGCTGTCGCCGTCCCGCAGGTACGCGCCGGCCGCCAGGCACTCGCCCGCGAGCGCCACCGCCGCCGGGGCCATGCCCCACCAGTGCGCCAGCGCCATCCGCAGGCAGGCCACCCCGCACAGCCGCCAGGACCACCACGCGTACTCCTCCGCGGTGGCCGCACCGGACTGCCCCCAGCGCGGGTCGGCGGACGCGTCCAGCCGCCCGTCGACGATCTCCCGCACCAGCTCCGCCGACTCCCACTGCGCGTGGTAGGGCACCTCGTGCACCACCCGCACCGACCGCGCCGGCGCCTGCGGCCGCGCGTCGCCCCGATCCACCATCCCCCGACGCTCTCACGGCCCGACGGCCGGGCGACCCGCGACACTCCCGGGGCCGCCGGACTCAGACGCCGGACTCAGGCCCCGGAACGGGCACCGGCTGCGACTCCGACTGCGGCTGCGGCTCCTGCTGCAACTCCGGCTCCGGTGTCGGCGCCGGCTCCGGCTCCCGGTAGGCCAGCCGCTGAGCCGCGTGCCGCCCGCGCGCCTCCACCGGCAGCGAGCCGGTGGCGCCGGCCAGCCCGAACAGCGGCATGTCGAGGTAGATCGACTCGTACCCGCCCGGCGGCGCGATGTACGTCTCGTGCCAGATCCCGACGTGCCCGCGCACCTTGCCGTCCCGCAGCTTGCGGTTGGCGATGCCCCACACGGTGTGGTGGAAGCCGTCCGGCGCGTGCGCGTAGTCGTACAGCTTCTCCCTCGACTCCCAGTACTGGACGACGTAGTAGGTGCGCGGCGAGGCGGTCAGCAGGACGCGGCCGCGCAGGCCGCGCTCGGGGGCGCGGCGCAGCTCGTACAGCATCCGGAGCATCGCGAACATCACCGGGCCCCAGTGGTGCACGGCCCAGAACCGGTTGATCCGCATGCCGATCAGCAGCACCACGGTGTCGCCGGTGGCGGCCGCGGTGGTGATGCCCCGCTGTGGTTTGGCGAACAAGGCCAACTGTTCCTCCCCCATCCCTTGCCCGTACAAGCGGTGACTACATCAGCACCGGACGCCCCGGTCAAGGCTCGCCGCCCTCACAATTCGGCTACTACGCTGGGCAGTTGACACTCACTGCCGCCTATGGTGCCGAACCCGGGCCGGCCCCTCCGGACGCACCGGGGCCCCGGCCCCCGCGAAGGGCGGGGGCCGGGGCCGGCCTGGTGCGGCGGCCTACCAGGCGTAGTCCTCCGGGGCGGACTTGTGGCCCGGGAAGAGTTCGTCGAGGCGGTCGAGGGTCTTCCGGTCGAGCTCGAGGTCGAGCGCGCCGATGGCGGCGTCGAGGTGGGCCGGGGTGCGGGGGCCGACGATCGGGGCGGTGACGGCGGGGCGGGAGAGGAGCCAGGCGAGGGCGAGGGCGGCGGGGTCGGCGCCGAGTTCGTCGGCGAAGTCCTCGTAGGCCTGGATGCGGTCGCGGTGCTTGGCGAGGAGTCCACTGACGTACGGCATGGCGCTGCGGTCGCGGGTGCCCTCGCGTTCCTTGCGCAGGACGCCGCCGAGCAGGCCGCTGCGCAGCGGGGACCACGGGATCAGCCCGAGGCCGTAGTGCTGCAGGGCGGGGATGACCTCGAGCTCGATCGTCCGGTCGAGCAGGTTGTAGAGGGACTGCTCGCTGACCAGGCCGAGGAAGTTCCTGGACCGGGCGGCCTCCTGGGCCTGGGCGATGTGCCAGCCGGCGAAGTTGCTGGAGCCGACGTAGATGATCTTGCCCTGGGCGACCAGGACCTCCATCGCCTGCCAGATCTCCTCCCACGGCGTGGCCCGGTCGATGTGGTGCATCTGGTACAGGTCGATGTGGTCGGTCTGGAGGCGGCGCAGGCTGGCCTCGACGGCCTTGCGGATGGCGAGCGCGGAGAGCTTGCCCTCGTTGGGCCAGTCGCTCATGTCGGCGTAGGCCTTGGTGGCGAGGACGGTGCGCTCGCGGCGGCCGCCGCCCTTGGCGAACCAGCGGCCGATGATCTCCTCCGTGCGGCCCCGCAGCCGGCCCTCGCTGTCGCGGCCGTAACTGTTGGCGGTGTCGAAGAAGTTGATGCCGCGCTCGTGGGCGGTGTCCATGAGGCGGTGGGCCTCGGCCTCCTCGGTGTGGGGGCCGAAGTTCATGGTGCCGAGGCAGAGGCGGGAGACGGTCAGGCCGGTGCGGCCGAGGTGGGTGTACTCCATGGCGCCCACCTTCCGTCGCACCGGCCCCGGTGTCCAGCGCATTCCACCGGACTCGGCGGATCACCGCCAGTGGGCGGATCACCGCCCGTGGGTGGCGAACTTCCTTACGGCGAGCGGCATGCAGGCCGCGAGCAGTACGGCACTCCAGAGCAGCGCGGCGAGGACCGCGTGCTGCGTCGGCCAGGCGGTGCCGGCCGCCGAGGGGTTGCCGAACAGCTCCCGGCAGGCCTGGACGACGGAGCTGACCGGGTTCCAGTCGGCGAGGAACCGCAGCCAGCCGGGCATGCCGCCGGTCGGCACGTAGGCATTGGTGACCATCGCCAGCGGGAAGACCGCGACGGACAGCTGGCCGGCCGCCTCCTCCTTGCCGACGGCCAGCCCGAGCAGTGTGCCGACCCAGGTCATCACGAAGCGGAAGAGCAACAGCAGGGCGAACGCCCCTGCCGCGTCGGCGAGTCCGTGCCGGGCGCGCCAGCCGGCGGCGAGCCCGACCCCGGCCAGCAGCGCCAGGACGACCACGCTGACCAGCAGGTCGGCGAGGGTCTGCCCGAGCAGCAGTCCGGTGCGGGAGACGGGCATGGAGCGCAGCCGGTCGGTGACCCCGCGCCCGACGTCGCGGGCGGCGCCGACCATGGTGGGCATGACGCCGTTGGTGGCCACCATGGCGAACAGGCCGGGCATCAGGAACTCCCGGTAGTCGCCGCCCCCGGGCACCCGCATGGCGCTGCCGAGGACGTACCCGAAGACCACCACCATCACCACCGGGACGCCCAGCGAGGCGGCCAACAGCCCGGGCGAGTGGCGGTAGTTGAGCAGGACGCGGAGCATCGAGGTCCAGGTGCCGGAGGCGAGTCGGCCGAGGGCGGAGGGCCGCGCCGCGGCGGCGTACACGACGGCCATCAGGCGGCCCTCCCGGCGTCCGCGGACTCCCGGGTGCCCGCCGACTCCCCGGCGTCCGCGGACTCCTGGGTGAGCGCGAGGAACACGTCGTCCAGTGAGGGCCTCCGCACCGCGACGTCCTCGGCGACGACCCCGGCGCCGTCCAACTCCCTTACCAGCGAGGGCAGCAGGACGGACACTCCGGGCATCGTCAGCACCGTGACGGTCCGCTCGGCGACGTCCACCCGCGCGTCGCCGCCGGTCATCGAGGACAACACCACGGCGGTGGAGGCGAGTTGCGCCGGATCGGCCAGGGTGACGGCGACCTGGCTGCCGATCGCGGCCTTGAGGCGGTCGGGCGGGCCGGTGGCGATGGCGGCGCCGTGGTCGACCACCACGATGTCGTCGGCGAGCCGGTCGGCCTCCTCCAGGTACTGGGTGGTGAGCAGCACGGTGGTGCCGCCGTCCGCCAACTCCTTGACGGTGTCCCAGATCGCCTGCCGGCTGCGCGGGTCGAGTCCGGTGGTGGGCTCGTCCAGGAAGAGCACGGACGGGCTGGTGACCAGGCTGGCGACGAGGTCGAGGCGTCGGCGCATGCCGCCGGAGTAGGTGCGCACGAGCCGGTCGGCGGCGTCGGCGAGGCCGAAGCGGGTGAGCAGTTCGTCGGCGCGCTCCCGGGCCCGGCGGGCACCGAGGTGGTGCAGCCGGCCGAACAGCCGGAGGTTGTCGCGGCCGGTGACGCCCTCGTCGACGGCGGCGTGCTGCCCGGCGAGGCCGATGACGCGCCGGACCTCCTCGGCGGCGCGGACGACGTCGTGTCCGGCGACCCTGGCGGTGCCGCGGTCGGGGGCGACCAGGGTGGCGAGGACGCGCACGGCGGTGGTCTTGCCGGCGCCGTTGGGGCCGAGCAGGCCGCAGACGGTGCCGGCCAGGACGGCGAGGTCGAGGCCGCGCAGGGCCTCGGTGGCGCCGAAGCGTTTCGTCACGCCCGCCATCTCGATGGCGGGTCGGGTGGTGTCGGACATGGCTCTGCCCTTCTCTAGGTACAGCGTACGTAGAAGCGCGCGCGAGCGCCATCGTACTACGTACGCCGTACGTATCTAAGATGGGGAACCGAGGTGATCTTCCAGTGCCGTCCAGCGAGTCCACGCCGTCGAGCAGCGCAGCGCCATCGAGCGGACCCACGCCGCCCAGCGGCCCCGCGCCGTCGAGCAGGCCCACGCCCCCCGAGGCCCCCGAGGTGATCTGGCTGCGCCCCGAGCGCGCCGGCCGCGGCCCGCGCCCGGCCCACAGCCGGGCCTCGATCGCCGCCGCGGCCATCGGGATCGCCGACGCCGAGGGCCTGGACGCGGTCTCCATGCGGCGGGTCGCGGCGGCACTCGGCGCGGGCACCATGTCGCTCTACAACTACGTGCCGAAGAAGGAGCACCTGCTCGACCTGATGCTCGACGCGGTCGCCGCCGAGTACCGC
Source organism: Kitasatospora sp. NPDC001132 (assembly GCF_053598415.1). Lineage (NCBI taxonomy): Bacteria > Bacillati > Actinomycetota > Actinomycetes > Kitasatosporales > Streptomycetaceae > Kitasatospora > Kitasatospora sp. NPDC001132. Next base: position 172,640 of record NZ_JBSFKF010000012.1, on the reverse strand, counting down.
TTCCCGCCCGCGCCGAGCGGCGACGTCCGGGCCGACCTCGCCGACCTCGCCCACCAGCAGCTCGACATCTGCCGCCGCCACCCGTGGCTGCCCGCACTGGTGCTGGCCCGCCCGGGCATCGGCCCCAACGCCCTGCGCTACACCGACCGCTTCCTCGCCATCACCGCCCCCACCGGCCTCGACGGGGGCTCCCGACTGGAGGCGATGGCCCTGTTCAACGGCTTCATCGGCCAGTTCGCACAGTACGAGCGGACGGCGGCAGCCGGCGCCAAGTGGCAGGCCGAGCTGGCCGGTTACCTCGGCCGGGCGGCGGCGAGCGGCGAGTACCCGCACCTGGCACAGGCCTTCGCCGCCGCAGGGCCGCCGGCCGACCCGGACCGGGCGTTCGAGCGCGCCCTGGCCCGGGTGATCCCCGCCATCCTGACGCCGACGGACGACAACTGATACACCAGTCATCCCGCGAGAGCCCCCGGGCAGCGGCCCCGCCACCCTGACGCCCAGTCTCCCGCAGGGCCCCGGCAAGCAACCCCGCTCCGTCGTCCTGACGAACCGTCAGCCAGCGAGGTCCTCCCTGGGGAGCAACCCCGCCACCCGGCCGTCCACCAGCACCAGCACCGCCGGCCGGCCGCCCGTCAGCGCCGCCCGGGCCTCGGCCGCCGACTGCCCGACGCCGACCGTCGGCAGCGCCGGGCCGAGCAGCGCGCCCAGCGGGTCGCCCGGCTTGGCCGCGCCGTCCGCGAGCGCCGCCGTCAGCACCTCCCGGGACACCGAGCCGACCACCTCGGTCGCGCTCACCCCGAACGGGCGCTCCGCCCGCGCCAGCACCGCCGGGGCGACGCCGCCCGGTGCCTCCCGCACCGCCTCCACCGCCTCGCCGACGGTCGCGTCGGCGTCGACCGTCACCAGCGGGCGGGCGGCCTCCAGCAGCGGCCGCAGCCCGTCCGCGTCCTCCAGGAACCCCCACCCCCGCATCCAGGCGTCACTGTGCACCTTGGACAGGTAGGAGCGTCCCGAGTCCGGCAGCAGCACGACCACCAGGTCGTCCGGGCCCAGCTCCCGCGCCACCCGCAGCGCGGCCGCCACCGCCGTCCCGGAGGACGGCCCGGCCAGGAGGCCCTCCTCGCGCGCGAGCCGGCGTGCCGTCAGCAGCGACTCGCGGTCCGGGATCCGCTCGTAGGAGTCGACCACCTCCGACCGGTAGGCCTGCGGCCAGCGGTCCTCGACGGTCTGCGGGTGCAGGTAGTGCCCGATGCTCTCGACGTACCACGGGCTGCCGTCCCCGCCCCCGTACGAGGAGGACTCCGGGTCCGCGCCGACCACCGTCACCGAGCCGCCGGACACCTCCTTCAGGTGGGCGCCCGTACCCGTGATGGTGCCGCCGGTGCCGACGCCCGCGACGAAGTGGGTCACCCGGCCGCCGGTCTGCTCCCAGATCTCGGGACCGGTGGTCCGGACATGAGCGTCGGGGTTGGCCAGGTTGTCGTACTGGTTGGCGAGCCAGGCCCCGGGGATCTCCTCGGTCAACCGCTCCATCACCTTGAACAGGTGCCTCGGGTCCTCCTGCGGCACCGCCGTCGGGGCGAGCACCACCTCCGCGCCGTACGCCCGCAGGATGTCCGCCTTCTCGGGCGCCGACTTGTCCGCCACCCCGGCGATCACCCGGTACCCGCGCTGCCGGCCGACGATCGCCAGGCCGATGCCGGTGTTCCCGGAGGTCGCCTCGATGATCGTCCCACCCGGCTTCAGCAGACCGTCCCGCTCGGCGGCCAGGATCATGGACAGCGCGGCGCGGTCCTTGACGCTGCCGCCGATGTTGAGGAACTCCGCCTTGGCGTAGATCGGCGCGGCGATCCCGGCGCCGAGCCGGGCGAGGCGGAACAGCGGCGTCCCGCCGATCGCGTCGAGGACGGATTCGTGCACTGCGGTCATCATCCGACTCCTTCACTGGTGCTGTCCGCCCGAGCCTGCCCAGCCCGGCGGGTCGGTAGACGGCGGTGACACCCCGCTCATCCGGCCGAAACACGGTCCGAGGAGCACGGAGGGCGCGAGGAGGCGCATTCGCGCCCCTCGGCGCGTGGGCGGCGAGGCCAGTGGCGCTCGCTAGAGTCCCGGCATGACGCGTCTGAAGATCGAGATATCGGTCCCCGAGAGCCATCTCGACCAGGTCCTCGAGGCCCTCCACACGGCCGGTGCGGGCCGGGTCGGCGAGTACGTCCGCTGCACCAGCGTCTGGCGCATCACCGGCAGTTGGCTGCCCTCGCCCGACGCCCAGCCCTACCAGGGCACGGCGGGTGTCGTCCAGACGGCCCCGGAGGTCCGCGTGGAGTCCGTCTGCGACCAGGCCCGGGCCGCCGCCGTGCTGCGAGCCGTCCGGGCCGTCCACCCGTACGAGGAGGCGGTGATCAACTTCCTTCCCCTCTTCGAACCCGTCCTCGACTGAGCCCGCGACCGATCCCGCGACCGTGCTCGCGGCGGCGCCGAGCGCGGCCCCCGGCAGCCGGGCTCACGCGCCCCTTCGCCGCCCCAGCCACGCCGTCAGCGCGGCCCGGAGGCCCCGGCGCTGCGGCGGCTCCGGAGCCGGCTCGGCCACCGGCCCGGCCGGCGGCCGCACCGCCGGGCCCTGGGGCGCGATGCCCTGGGCCCGGGCCGCCGCGAGCCAGGCGGGAACGTCGGCGAGCAGCAGGTCGTACAGGTCCCGGTCGGACACCTTCCGGGGATCACGCCCCAGGTGAACGAAGCCCGCGTTGTCGATGGGGCGCATCTCCGGAACCGCGAGCCCGGTGAGCTTGCGCAGGAAGTCGAACTGCCGGCTGCCCGGGTCACCGAAGCCGATGAACTGCCAGAAGATCGGCAGCTTCGCCGCCTCGCACAGGCCCACCTCCGCCGCCCTCTTGTTGATCGGCCCGCCGTCCGTCTGGAACAGGACGAGGGCCGGCGCCGTGGAGCCGCTCGCGCGGTAGTGCCGGACCACCGCCTCCATCGCCAGGTGGTAGCTGGTCTTGCCCATGTGGCCGAGGCTCGCGACGATCCGGTCGATCCAGCCCTCGTGGTCGGCCAGGGCTATCTCGGCCTGGGCGTCGACCTCGGTGGAGAAGAAGACGACCGGCACGCTCCCGTCGTCGTCCAGGTGGGCGGACAGGCCCAGGACCCGGTCGGCGAGTGCCTGGACGCTGCCGTCCTTGTAGTAGGGCCTCATCGAGCCGGAGTAGTCGATCACCAGGTACACCGCGAGGCGCTGACCGCTCAGCCCGCGCCGTTCCACCGAGGCGCCGGCCGTCTTGTAGAGGCTCACCAAGGCGGGCGCACTCTGCTCGACCTTGCTCAGACTGACGGCCATGGGCTCGCTCCCTCGCTCACTGCGGCAGCCGGACTGCCGGGGCGCGTGATCGTCAACGCGCTCCGGACACTCTGTGGGGAGAACCCGGACGGCGGCAAGCCCTCGCGCGAGCCGGGCCCGCACCGGCCGGGAGCGCGCCGGCCGGGAGCGCCCTCACCAACCGCCGGGGTGCCGCGAGAGCCAGTCGGCATGCCGCTCCTTCAGCCGGTCGCGCTCCTCCGCCGTGGTCAGGTAGACGTCCGCGCCGCCGTCGTACGGGTGGTAGAGCCGCCGCATGCCGGTGTCGGTGACGATCACCCCGCCCTCCCGCTCGTCGGCGACCCGGCGCAGCAGCCGGTCCAGCTCGCCGCGCCGCCACCGGCGCCGCTCCACGAACACGTGGCAATAGGTGCGGAACTCCGGCGCCGGGTCGTCCGCCTGGAGCCACGTGCGCCAGTGCTTCGCGTCCCGGCGCATCCGGGGCACGCTCGTCCGGCCGCTCCACCGCGGTGTGAGGACGTACACCTCGGAACCGGCGAACAGCTCGTCCAGCACGGTGTTGTGGCGCTCCAGGACGATCGCGTACTCGCGCTCGTCGTCGGGGTACCGCTTGGACTGCGGCAGGCTGTGGAAGCGCACCCAGACGTCCCGCGTCCGGGTGCCGATCTCGTACCCGACGGGCTCCACTCCGGGCCACCGCCGCTCCCAGAGCGCCGTCAGTTCCTCGCGGTCCACCCGGTTGCTGCCCCGTTTCACCGGGCGAGTGTGCCACATCCGCCCCAGCGGTCCCGGCCTGGTGAAATTCCCTCGTCACGACCGCCCGGCTCCCGTAGCGTGGTTCGGTGGATCTTGAGGACAGAACGGGGCACCACACCATGAAGCAGCACCACGGCTGGGCCGACGAGCGCTTCGGCGCCGTCGCGGACGTCTTCGCCGCCAACTTCGCCGAGTTCCCCGAACTGGGCGCCGCCGTCACCGTGTTCGCGGGTGGCCGGAAGGTGGTCGAGTTGTGGGGCGGCACGGCCGACGACCGCACCGGCCGGGCCTGGACGCAGGACACCGTCGTCCCGGTGTTCTCCTGCGCCAAGGGCCCGGTGAGCATCTGCGCGCACCTGCTCGCCCAGCAGGGCCGGCTCGACCTGGACGCGCCGGTCGCCCGCTACTGGCCGGAGTTCGCCCGCCACGGCAAGGAGGCCGTCACCACCCGGATGATCCTCGGCCACCGCGCCGGCCTCCCGGCGCTGGACGCGGTGCTCTCCTTCGAGGAGGTCGCCGCCTGGGATCCGGTGATCCGGGCGGTCGAGGCGCAGCAGCCGCTCTGGGAGCCGGGCACGACCCATGAGTACCACGGCCACGTGTTCGGCTTCGCGGTCGGCGAGGTGATCCGCCGGATCACCGGGCTGACGCCGGGCGCGTTCCTGCGCAAGGAGATCGCCGAGCCGCTCGGGCTGCCCGTCTGGATCGGCCTTCCGGAGAGCGAACTCCCGCGCCTGGCCCGGCTGGTGGAGGCCGAGGGCCGCCGCCCGATGCCCGGCCCCGAGCACCTGCTCACCCGGATCGTCACCATGAACGGCGCGCTGGTCTTCCCCGGCCTGGACGTGCCGCACGGCTGGAACGACCCGGCCCTGCACGCGATCGAGCTGCCCGGCGCGGGCGCCGTCGCCTCCGCCACCGGCCTGGCGGGCCTCTACGCGGCGGCGGCCACCGGCCTGGACGGCTCGCCCCGCCTGCTCGCGCACGACACCGTGTCCGACGCGGTGCGCGAAGTCTCCTCCGGCGCGGGCTTCCTGGGCTTCGACATGGGTGCCCGCTGGGGCTCCGGCCTGCTGCTCGACTCCCCCGCCTTCCGCCCGCTGCTCGGGGCGCGCAGCTTCGGCAACGACGGCGCCGGCGGCCAGTTCGCCTTCGGGGACGACGAGTTCGGCGTCGGCTTCGGCTACGTCGCCAACCGGATGATCGGTCACGGCGACGCCCGGGCGAACCGCCTGATCGAGGCGGTGCGCGGGTGCCTGGGCTGACCGGCTTCCTCCCGCTCGTCACCGCTCTGGCCACCACCGGCGGCCTCGGCGAGCTGCGCTACGGCGCCTCGCTGCCCGAACTCGCCGCCCGCTACGGCGATCCGTGGGACGGCGGCGGCATCCACCGCGGCGACCGCTGGCCGCACGCCTTCGGCTGGGGCGACGTCCAGACGGTGTTCTGCCGCTGCCGCCGGCTCCGCTCGCTGTCCCTGCCGGTCTGGCACGGCGAGCTCGACCTCCCGCTGCCGGACGGCGGTTCGGTGACGCTCGACACCCACGTCGGCGAGGCCGACCTGATGGCGGCGCTGACCGCCACCGGCCACGGCTGGCGGACGGTGACGTACGAGAACCTCCCGGGCCAGCGGAACCTGGAGTTCTCGCCGGCCGAGGAGGTCCGGGTGGAGCTGGTGCTCACCGACCGCGACGGCTACGACCAGCCGCCGCTTCCGGAGTGGGTGCTGTACAAGGCGGTGCTGTGGGGCTTCGAGCACGTCGACTGCCCCGAGCCGGACCGCTCGCTCCCCGACGACGGCTGGGGCGCCGCCGGACGGTAGGGCCGGTCCTCGAACCGGCGGCGGGCCGCTCTTCGGGCTCGCGGCGGCGGGCCGTTCCGTCCCCTGTGCGGAACGGCCCTCCGTCCGGGTGCCCGCTACTTCAGCAGGAAGTCGTACACCGCCTGCCGTCCGGCCGGGTTCGCCGCCCGGTTCTGCACGGAGTGCGCCGCCCCCGGGACGATCACGATCTGCGGGTCGTGCGTCAGCTCCGCCTGCTGGTAGAGCCACTCGTTGGGCGTGGAGAGGTCCCGGTCGCCGCCGAGCAGCAGCACCGGCACGTTCGGCAGCTTGCGGTGCGCCGGCGGGGACGGCGGTACGGGCTCGCGCGGCCAGTCCAGGCAGACCAGTTGGCTGCCGAGCCCGGTCGCGGTCGCCGGGTCGTACGGCCAGGTCTGCACGGCCGTCAGCCGCTGCCGGGTGCGCTCCAGCGCGGCCGCCCGCCCCTCGACCGGGGTGTCCGTGGTGCCCCACGGGAAGTGCGAGTCGGCGCAGAGGGTGGCGGCGTGCAGGCCCTGGCTGAGCGCCTCGGCCGGGGCGGCGTCGCCCTGGTGGACGGCCTTGACGAAGGCCTGGAGCTTGGCCGGCTGCCCGGCGGCGGCCTCGTGCAGCACCTCGGGAACCCCGCCGTAGTTCGGGTCGGTGAACTCGTAGCTGGTGAGGGCGTCCAGGATCTGCGCCCCGCCGCCGTACCGCCGCACGACGGTGGCGAGGTCGGCGGCCGGGTCGGTGCTGCAGCCGGTGGCCTGGCAGGCGGCCCGCAGGACCCGGGCGGTGGCGGGCAGCGCGGCCAGGTCGAGGGGGTCGTCCCCCTGCTGCGGCACCACCGAGTCGAGCACCAGCCGGGCCACGTGCGAGGGGTGGGCGAGCGCGTACCGCTCGGCGACGAAGGTGCCGTAGGAGACGCCGTCCAGGGTGAGGCGCCGGTCGCCGAGGGCGCGGCGCAGCAGGTCGATGTCGGCGACGGTGTCCGCGGTGCTGTAGAACCGGGCCTCGGGGCCGAGGGCGGCGGCGCAGTCGGCGATCGACTGCCTGCGCGGCACGGCGAGGTCGGAGGAGCCCATGTCCTCCTGGAGGCCCGGGCACTGGAGCGCGTGGGCGCCGGTGCCGCGCTGGTCGTACATCACCAGGCGGTAGTCCTTGAGGACGGGCTCCAGCTTGCCGGCGATCCGTTTCATCAGCGGGACGCCGGGCTGGCCGGGGCCGCCGGTGAGGAACAGCAGGTCGCCCTTGGGCGCCGTGGTGTTGCCGGCGACGGCCACCGCGAGGTCGAGGCTCCCGGGGGTGGCGCCGCTGTGGTCGAGCGGGACGGTGAGGGTCCCGCAGGTGAACTCGGGCGCGTTCGGGCAGGGTGCCTGTCCGGCGATGCCGCCGCCGGGGCGGGCCTGGTCCGCCGGGGCGGCGAAGCCGACCGAGGGGGTGGCCAGGGTGGTGCCGGCGACCACCGCGACGGCGCCCAGCAGGGCGGCGACGCGGGCGCGCGTGCTCGTCATGTTCGTCCTTCCGCTCGCACCGCGTCCGGGCTGACACGGTCATGGAAGCAGCCTGCGCCCCGGGCGACTTCCAACGCGAGCGGTCATCGACGGATTCGCCCGGGAGCGAATCCCCGGAGCGGGAATGCACACCGATGGAGGACGGAAGGCGGCCTCCTCAGCCCAGCGCCCGCGGCAGCACCACCCGCACCCACTCCTCCGGTTGCGCCAGGTGCGGGGCGTGCCCCGCGCCCTGGTACAGATGGCGTTCCGCCTTGGGCAGGGCGAGGTCGATCAGGTCCAGGACCTCGCCGAACATCGGTGGGCTGTCGTCGCTCTGGGTCAGCAGCGCCGGTTCGCCGAACCGGGAGAGCCCGGCGAGGTCGAGGTCCAACGCGTCCGGGTCGCGCAACTCGTCGAGGTAGGTGGCCGCGTTGCGGACGTACGTGTGCCGCACCGGCGCGGGCAGCTGTTCCCAGGCGCCGGGGCCGAAGGCGAGGCTGTCCACGTACAGTTCGGCGGCGGCGGCCGACTCGGCCTGCTCCAGCAGCTCCCGGACGGCGGCGATCCGGCCGGAGAAGTCGGTGCCGATCGGTCGCAGGTCCGGGTCGGCGAGCAGGATGCCGGTGCCCGGCGGCTCGTGCACGGCGATCCCGCGCAGCAGGTCGGGCCGGGCCGCGGCGAGCCGCAGGGTGACCAGTGCGCCGTAGGAGTCGCCGTAGACGAAGGCCGGCGCGAGGCCCAACCCCTGGATCAGCCCGGCCAGGTCGGCCGCGTCCTCGTGCACCGACCCCTGGGTGAGCAGGTCCTCGCTGCGGCTGTGCCCCCGGCGGTCGTAGACGACCGCGGTGGTGGACTCGGCCAGGCCCGGCAGCACCCGTGCCCAGGAGTCCGCGTCGCTCCAGGAACCGTGCACCAGGACGACGCCGGGGCCCGCGCCATGGGCCTCGTAGTACAGCGCCACCCCGTTCACCCTGATCTCGGCCATCACGAGCCTCCCGGTCTCGGCGGTACTCCCCCACCAGCCTGACACAACCGTCCGGAAGGCTCCGGTCCTGCGCCCGTCGCGGTCACCCCGCGTCACCGGCCGCCTGGTGCGACTGCGTACGGCCCCGTACGGTCCCGTACGGTCCTGTGCGCCCCGTGCGCCCCGTGCGGCCGCGGTGCGGCTCCGCGCAGCTCCGTACGGCTCCGGTGCGGTGACCGCCCGTCGCGTGGCCCCGTCAGCTCATCGCCCGCACCGGCGGCTCGTCCCGCGTCCCGTCCTCCGCGACCACCGTGAACCGCTCCGGGCCGGACACCGACAGGTCCACCGGGTAGAGCGACGCGGTGTCGTTGACGTCCAGCACGGCGCTCTGCCGCCCGGTCGCCGCCTCCACCCTGGTCATCCGGCCCCGGGTCATCGCCCACACCGAGCCGCCGTCCACCACCAGACCGGTCACCTGGTCGTCCAGCCCGGCCGTCCACCGCTTGCCGCCGTCCGTGAGCGAGTACGCCAGCAGCCGTCCGGTGGCGGTCCGGCTCGGGTGCGGGCCGCCGCTGATGCCGATGTCGCCGGGCTTCTCCCCCGGCACGACGAACAGGTCCCCCACCACCACCCCGCCGAACAGCGGGCGGGCACTGAACTCGTCGAAGGCGTGCAGCCCGCCCAGCATCACGTCCAGGTCGTACTCGTCCCCGGCGACCGGTATCGCCGCCCGCTGCCGGCCGGTCCGGTCGTAGCTGAGCACCGCGTGGGTGCCGCGCTCGGCCTGGGCGTCCACCCAGACCGCGAGCGGGTCGACCGACACCACGGCGAGGTTCTTCAGCCCGCCCGCCGCGGGCAGCGCGATCCGCTGCTGCTCCCGGCCGTCCGCCGGGGCCAGCGAGCGCAGCACGGGCGCGGCGTCGCCGCACTGCGCGACGGTGACGGCGTCCGCGGGCCCGCCCGCGACCTGCAGCGGGGTGCAGCCGGGGTCGGCGGCGCCGCGCCAGAGGTCCCGGCCGTCCGCCAGCCGTACGGCGCGCCAGCCGGCCTTCTCCTGGAGGAGGGCCTGCTGCCCGGCCACCGCGACCACGTCCGGCGCCGCGTCGTCCCCGTCACGGGCGGGCGCGTCCACGGCGGCGGTCCAGCCCTGCCGGCCGTCGGCGAGGTCGAGGGCGGTGACGTCGGAGCACGGCTTGTCGTGCGGCGCGTGGCCGATCAGGCCGAGGGCGCCGCCGCGGCCCGCCCCGTCGGGCCCGGTGCCCCGGCTCATCGCGCACACCGTGTCCTCCCCGGGCGGGGCCCAGTGCCAGGCGACGGCCCCGGTGGCGCGGCGGTACGCCACCACCAGGTCCGGCCGGACCCGCACCACCAGGTCCCCGCTGGTCCAGCTGCCCACCGCGCGGATCGTGGACGGCCGGTCGAGCGGCGCCTTCCAGGAGTCGTTGAGGCCGTCACCGGCGAAGCCGACGAAGATCCCGATCCCCAACAGCGCGCCGACGGCGGCCGAGGGGAACCCGGCCCTGGGGTGGATCAGCGCCCAGACGAAGCCCGCGCCGCAGGGCATCAGCCCGAGGATGCTGATGATCCCCATGAACGCGAGGCTGTCGCCGCCGAACCCGTTCGCCGGGCCGAACAGCACCGCCAGGCCCATGCTCGCGAACATCGCCCCCAGCACCCCGCCGGAGACCACCATCCAGGTCTCCTTGTCCCAGGCGAACCTGGCTCTCCTCCTCGCCCGGACGACACTGTCCTCGGGCCGAACGGCCATGCCGGTCTCTCCCCTGCGACGCGCCGCCCACCGCGTCGGGGCGACGATCATCGGATCGTCGCAGAGCGCGCCATGATCCTGAACAAAGAGCAGGGAAAACCCAGGTTATGACCGGCACGTACCAGGTCCGACCGCCAGGATCGCGACGCATCCCCGGGGCCGAACCGAACACCACTCCTGGGCGCCGCCCGGCCGGGATCCGGGCGACGGCCGCTCGAACATCACGCGGCAGCAGCCGGGATCGGCGACCGCCCGCTCCCGGCAGGCGCGGCCGAGCCCGGTGAGGTACGCCGACAGGTCACTCCCGCGCGGAACCTGCAACGGACCGAACGGGCGGGCCGGCGCGCCAGCCGTCCGCCACGGCACGCCAACCCTTCGCCACGGAGCGACAGTTGGCCCGGGCGGCCGAAGCACCCGATCTCCGCGTCGGGCTGAGCCGACCGGGTAGACCTCGGCCCCGGACAGTACGCGCACGCCCGGTCGGCTCGTTCTGCCGTACATGCCGTCCTCGATCCCGACGCCATCGCCCTTGCCCGCGTTCGACACCAACCGGAGGTTCCCGTGGCAGTGATCGGCCGTGCGACGGCCGCCGTGGTCGCGCTCGGCATCCTGCTCGTCCCGGCGGCCGTCACGGCGGGCACCGACCTGCCGCCCGAGCCCGGTGCGGGCTGGTGGGAGGTGTCGGCCACCGCCGCCAACGTCCGGGTCGACCACTTCGGCGAGGAGACCGTCGTCGGACTCGCCCGTTCGGGTGACCGGGTCGAGGTGGTGGACACCTGGACCTCGCCGCTCGGCGCCCGCTGGGCGAAGGTCATGGTGGTGCGCAGCCGAATCTCCGGCTGGGTGCTGTGGTCCTTACTGGCGCACAGTGACCCGTCCTCGCAACCGTAGAATCCGCCTGTACACATCAGGAGGGATTTCGCGTGTTCCGAGCGCAGCGTCCGCGCACCGCAGAGCTGACCCCGTGGCAGGGAGAGGGGCCGGTCAACGGCGTCGCCCTGCTGCTGCCGGGAGGGTTCATCCGCAGCCGGCGCGCACCACTGAAGGTCGCCGAGCTCGGCCTGCGGGACCTCGCCACGGAGCTCACCGACCGCGGCCGGGCGCACGGGCTCGCGGTGCACCTGCTGCGCTACCGCCACGGCGGCTGGAACGGCGCCGACGCCGACACCGCCGTCGACACCCGCTGGGCGCTCGACGAACTCGCCCGGCTGCATCCGGGCGCACCCGTCGTGCTGATCGGCAACTCGCTGGGCGGGCGGGCCGCGTTCTGGTGCGCCGGGCACCCGTCGGTGGTCGGCGTCGCCGGGATCGCGCCCTGGCTGCCCAGCGGCGACCCGGTCGACCAGCTGGCCGGCCGGCGAGTGCTGATCGTCCACGGCACCGGGGACCACAGCTCCGCCGGCGCCACCCAGTCCCTGGAGTACGCGCTGCGCGCCCGGCCGGTCGTGCCGGACCTCGCGCGGTACGAAGCCCCCGGCGCCAACCACCTCCTGATCCGCGAGTCCCGCGACATCAGCGCTCTGACCACCGCCTTCACCCTCGCCACCCTGGGCGCCGAGCCCGCCCCCCTGATGGCGGGGGCGGTCTGCACCCGGCTCCCGGCGCGGGTGTAGCCCCTCCCCTTGCCCACTCCCCGGGCCTCCCCTGCCGATCGGCAGGGGAGGCCCGGCCGTCTTCCGGCAGGATTCTGCCGATCGGCACATGCGCGAACCGGGCCCCGACGACCAGTCTTGGAGGCACCACGACGGCGGCCATCCGGGCCACCGCGAAAGGAGGCCCCCACCATGTTCCGCGAGCGCACTCTCCACCTCCGCACCACCGAGCCGCACCTGAACAATCGCCAACCAAGGGCTACGCAGGGGACAGGGCCTACGACGGCGGCACCCTGCTCAAGGTCCACGCCCTGACGCTGCTCGGCTCGACGGACCTGCGCCGCACGGCCCTCCGTGCACTCGACGTCTTCGCCGAAGCCGCCGAGCTCGACCGCGAACGCACCCGCCGCTGGGCCCAACTCCACGCCGTCCAGGCCGCCTTCCAGGGCCAGCGCAGCGGCTTCCGGCGTGCCCGGGGCGGCCCCGAACTCGACCGGCTCATCCGCTACGCGGACGGGCTCGCCGAAGCCCTCACCCCGAGCTGAGAGCCCGCCCCGACCTGACCAGCCCGCGACGGCCCTCCGTCCCGACAGTGAAAGGAGCCGACTCCGACAGCACCGCGACCTCGTCCGCCGCCGCGCCTCCGGCTGCGCAGGCCCCGGCCCCGGAATCGTGTTGGCGGTCGGCGGCCCGTAGTGCCTATGGTCGGGGGATGACCACTCGAACCTTCCGCATCATGGTGCGCGGCGTCTTCGACGGCCTCACCGACGAACAGCGCGCCGAACTGCTCGCCGCCGCCCCCGAGCACGACGTGCTGCGGGCCGCCTTCACCCGCGAGGGCCACCTGAGCTACGACCTCTCCGCGCGGGCCGCCTTCACCTTCCGCTTCCTCGACGAGGGCGAGGCCGAGGAGGACATCCTGGAAGCCACCGAGCGGGCCGAGCAGTCGGCGCAGCAGTGGCTCGACGAACACGGCTACGGCTACAAGAACCTCCGCTCCCAGGCCGAGGACCTCTCCCAGGCGCCGCTCGGCAAGCGTCAGCGCCGCGCCGCCGGCACCGCGCACTGACCCGACCCCCTCCCCCTGCGCCACCTCCTTGACGGCTCCCCCTCGCGATATACTTGAGCAGTCAAGGAGGTGGCAATGACAGATCACTCGTACCGGACCGAGCAGACCGAGCCCGCCCGCACCACAACGGCCCCCGGCCCCGATCCGCTGGACACCGCCCTGCGGCTCGTCCGCGCCCAGACCGCCGTGGTCAAGCGCTTCGACGCGAGTCTCAGCGGCCTGCACGGCGTCAGCCTGGCCGACTTCACCATGCTGCTCCACCTCTCCCAGGCCCCCGGCGGCCGGATGCGCCGGGTCGACCTCGCCGAGGCCCTCGGGCTCACCGCCTCCGGCGTGACCCGTGGCCTCGCGCCGCTGGAGCGGATCAGCCTGGTCAGCCGCGAGGCCGCTGCCCGTGACGCCCGGGTCGCCTACGCCGCGCTCACCCCGACCGGCCGTGAGCGGCTCGCCGAGATGCTGCACACCGCCCGCCAAGTGGCCGCCGACCACTTCGCGGCCGAACAGTGGAGCGCCGAGGACCTCGGTCTGCTGTCCGCCCTGCTCACCCGCCTCGGCGGCACCGCCCCCGGCCAGCGCCTCGGCTGACCCGCCGATCCGCCCGCCCCACCGCGGGCCCGCACCGGCTACCCCTGCCCCACCCACCGCGCACCCCCACGTCCTAGGCTGGTCCCGCACCACCTGCACCGGTGGCACCACCCGCACCACCCGCACCGGTGGCACCACCCAAACCACCCCACCCCGCGAAGGGCGGCACCATGACCGACACCCCCGGCACCGGGCCCGGCCTGGAGCGCGGCCTCGCCGAGGCCCAACGCGACCACTGGCAGCGGACCTACAGCGCCAACCCGGGAATGTACGGCGAGCAGCCCTCCGCCCCGGCCGAGTACGCGGCCGAGGTGTTCACCGCCGCCGGGGCGCGGGACGTGCTGGAACTCGGCGCCGGCCACGGACGCGACGCACTGCACTTCGCCCGGGCGGGCTTCCGCGTGGCGGCCGCCGACTTCAGCCCGACCGGCCTGCGGCAACTGCGTTCCGCCGCGGCGGAGCAGGGCCTGGCCGACCGGCTCTCGGTCCTCACCCACGACGTCCGCGACCCGCTGCCCCTCCCCGATGCCTCCGTCGACGGGGTCTTCGCCCACATGCTGCTCTGCATGGCCCTCTCCACCGAGGAGATCGAGGCGCTCGTCGCCGAGGTCCGCCGGGTTCTGCGCCCGGGCGGCACCTTCGTCTACACCGTCCGTCACACCGGCGACGCCCACTACGGCGCCGGTACCGGCCACGGGGACGACGTCTGGGAGCACGGCGGCTTCGCCGTCCACTTCTTCCCCCGCGAGCTGGTCGACTCGCTCGCCGGCGAGGGCTGGAGCCTGACCGAGGTCCACCCCTTCGAGGAGGGCGACCTGCCCCGCCGCCTCTGGCGCGTCACCCAGGAGACCTCTCGATGAGCGCACCCGACACCGCCGCCCCCGACCTCACCGTCGACGGCACCGGCCTGCTCTGCGTCCAGCTCCTGCTCCGGCTGCGCGCCCGGATCGCGCACCTCCCCGCCGGCGCGGTGGTCCACATCCACACCACCGACCCCGCCGCCCCGCTCGACCTCCCCGCCTGGTGTCACCTGACCGGCCACGAGTACCTCGGCCGGGTCCCGTACGAGGCCACCGACCGCGAGGTGTACGCGCTGCGCCTCACGTCCGCCCCGGTCCGGACCCGCCCCGACCGCCCCTGGCACCCGGCCCCCGCAGCCGACTGACCGGCCTGCCCGTCCCCGTCGGCGGGCCTCACCGCCCGTCCCCGTCGCCCGGAAAACCCCGCGCGCCCGACGCCGCCACCGGGACAGACTGCGCCCATGCCCGCAGCCAGCCCCGCTCCCGTACCCCCGCCCCCACTCACCACCGCCAACCACCTCCTCGGCCACCCGCCCGAAGCCCGTCTCCTGCTGCTCAACTGCGACGACCTCGGCCTGGACGAGTCCGTCAACCTCGCCGTGATCGACGCCGTCCGGAACGGCATTGCCGCCTCGTGCAGCCTGATGACGCCCTGCGCCGCCGCGCCGCACGCGCTCGGGCTGCTGCGCCGGCACCCGGAGGTTCCCTTCGGCATCCACCTCACGCTGGTCTGCGAGTCCCCGGACCGCCGATGGGGCCCGCTCGCCGCCCGCGACCGAGTGCCCTCCCTCCTCGACGCCTCCGGCGAGTTCTTCGCCCCCACCCCCGCCGGGCGCGCCGCACTGCTCGCCCGGGCCCGGATCGACGACGTGGAGCGCGAGTTCCGCGCCCAGATCGACGCGGTGGCGGCGGCCGGCCTCGCCCCGACCCACCTCGACTTCCACTGCCTGGCCGACGGCGGCCGCGAGGACGTCCTCGACCTCACCCTCTCCCTCGGCGCCGAGTACGGCCTGGCGGTCCGGGTCTGGCTGCCGCCCGCGCCGGCCCGGATGCGCGAGCGCGGGCTGCCGGTGGTGGACCACGGTTTCCTCGACAGCTTCACCGTCCCCCTGGACGACAAGCCCGCCCACTTCGCCCGCCTGCTCGCCGCCCTCCCACCGGGCCTCACCGAGTGGGCCCTGCACCCCGCCCTACGCCCCGCGCCGCACCCCGGCCCGCGCCCCGCCCCGCACCCCGTCCCGGACGACGGTCGGCGCGTGCGGCACACCGACCACGCGTTCCTCGTCTCCCCCGAGGCACGCCGGCTGCTCACCGAGCACGGCATCACCGTCCTCGGCTACCGCACGCTCCAGGAGGCCTGGCAGCGAGCCCGGGAACGGCTCACGGCCGAGCCCCCCGGGCCGCCCGGTGTGCCACGATGAGGAGACCCGAACACCCCAGCGCCACAGGGAGGTTGACCGCCGTGGACCCGATCATCAGCTGCCGCTGGCAGGACCGGAACGGCGAGTGGGCCCTGACCGTCGGCCACAACGGCGACGGCTGGGAACTGCTCGCCTCGGCCCCCTACTGGTCCGAGTCGATCCCCTTCGCGAACCCGGACGAGGTCCGCCGACTCGCCCAGGCCCTGCTGGACCTGCCCGCCGAGCCCGAGCCGTACGAGTTCGAGTGGCAGCTCTCCCGCCCCGGTTCGACCGCCGCCCGGGGCGAGCAGCAGCCCCACTTCGCGACCTTCGCCGTCGGCCTCGACCCCACCGACGACCACCGCCCGTACCTCGCCTACCAGTCCTACTACGACCTGGGCCGGGCCACCGGACTCGGCCTGGAGGTGATCTGCGAGGACCCGCCGATCGACCACCTCCGCGCCCAGGCCCACGCCTTCCTGACCACCTACCCCGGCCCCGCCCGCCGGTAGGCCGCACCGCCGCTGCCGTCCCCCGCAGCCCCACGGCCGCGCACACCCCCGCGCACCGGCTCACCCCACGGCGCGCACCGCCCAGTCCACCTCAGCCGCCCAACTCTCGGGCACAGCCCAACCGTTGGCGACCGTCAGCAGCTCCAGGTACCGCTCCCGCCGAGGATCGGCCATCGCCCTCAGCCGCTCCGCCAACCGGTCGCGCGCCGCCCCGGCGTCCGTCGGCACCGCCCCCGCGCACCACTGTCCGTACCGCTCCACCAGCGCCACGACGACCGCCGCCGCCTCCGCCGACCCCGGCTCCACCCCGGCCGCGACCGCCGCTCCGGCCGACTCCCGCACCACCACCGCCAGCCCTGGCTCCGGCAGCCCCGTACCGCCCGCCGCCTCCGCAGAAGTCGCCTCCGCGGCCTCCGCCTCGGCGAGCCCCCGCAGCAGCGCCCGGAACCCCGCGTCCTCCGCCATCCGGGCCAACTCGACCCAGGCCTCGACCTGTTCGAGCGACGGGTCCTCCGGCAGCTCCGGCGTCAACGAGCGCGCCACAGAGGCGAACCACCCACCACGGCCCACCCCTCCGCCCTCGCCACCTCCGCCATCGCCCCGTACGGCGTCGCCCCCTCGGTCGTCGATCCCTCGGTCGTCGCCCCCTCGGTCGTCGATCCCGTCGAACACCGCCGCCAGGAACTCCCCGGCCAGGCGCCCCCGTTCGTCCTCCGTGAGCCGGGCCAACCGGTGCACGCGCGTCAACTCCTCAGGTGTCGACCCGAGCCTGGCCACCCCGAGCACCGTCCGCCGCAGCCGCAGCACCCGGATCTGGAGGTCGATCGCCTCCGCCTGCACGGCGGCGGCGTCGGCCGGCGTCAGTTCGCGCTCCACCACCCGCCGGATCGCGGGCAGTCCGAGACCGAGTTCCCGCAGGGTGCGGACCAGTTCCAGGCGCGCGACGGCGTCGGCGCCTTACCGCCGGTGGCCGGCCGGGTTGCGGCCGGTCGGCGACACGGTCCCCCGGCCCGAGTAGAAGCGGACGGTCTTGACCGTCAGCCCCGTCCGCCGGGCCAACTCACCGATGGTGTACGCCGTGTCGCCGTTCATGGCCACCACCCTGCTACCTCCCCCTACGGAAGGCGCAAGCCCCGGCCGGAGGCGACCCCGGCCGGGGCTGCGACACCCGAAGGACTTCAGGCAGTACGCCGCAGCAGCGCCAGGTACATCGCGTCCGTCCCGTGGAGGTGCGGCCACAGCTGCACGTCCGGCCCCTCGCCGAGCGCCGGGACGCCGGGCAGCAGCGGCCGCGCGTCGATCCACTCGACCCGGCCGCCCTCGCCCCGCAGCACGTCGTCCACGACCGCGCGGGTCTCCGCCAGGTGCGGCGAGCAGGTCGCGTAGCCGACCACGCCGCCGACCCGGGTGGCCTCGATCGCCGAGCGCAGCAGGTCCCGCTGGAGCGGGCCGAAGGCGGCGACGTCGGCGGGCCGGCGCCGCCAGCGCGCCTCCGGGCGGCGGCGCAGCGCACCGAGGCCGGAGCACGGCACGTCGACCAGCACCCGGTCGAAGCCACCGGACCGCCAGGCCGGGCGCGTCCCGTCCGCCGCGATCACGGTGTACGGGCCGGGGTTGCCGTCCAGGGCCCGCGCCACCAGCCGGGCGCGGTGCGGCTGCTTCTCGCTCGCCACCAGCCCCGCACCCCGCTCGGCGGCCAGCGCGCCGAGCAGCGCGGCCTTGCCGCCGGGGCCCGCGCAGCCGTCCAGCCAGAGCCGGTCCGGCCCCTCCAGCGGCGCGGTGGCCAGCGCCAGCGCGACCAGCTGGCTGCCCTCGTCCTGCACGCCCGCCCGGTTCTCCTGCACCGCCGTGACCGAACCCGGGTCGCCGCCCTCGGCGAGCCGCAGCGCGAACGGGGACCAGCGGCCCGGCTGGGCCTCCGGCAGCGCGTCGGCCAGCTCGCCGACGGTGGCCCGGCCGGGGCGGGCCACCAGCGTGACCTCGGGCCGCTCGTTGTCGGCCCGCAGCAGGTCCTCCATCGCGGTGCGCCCGGAGGCGTCCGGCTGCCAGCGGCCGAGCGAGTCCCAGAGCGCGGAGACCACCCAGCGCGGGTGCGAGTGCACGACCGCCAGGTGGTCCTCGGCGTCCTTGTCGTACGGCGGGGCGACCTGCTCGATCCAGGTGTCCAGGTCGTGGGCGCTGATCCGGCGCAGCACGGCGTTGACGAACTTGGCCTTGCCGTCGCCGAGCACCACCCGGGCCAGCTCGACGGTCGCCGAGACGGCCGCGTGGCTGGGGATGCGGGTGGTGAGCAGCTGGTGCGCGCCTAGCGAGAGCACGTCCAGCACCGGCGGGTCGACCTTGCCGAGCGGCCGGTCGATGCAGGCGGCGATGATCGCGTCGTAGGTGCCCTGCAGGCGCAGGGTGCCGTAGACCAGTTCGGTGGCGAGGGCGGCGTCGCGCCGGTCCATGCCCTTCTGCTCGGCCTCGCGCAGCAGCGAGGGCAGGATCAGGTTGGCGTACGCGTCGCGCTCGTCGACGGCGCGCAGCGCGCGGAACGCGACGATCCGGGCCGGGTCCTTCTTCGGACGGCGGTGCGGGCGGGGGGCGCGCTTGGCGCTGGGGGTGGTCACAGGTGCCTCAAGGTGCTGCGGTACTCAAACGAATCAGGTACACGAACGGATCAGGTACACGAACGGATCAGGTACACGAACGATCAAACGAACAGTACGGATCAAACGAACAGTAACGCCAAACCGGAGCGTCAGCCCCCGAAGCGCTCCCCCGCCTCCAGCCGCGCGCCGCGGGCCCAGTCGGCGGCCCGCATCTCCTTCTTCCCCTGCGGCCGCACCTCCCCGAGCTCGACGTCGTGGCTGCCGGTGCCGACCCGGACGCTGTTCTTGCCCACCATCGCGACCTCGCCCGGCGCCAGCTCGGTGGAGTCCGGCAGCAGCCTGACCGGGCCGGTGACCTTCAGCCGCTCGCCCCGGAACTCCGTCCAGGCGCCCGGCGCCGGCGCGCAGCCGCGCACCACCCGGTCGACCCGCAGCGCGGGGTGGTTCCAGTCGATCCGCGCGTCCTCGACGGTGATCTTCGGCGCGAGCGTGACGCCCTCGGCCGGCTGCGGCACGGCGTGCAGGGAGCCGTCCTCGATGCCGTCCATGGTGGCCGCGAGCAGCCGCGCGCCGGAGTGCGAGAGCCGGGTGAGCAGCTCGCCGCTGGTGTCGGCGGGGCGGATCTCCTCGGTGATCACGCCGTAGACCGGGCCGGAGTCCAGGCCCTGCTCGATCAGGAAGGTGGACGCGCCGGTGACCTCGTCGCCGGCCAGCACGGCGTGCTGGACCGGGGCCGCGCCGCGCCAGGCGGGCAGCAGCGAGAAGTGCAGGTTGACCCAGCCGTGCCTGGGGATCTCCAGGGTGCCGGGGCGCAGCAGCGCGCCGTAGGCGACCACCGGGCAGCAGTCGGGGGCGAGCTCGGTGAGCCGGGCGACGAAGTCGGGGTCGCTGGGCTTCGCCGGCTTGAGGACCTCGATCCCGGCCTCCTCGGCGCGCTGGGCGACGGGGCTGGCGACCAGCTTGCGCCCACGCCCGGCCGGGGCGTCGGGGCGGGTGACCACCGCGACGACCTCGTGCCGGTCCGAGGCGAGCAGGGCGTCCAGGGCGGGAACGGCGACCTCGGGGGTGCCGGCGAAAACGAGACGCATCAAGTGCCTTTCTGCGAACGGAAGTCGAAACGGAGGAGCGGACGAACAGAGAAGCCGAACGGCCTCAGCGGGCGGAGCCGAAGGTGCTGTGCGGCGAGACCTTGACCACCGGGGCCGGCCCGCCGCCCCAGTCCGTCTCCCGGATCGCCTTCAGCGCGGCCTTGCGCTGTTCGCGGTCGAGCCGGTCGATGAAGACGATTCCGTCCAGGTGGTCGGTCTCGTGCTGTATGCACCGGGCGAGCAGCTGGGTGCCCTCGACCGTCACCGGATCGCCGTACATGTTGAAGCCCTTGGCCACCACGCCGTAGGCGCGCTTGGTGTCGTAGCGCAGCCCAGGCAGCGACAGGCAGCCCTCGGGGCCGTCCTGCTCCTCCTCGCTCAGCGACAGGTCCGGGTTGATCAGGTGCCCGGTGACACCGTCCACGTGGTACGTGAACACCCGCAGGGAGACGCCGAGTTGGGGAGCGGCAAGACCGGCACCGGGGGCGCCCAGCATGGTGTCGGTGAGGTCGCGGACCAGCTTGCGCAGTTCCTTGTCGAAGGTGGTCACCGGCTGGGCGGTGGACCGCAGGACGGGGTCTCCGAAGAGACGGATCGGCTGGATCGCCACGGGGTACGGGCTCCTGTCCGTAGGGGCGCGGGCTGCGGTCGGCCGCTGGTTCACCCGCCAGTCTATGCAACCCGCGCGGCCGCCCGCCGGGGGCTTCCCCGGGCCCGGATCGGCGGCCGGCACGGCCGACTGTGCCGAGCCGCGTTACCCCGGCCCCCGCTTCGGCGTTGGTCAAGAGAGATTGACCGTGGCCGGGCACACGGGACACCGCGTCCCGGCCGAGCGAACCGTACGGAAGGTGGCACGTAGGCCATGGCCGAGCAGATCAACCACGACGCCCGGGCGCGGGCGAGCCTGCACCTGCTGGTGCGGGACATCGAGCGGGTGAGGCGGCAGGTCGACGCGCTGCGGACGCTCACCGCCCAGTTGGGCAACGTCTACCGTCCGCGCCGACCGAGCACCTCGGCCGGCTTCGTGGTGTACGGGCGGGCGCCGGCGCCGACCGTGCGCCTGGCGCAGGAGCTGCGTGAGAGCGTGGAGACGCTGGTGGCGGCGGCGGTCGAGTTCGACCGGGCGCTGGGCTTCTCCTGGGACTCGGTGGGCTCCGCCCTGGGGGTCACCAAGCAGGCGGTGCACCGGCGCTACGGGATGCGCCGCCCGACCAGCGAACTCCTGGCCGCGAGCGGCGCCGTCCCGGGCCAGAGCCGCCCGGACCGCTCCGAGGAACTGCCCGCCGGCGCCGAGCGCACCGGGCTGGCCGCGACCGTCCCGGCGGCCCGCCAGGGCGGCCTGGACCGCAGCAGCCTGGAGCGCGGCAGCCTCGACCGCGGAGCCCTGGAGCGGACAGCGATCGACCGGACCGCCATCGACCGCACCGCGATGGACCGCGGCACGACCGACCGCGGCACCCCCGTCGACCACCCCCAGCCGGACCGCCCCGGCATCCCGCTGCGCGGCTGACCGAACCGCCCGACCCGACCGAACCGACCAACCCGACCGAACCGACCAACCCGACCGACCCGCCGCACCAGGGCCGGGTGCCGAACCCGGGGCCGAACCGGGGCGGGGTGGCCCACTCACCCCGCCCCACCCGGCGCTATCCGATCTCGGTCGGATCGATCCGCACGTCCAGACTCGCGGGCCCCCGCACGGCGGTCCGGGTGATCTGCGCGGCCTTGAGGGCCGCGGCCAGCGCGGCGCCCTGCCCGGGCGAGACCCGCAGCAGCGCTCTCTCCCGGTCCTCCCCCCGCACCTGCGGCAGCGGCACCGGGCCGAGCACATCGGCGCCCTCCGGCAGCTTGACGATGTCCAGCAGGTCCGCCACGGCCTTCGGACTCCCCACCACCGAGGCCATCCGGGACACCGGCGGGAAGTGCAGCTGGGCACGTTCGTCCAGTTCCATGCCCGCGTGCCCGAACGGGTCCCAGCGCACCAGTGCCTGTACCGGACGGACGGTCGGTTCGGCGACGACCACCACCGTGCCGCCCTCCGCACCGGACCGCACCAGCGCGGCCGCCGTCAGCCAGCGGTGCAGCGCGTGCTCCCCCGCCCGCAGATCGGGGAACGTGAGGAGCGACCACCCGTCCAGCAGCAGGGCCGCTGCGTACCCGGGACCGTCCTCCACCACGGGCTCGGCCCCCGGAGTCGAGATGACCAGGGACGGTTCGTTCGGCACGGTGGCGAGCAGCGTGTCCCGTCCGGAGACCCGTACCGGCACCCCGGGGAAGGCCCTGCCCAGTTCCTCGGCCGTCCGGCGCGCCCCCACCACCTGCGCCCGGAGCCGGAACGAGCCGCACTCGGGGCAGTGCCAGTCCGTCTCGTCCCTCCCGCACCAGCCGCAGTGCAGCGGAGCGTCCGCCGAGACCGCTTCCAGCGGCCCCTCGCACTGCCGGCAGCGGGCGGGTTCACGACAGCGGTTGCAGGCCAGCCGGGGCACGTAACCCCGCCGGGGCACC
Source organism: Kitasatospora sp. NPDC001132 (assembly GCF_053598415.1). Classification (NCBI taxonomy): domain Bacteria; kingdom Bacillati; phylum Actinomycetota; class Actinomycetes; order Kitasatosporales; family Streptomycetaceae; genus Kitasatospora; species Kitasatospora sp. NPDC001132. The sequence goes on along the minus strand of NZ_JBSFKF010000012.1, from coordinate 150,403 downwards.
TGGATCAGGACCGGACCGCCGGCGGCGAGCCCGTCCCGCGCGGCCTGCCACGCCACGGACGGCAGTCGCGCGGCCTGCGCCGCCGCGTCCCTGGCCTCGTCGCGGTCGGTGACCGTACGCACCGCGGGTGCCGTCTCCCGCACCGTCTCGCGATCCGCCACGATCGACCTGGCCCAGCCGCTGCTGACCAGTTGGGCACCCTCCACCGTCACCGAGTGGCCGCCGAGGAGCACCGCCGCGCCCGCCTCCGTCGCCCGGAGCAGCGCGACGTCCCGGGCGTGGGGATAGGGCGCGTGCCCGTCGCTGTGGCTGCTGTCGCCGTCCGACCAGACCACCACGAGGCCGAGGTCGCGGACCGGTGCGAACATCGTCGCCCGGGTCCCGATCGCGGCGTGTACGGACCCGCGGCTCACGGCCAGCCATCGCGTGTACCGCTCGCGGGGGCCGAGATCGGCGGCGAGAACGGCGTGCCGGCCCTCACCCAGCAGTTCGGTGAGCGCCCGGTCCACCCGGGCGGTGGCCCGCCCGTCGGGCAGCACGACCAGTGCGCCCCGGCCGCTCGCCAGGGTGGCCGCCACGGCCCGGGCGATCTCGTAGGGCCATCCGCGCCCGGGCAGCGCCGCCCAGACGGCCCGCGGCGAGCCCCCGTTCGCGAGTGCGGCCAGGAAGTCCGGCCCCGCGGGGTACCGGGACCAGCCGCCCGGGGCCGGCGGGTCCGGCCTGGGACGGGACGGCGGCGAGGGCTCCGCCTCCGCCTCGCCGTGCCGGGGCGGTACGGCGAGCTGGAGGACGTCGGCCAGGGTGCCCGCGTACCGGTCGGCGACCGTACGGCACAGGTTCAGCAGTTCGGGCGAGAGCACCGGCTCGGGCGAGATGACCTGCGCGATCGGCGCCAGGGCGTACGGGTAGTCGGTCTTCGCGAGCCGCTCGACGATGAACCCGTCGTGGAGCGTCCCGCCCTGCCGTTCCCCGTTGACCAGTCGGGCCCCGAAGCGGACCCGGACCCGGACTCCGGGTTGCGCGGCCTCGTCCATGACCGCCGGAACCTCGTAGTCGAAGAACTGGTCGATGCTCAGGACGCCCTTGTCGACCACGACCCGGGCGATCGGATTGTGTTCCGCCCGCTTGGCACCGCGCCACGTCCTGGGCTTGGCCCGCTTGACCGTCTCGCGGATGAACGCCAGCTGCTCTGGCTCCCCTGTGCTGCTCATCACTTCCCAGTACTACCAGGTCACACCGACAACGCACGAGGCGGCGCCCACCCCCGGACGGGGGCGGGCGCCGCCTCACTCAAGCTGTGCGTCAGTCCTGCACGGCCGCCTTCAGCTGCTCCACCCGGTCGGTGCGCTCCCAGGTGAAGTCCGGCAGCTCACGGCCGAAGTGGCCGTACGCCGCGGTCTGGGCGTAGATCGGGCGCAGCAGGTCCAGGTCGCGGATGATCGCGGCCGGACGCAGGTCGAAGACCTCGGAGACGGCCTTCTGGATGGCGAGGACCGGGACGGTCTCGGTGCCGAAGGTCTCCACGAACAGGCCGACCGGCTCGGCCTTGCCGATCGCGTACGCGACCTGCACCTCGGCGCGGCGGGCGAGGCCGGCGGCGACGATGTTCTTCGCCACCCAGCGCATCGCGTACGCGGCCGAGCGGTCCACCTTGGACGGGTCCTTGCCGGAGAAGGCGCCGCCGCCGTGGCGGGCCATGCCGCCGTAGGTGTCGATGATGATCTTGCGGCCGGTGAGGCCGGCGTCGCCCATCGGGCCGCCGATCTCGAAGCGGCCGGTCGGGTTGACCAGCAGGCGGTAGCCCTCGGTGGTCAGCTTGATGCCCTGCTCGGCCAGCGCCTTCAGCTCCGGCTCGACCACGAACTCGCGGATGTCCGGGGTGAGCAGCGACTCCAGGTCGATGTCGCTGGCGTGCTGGGTGGAGACGACCACGGTGTCGAGGCGGACGGCCTTGTCGCCGTCGTACTCGATGGTGACCTGGGTCTTGCCGTCGGGGCGCAGGTACGGGATGGTCCCGTTCTTGCGCACCTCGGTCAGGCGGCGGGAGAGGCGGTGCGCCAGGGTGATCGGCAGCGGCATGAGCTCGGGCGTCTCGTCGGACGCGTAGCCGAACATCAGGCCCTGGTCGCCGGCGCCCTGCTTGTCCAGGTCGTCCGTGTCGTCCCCCTGGGAGGCACCCTCGACGCGCGCCTCGTACGCGGTGTCGACGCCCTGCGCGATGTCGGGCGACTGGGCACCGATGGACACCGAGACACCGCAGGAGGCGCCGTCGAAGCCCTTCTTGGAGCTGTCGTAGCCGATCTCCAGGATCTTGTCCCGGACGAGCTGGGCGATCGGCGCGTACGCCTTGGTGGTCACCTCGCCGGCCACGTGCACCTGGCCGGTGGTGATGAGCGTCTCCACGGCGACCCGGGACGTCGGGTCCTCCCGCAGGAGAGCGTCAAGGATGGTGTCGCTGATCTGGTCAGCGATCTTGTCGGGGTGTCCCTCGGTCACGGACTCCGAGGTGAACAGGCGGCGAGACACAGCGCTCCCTGGGGTTGCAGCGGCTGCTGACTGAAGTTCCCCGGGGCGACCCGGGGAACTCCGGAAAGACTTGATTCCTGGAGTCTAACCGTCTGCTTCCGTCGAACGTCACCCGCTTCAGAATTTCTCGAGCGGCGCGCGACCGGTTCCGATCAGTTGCCGCCCGTTTCCAGCCGCTTTGCCACCAGGTCCCAGACCACGTCCGCCAGGGCCTCCTTCGGGCCCACCGGAACGGCCGTCTCACTGCCGTCCGAACCCAGGACCACGGCCTCGTTGACGTCCGTACCGAAGGCCTTGCCGTTGCCCACCTCGTTCACGACGAGCAGGTCACAGCCCTTGCGGGCGAGCTTGGCGCGGCCGTTGGCGAGCACGTCGTCGGTCTCCGCCGCGAAACCCACGACCAGTTGACCCGAACGGGCCCGGTGAGCCGACAGCTCGGCCAGGATGTCGGGGTTGCGGACCAGCACGACGGGCGGCTGTTCGACCCCCTCGACCTTCTTGATCTTGCCGGTCGCGTATTCGGCGGGCCGGAAGTCCGCCACCGCCGCGGCCATGACCACGGCGTCCGCGTCCCGGACCGCCTCCAGCGCCGCCTCCCGAAGCTCCAGCGCGGTCGAGACGTGCACCACGTCCACCCCGGCCGGGTCCGGCAGCTCGGCATTGGCCGAGAGCAACGTCACCCTGGCGCCACGCGCCGCGGCCGTCGCGGCGAGCGCGTAGCCCTGCTTGCCGGAGGAGCGGTTGCCCAGGTAGCGCACCGGGTCCAGCGGCTCCCGGGTGCCGCCGGCCGAGACCACCACGTGCCGGCCGGCCAGGTCGGTCGGCACCGGCCCGCCGCGGCGCAGCACGGCCCGGCAGGCGTCGAAGATCGCGGACGGCTCGGGCAGCCGGCCCTTGCCGGTGTCCTTGCCGGTCAGCCGTCCGACGGCCGGCTCCAGCACGATCACGCCCCGGCGGCGCAGCGTGGCCACGTTCTCCCGGGTGGCCGGGTGCTCCCACATCTCGGTGTGCATGGCGGGCGCCACCACGACCGGGCAGCGGGCGGTGAGCAGCGTGTTGGTCAGCAGGTCGTCGGCGAGGCCGTGGGCGGCCTTGGCGATCAGGTCCGCGGTGGCCGGGGCGACCACCACCAGGTCGGCCTGCTGCCCGATCCGCACGTGCGGCACCTCGTGCACGCGCTCCCAGGTCTCGGTGGCGGCCGGGCGCCCGGACAGCGCCGCCCAGGTCGCCTCGCCGACGAAGTGCAGCGCGGCCGCGGTCGGCACCACGGTGACCTGGTGGCCGGACTCGGTGAAGCGGCGCAGCAGTTCGCACGCCTTGTAGGCGGCGATCCCGCCGCTCACGCCGAGGACCACACGGGGGGCGTCCACAGTCACCTTCCAACCCTTCGTCCGAACAGGAACGCGCCCACCCTACGGCCCCTCGGCGATCACCCGCACCGTGGTGCCGCCCACAACGCCGAAGGGCCCGGCGGAAACGATTCCGCCGGGCCCTTCCGGAAATTCAGCGACCGCCTCAGGCAGCCTCGACCGCCTCGGCGGTCAGCATGCCCGCGTTGATCTCGCGCAGCGCGATCGACAGCGGCTTCTCGTGCACGTGGGTGTCGACCAGCGGGCCGACGTACTCCAGCAGGCCCTCGCCGAGCTGGGAGTAGTACGCGTTGATCTGGCGCGCGCGCTTGGCGGCGTAGATCACGAGGCTGTACTTGGAATCGGTGGCCTCGAGCAGCTCGTCGATCGGCGGGTTGATGATGCCCTCGGGCGCGGTCATGGAAGAGGACACGCTAAAACCTTCCGAAAGGGTGGAAAAGACAGACAGGTCAGGCTACACCGAGCAAGGCTAGCAGTTCGGCCGCTACCTGCTCGACGGAGGTGTTGACAAGGGTCGTGTCGAACTCGGTCTCGGCCGCGAGCTCGACCTTGGCCGCCTCCAGCCGCCGCTCGATCACGTCCTGCGACTCGGTGCCCCGGCCGGTCAGCCGGCGGACCAGCTCGTCCCAGCTCGGCGGGGCCAGGAAGACCAGCTGCGCCTCGGGCATCGACTCGCGCACCTGGCGGGCGCCCTGGAGGTCGATCTCCAGCAGCACCGGCTCGCCGCGCTCCAGCTTCTCCAGCACGGCCGCGCGCGGGGTCCCGTAACGGTTCCCGGCGAACTCGGCCCACTCCAGCAACTCGCCGTTGGCGACCAGCTTGTCGAACTCGTCGTTGTCGACGAAGTGGTACTGGACCCCGTTCTTCTCGCCGGGCCTCGGGTGGCGGGTCGTCGCCGACACCGAGAGCCAGACCTCGGGGTACATCTTCCTCATATGAGCGACGACCGTGCTCTTGCCGACCCCCGAGGGGCCGGAGAGCACGGTCAGCCGCGGACGCTCACTCATGCACCGATTATCCCGGATCGCGGGGGATCCTGGGACCACGGGGGCACGGTCAGGCGGCGCCACCGCCGAACTCCCGCTCCAGGGAAGCGATCTGGTTCGTACCGAGGCCGCGGACGCGGCGGCTCTCGCTGATGCCGAGGCGCTCCATGATCTGCTTGGCGCGGACCTTGCCGACGCCCGGAAGGGACTCCAGCAGGGCCGAGACCTTCATCTTGCCGATGACGTCGTTGTCGGCCTTGCCGGCCTTGATGACCTCGTGCAGGGAGGCGCCGGAGTGCTTGAGCCGGTTCTTGACCTCGGCGCGCTCCCGGCGAGCCTCGGCGGCCTTGGCGAGCGCGGCGGTGCGCTGTTCAGGGGTAAGGGGCGGAAGGGCCACGCCGTTCACCTCAGGGTGTGGATGGATGGATTGAGCTAGGACTGGTTCGGTACCGAGGACACCGTCCGCAAGGGGAACCACAAGGCCCTGACCTGCGGGAGCCACGGAAATCGCGGCTCGCCGATGACCTATCGCCGGACACTACCCGGATTGCGGCGCCACGTCAGGAAAAGAACACGAAAAGTCCTGGTCAGCCAAGGCCGACCAGGACTTTCCAGGGCAAAATGACCGCGATTGCGAGGCTTTGGCGGTGCCGATGTGACGGCGCTCACGTCGGCTCCGCGGCCACCGCGCGGTCCTGCGGACACTCCGCAGGGTCACCGCGCGGCTACCTGAACGACGGGTTCCGCTACTTGACGGCCGACTTGACGGCCGACCCGACCGCCGACCCGACCGCCTACGCGGTGGTCTACTCGGCGCCCTACCCGACGGCGTCCGCGAACTCCCCGACGAAGCGCTCCGCCGCCTCCCGCAGCGCCGGCACCGAGGGCCCGTGCTTGAGCACGTCCCGGCTGACGCTCGGCACCACGTTGATCACCGAACCGCCGAACACCCGCGGCAGGTCCGCCATGGTCGCGCCCTGGGCGCCGATCCCGGGCGCCAGCAGCGGGCCGTTGATGGCCAGTTCCACGCCCGCGTCGGCCAGCGTCGCGCCGACGACCGCGCCGAAGGAGCCGAGCGGCGCGGCGCCCTCGTTCTCGGCCGCCAGCTGGCGCAGCACCGAGGCCGCGACCGGCTCGCCGTCCGCGCCCACCGCGCGCTGCACCTCGGCGCCCTCCGGGTTGGAGGTGAGCGCCAGCGCGAACACGCCGCAGCCCTGCTCCCGGGCCAGGTCCAGGGCCGGGCGCAGCGAGCCGAAGCCCAGGTACGGGCTGACCGTCACCGCGTCCGAGAACAGCGGGCTCGCCGGCGACAGGAAGGCCTCGGCGTACGCGGCCATGGTGGAGCCGATGTCGCCGCGCTTGGCGTCCATCAGGACCAGCGCGCCGGCCGCCCTGGCCTCCTCGACGGTCTTCTCCAGCACCGCGACGCCCTTGCTGCCGAAGCGCTCGAAGAAGGCGGCCTGCGGCTTGAGCACGGCCACCCGGTCCGCCAGCGCCTCGACCACGGTGCGGCTGAAGGTCTCCAGCCCGGCGAGGTCGTCGCCGAGCCCCCACGCGGCGAGCAGGGAGGCGTGCGGGTCGATGCCGACGCAGAGCTGGCCGCGGGTGTCGAGGGCCTGGCGCAGCCGGGCGCCGAACGGGGCGAGGGTCATGTCGTCCTTTCCAGAACCGATGGGGGTGTTCACGCGCCGCGGACGGCGCTGCCGACGGCCTCGGCCAGGCTGCGGAAGCCGCCCGCGCGGACCTTGGCGGACAGGCCCTTGTGGATCTTCCGGCACCAGAACGGGCCCTCGTAGATGAAGGCGCTGTAGCCCTGGACCAGGTCGGCGCCGTGGACGATCCGCTGCCAGGCGTCCTCGGCGGTCTCGATGCCGCCGACCGAGACCAGGGTCAGCCGGCCCTCGGTGCGGGCGCGCAGCCGCTGGAGCACCTCCAGGGCACGGGCCTTGAGCGGGGCGCCGGACAGGCCGCCCATGCCGATCTCCTCGACCCGCCGGGCGTCGGTGCGCAGGCCCTCGCGGCCGATCGTGGTGTTGGTGGCGATGATGCCGTCCAGGCCCAGCTCCAGGGCGAGGTCGGCGACCGCGTCGACGTCCTCGTCGGCCAGGTCGGGGGCGATCTTGACCAGCAGCGGCACGTGGTGCGGCGTGGTGCGGTCGGCGGCCTCGCGGACGGCGGCGAGCAGCGGCCGCAGGTGGTCCACGGCCTGGAGGTTGCGCAGCCCGGGGGTGTTCGGCGAGCTGACGTTGACCACCAGGTAGTCGGCGTACTTGGCGAGCCGCTCGGTGGACTTCACGTAGTCGGCGACGGCGTCGGCCTCCTCGACCACCTTGGTCTTGCCGATGTTGACGCCGATCACCGGGGTGGAGCTGGTGTGCGGGCGGGCGGCCAGCCGGGCGGCGACCCGGGCCGAGCCCTGGTTGTTGAAGCCCATCCGGTTGATCAGCGCGCGGTCCTCGACCAGGCGGAACAGCCGGGGCGCCGGGTTGCCGGGCTGGGGCTCGCCGGTGATGGTGCCGATCTCGACGTAGTCGAAGCCGAGCATCGACAGGCCGTCGATGCCGACGCCGTTCTTGTCGAAGCCGGCCGCCAGGCCGAACGGACCGGGCAGGTCCAGGCCGAGGGCGCGGGTGCGCAGGGCGCGGTCCCGCGGGGCGAGCACCAGCCGCACCAGGGTGCGCAGGCCGGGCACCGAGGAGGCCAGGCGGATCCAGAAGAAGGCCAGGTGGTGGGCCTTCTCGGGGTCCATCTTCTTGAAGACCAGATCGAACAGAAGCTTGTACAAGGGTGGTTCAACTCCCGGACCAGAAGCCGTACTCGGGCATGGAAGTGGGGGGCACCCAAAGGCTCCGGTGCCCCCCACTGCGGTGGTGCTACTTGCGGCCGGCGTTGATCAGCTCGGCGTGCTCCTGGAGCGACATCACCCCGACCTCGTCGCGCAGCAGCCGGTCGATGCCCTGGACGGCCGCGCCCATCGCCTGGACGGTGGTCAGGCAGGGCACCGCGCGGGCCACGGCCGCGGTGCGGATCTCGTAGCCGTCGAGGCGCCCACCGGTGCCGTACGGCGTGTTGATGATGAGGTCGACCTCGCCGGCGTGGATCAGCTGGACGATGGTCCGCTCGCCGTTCGGGCCCTCGCCCTCGCTGTGCTTGCGCACCACGGTGGCGGGGATGCCGCCGCGCTGGAGCACCTCGGCGGTGCCGGCGGTGGCGAGCAGCTCGAAGCCGAGGCCGACCAGCGCGCGGGCCGGGAAGACCAGGTTGCGCTTGTCCCGGTTGGCGACGGAGACGAAGACCTTGCCCTTGGTCGGCAGCGCGCCGTAGGCGCCGGTCTGCGACTTGGCGTAGGCCGTGCCGAAGACCTTGTCGATGCCCATGACCTCACCGGTCGAGCGCATCTCCGGGCCGAGCACGGTGTCCACGCCGCGGCCGTGGACGTCGCGGAAGCGGCTCCACGGCATCACGGCCTCCTTGACCGCGATCGGCGCGTCGGCGGGCAGGGTGCCGCCGTCGCCCTCGGCCGGGAGCAGGCCCTCGGCGCGCAGCTCGGCGATGGTGGCGCCGAGCGAGATCCGGGCGGCGGCCTTGGCCAGCGGCACCGCGGTCGCCTTGGAGGTGAACGGGACGGTCCGGGAGGCGCGCGGGTTGGCCTCCAGGACGTAGAGGATGTCCCCGGCCATGGCGAACTGGATGTTGATCAGGCCGCGGACGCCGACACCGCGGGCGATGGCCTCGGTGGAGGTGCGCAGGCGCTTGATGTCGAAGCCGCCGAGGGTGATCGGGGGCAGCGCGCAGGCGGAGTCGCCGGAGTGGATGCCGGCCTCCTCGATGTGCTCCATGACGCCGCCGAGGTAAAGCTCGGTGCCGTCGTAGAGCGCGTCGACGTCGATCTCCACCGCGTCGTCCAGGAAGCGGTCGATGAGCACCGGGTGCTCGGAGATCAGACCGGCGTGCCGCTCCAGGTACGAGGCCAGCGAGGCCTCGTCGTAGACGATCTCCATGCCGCGGCCGCCGAGCACGTAGGACGGGCGGGCGAGCACGGGGTAGCCGATCTCGTCGGCGATCGCCTTGGCCTCCTCGAAGGAGAAGGCGGTGCCGTGCTTGGGGGCCGGCAGGCCGGCGTCGCGCAGGACGCGGCCGAAGGCGCCGCGCTCCTCGGCGAGGTCGATCGCCTCGGGCTGGGTGCCGACGATCGGCACGCCGTTGTCCTTGAGCGCCTGGGCCAGGCCCAGCGGGGTCTGGCCGCCGAGCTGGACGATCACACCGGCGAGCGGGCCGGCCTGCTGCTCGGCGTGGACGATCTCCAGCACGTCCTCCAGGGTGAGCGGCTCGAAGTAGAGCCGGTCGGAGGTGTCGTAGTCGGTGGAGACGGTCTCCGGGTTGCAGTTGACCATGACGGTCTCGTACCCGGCGTCGGCGAGCGCGAAGGAGGCGTGCACGCAGGAGTAGTCGAACTCGATGCCCTGGCCGATGCGGTTCGGACCGGAGCCCAGGATGATCACGGCGGGCTTGGTGCGCGGGGCGACCTCGTTCTCCTCGTCGTAGGACGAGTAGAAGTACGGGGTCTTGGCGGCGAACTCGGCGGCGCAGGTGTCGACGGTCTTGAACACCGGGCGGATGCCGAGGGCGTGGCGCACCTCGCGGACGACGTCCGGCTTCAGGCCGCGGATCTCGCCGATCTGCTGGTCGGAGAAGCCGTGCCGCTTGGCGTGGCGCAGCAGCTCGGGGGTGAGCTCGGCGGCCTCGGCCAGCTCGCCGGCGATCTCGTCGAGCAGGAAGAGCTGGTCGACGAACCACGGGTCGATCTTGGTGGCCTCGAACACCTCCTCCGGGGTGGCGCCGGCCCGGATGGCCTCCATCACGGTGTTGATCCGGCCGTCGGTCGGCACGACCGCCTTGGCCAGCAGCTCCGCCTTGTCGCCGAGGGGGCCGGTCCAGGAGAACTGGGAGCCCTTCTTCTCCAGCGAGCGCAGCGCCTTCTGGAGCGCCTCGGGGAAGTTGCGGCCGAGGGCCATGGCCTCGCCGACGGACTTCATGGTGGTGGTCAGCGTGGCGTCGGCGCTCGGGAACTTCTCGAACGCGAACCGCGGCACCTTGACGACGACGTAGTCGAGGCTCGGCTCGAAGGAGGCCGGGGTCTCCTCGGTGATGTCGTTCGGGATCTCGTCCAGGGTGTAGCCGACGGCCAGCTTGGCGGCGATCTTGGCGATCGGGAAGCCGGTGGCCTTGGAGGCGAGCGCCGAGGAGCGGGAGACGCGCGGGTTCATCTCGATGACGATGACCCGGCCGTCGTCGGGGTTGACGGCGAACTGGATGTTGCAGCCGCCGGTGTCGACGCCGACCTCGCGGATGACGGCGATGCCGATGTCGCGCAGGATCTGGTACTCGCGGTCGGTGAGCGTCATCGCCGGGGCGACGGTGATCGAGTCACCGGTGTGCACGCCCATCGGGTCGAAGTTCTCGATGGAGCAGACGACCACGACGTTGTCGTTCTTGTCGCGCATCAGCTCCAGCTCGTACTCCTTCCAGCCGAGGATGGACTCCTCCAGGAGCACCTCGGTGGTCGGCGAGAGGGTCAGGCCCTGGCCGGCGATGCGGCGCAGGTCCTCCTCGTTGTGGGCGAAGCCGGAGCCGGCGCCGCCCATGGTGAAGGAGGGGCGCACGACGACCGGGTAGCCACCGAGCGTGTCGACGCCGGCCAGCACCTCGTCCATGGTGTGGCAGATGACCGAGCGGGCGGACTCGCCGTGGCCGATCTTGGCGTTGACGGCCTCGACGACGCCCTTGAAGAGGTCGCGGTCCTCGCCCTTGTTGATCGCCTCGACGTCGGCGCCGATCAGCTCGACGCCGTACTTCTCCAGCGTGCCGGCGCCGTGCAGCGAGATCGCGGTGTTGAGCGCGGTCTGGCCGCCCAGGGTCGGCAGCAGCGCATCGGGGCGCTCCTTGGCGATGATCTTCTCGACGAACTCCGGGGTGATCGGCTCGACGTAGGTGGCGTCGGCGATCTCCGGGTCGGTCATGATCGTGGCCGGGTTGGAGTTGACCAGGATGACCCGCAGGCCCTCGGCCTTGAGGACCCGGCAGGCCTGCGTACCCGAGTAGTCGAACTCGGCGGCCTGGCCGATCACGATCGGGCCGGAGCCGATCACCAGGACGGACTTGATGTCGGTGCGCTTAGGCACGCTGGGCCTCCATGAGCTTCACGAAACGGTCGAAGAGGTAGGCCGCGTCGTGCGGGCCGGCAGCAGCTTCGGGGTGGTACTGCACGCTGAAGGCGGGGACGTCGAGTGCCTGGAGGCCCTCGACCACGTCGTCGTTGAGGCAGACGTGGGAGACCTCGACCCGCCCGTAGGGCGTGTCGCTCACCGTGTCCAGCGGGGCGTTCACGGCGAAGCCGTGGTTGTGGGCGGTCACCTCGACCTTGCCGGTGGTGCGGTCCTGCACCGGCTGGTTGATGCCGCGGTGGCCGTACTTGAGCTTGTAGGTGCCGAAGCCCAGGGCGCGGCCGAGGATCTGGTTGCCGAAGCAGATGCCGAAGAACGGCGTCCCGCGCTCCAGCACGCCCTGCGCGACGGCGACCTGGTGGTCGGCGGTGGCCGGGTCGCCCGGGCCGTTGGAGAAGAACACGCCGTCCGGCTGGACCGCGTAGAGGTCCTCCAGGGTGGAATTGGCCGGCAGCACGTGCACCTCGATGCCGCGCTCGGCCATCCGGTGCGGGGTCATCCCCTTGATGCCGAGGTCCAGCGCGGCGACGGTGAAGCGCTTCTCGCCGATCGCGGGGACGACGTACGCCTCGGTGGTGGCCACCTCGGCGCACAGGTCGGCGCCCTTCATCTCGGGCGACTCCTGCACCCGGGTGAGCAGGGCGGCCGGGTCGGCCAGCGCCTCGCCGGAGAAGATGCCGCAGCGCATCGCGCCGCGCTCGCGCAGGTGGCGGGTCAGCGCGCGGGTGTCGATGCCGCTGATGCCGACGATGCCCTGGGCGACCAGTTCCTCGTCGAGCGAGCGGCGGGAGCGCCAGTTGGAGGCGACCCGGGCGGGGTCGCGCACGACGTAACCGGCGACCCAGATCTGCTTGGACTCGTCGTCCTCGTCGTTCCAGCCGGTGTTGCCGATCTGCGGGGCGGTCATCACGACCACCTGGCGGTGGTACGACGGGTCGGTGAGGGTCTCCTGGTAGCCGGACATGCCGGTGTTGAAGACCGCCTCGCCGAAGGTCTCGCCGATGGCGCCGTAGGCCTGGCCGCGGAAGGTCCGGCCGTCCTCCAGGACGAGCACGGCAGGCACTCGTTCCCGCCATTGGCGCTGCGTGGTGGGGGCAGGTGCGGTCATTGCGCGGCCTCTTCCGTCTTCGTCTTCGTACGTGTTGCGAGCTGAGCGATCGCCTCGACCCAGGCGGCGTGCTCATCGGGGTGGTCGGCCCGGAAGCCGGAGTCGAGCTCGATGGTGCCCATGGGGGTCCCCCCGGCCGAAGGCTGGGGGAGCGTCCAGGTGACGACGAGCAGCCCGGAGGGGACGACCTTGCCGGCGATGCCGGAGTCCGTGCGGGCACCGGTCAGGTGCTCGGCCGGGATCCAGAAGTCGACGTCACCGGGGCGCTGCACCAGCAGACCGTCCTCGCCGAGGGTGAGGTCGGCGCGGCTGCGGGTGCCCAGGCCGTGGGCGACGACCCGGTCGAGCCAGTTCCCGGCGGTGGTCGTGCCGTGGTACCGGCCGCTGGTCTCCAGGATCGTGCGCCCGGCGCGGGTCGGCACGGCCGGCAGCGGCGGCATGCCGGACTGCAGGGTGCGCCGCCAGTTCCAGCCCTGGCGCATCAGCCAGTAGACGAGGCCGATCACGATCAGCAGCCCGACGGACCAGCCGATGTAGCCGGGCCAGTTGGTGACCTTCGCCTGCTCCTGGGCGAGCGCGGCGTGGTCCATCACCGGGTGCCGTCCTGCTCGACGAGCTCCCCGGCCAGCACCGTGGCGCGGCCCCGCAGGAAGGTGGCGTGCACCCGTCCGGGCAGGTCAAGGCCCTTGTAGGGGGTGTTGCGGCTACGGGTGGCGAAGCTGTCCGGGTTCACGGCTCCACGGTACGCGGGATCGAACAGGACCAGGTTGGCAGGCTCACCCACCGAGACCGGCCGGCCCTGGCCGGTGAGACGGCCGATCCGGGCCGGGCGGTGCGACATCCGGTCCGCGACGCCCTCCCAGTTCAGCAGGCCGGTGTCGACCATGGTCTGCTGCACGACGGACAGCGCGGTCTCCAGGCCGACCATGCCCATCGCGGCCACGGCCCACTCGCAGTCCTTGTCCTCGTCCGGGTGCGGCGCGTGGTCGGTGGCGACGGCGTCGATGGTGCCGTCGGCCAGCGCCGCGCGCAGCGCCTGGACGTCCTCGGCGGTGCGCAGCGGCGGGTTCACCTTGTACACCGGGTCGTAGGTGCGGACCAGCTCGTCGGTGAGCAGCAGGTGGTGCGGGGTCACCTCGGCGGTGACGTCCCAGCCCTTGGACTTGGCCCAGCGGACGATCTCGACCGAGCCGGCCGTGGAGAGGTGGCAGACGTGCAGCCGGGAGCCGACGTGCGCGGCGAGCAGCACGTCGCGGGCGATGATCGACTCCTCGGCGACGGCCGGCCAGCCGCCGAGCCCGAGCTCGCCGGAGACCTGGCCCTCGTTCATCTGGGCGCCCTCGGTGAGCCGGGGCTCCTGGGCGTGCTGGGCGACGACGCCGTCGAAGGCCTTGACGTACTCCAGGGCGCGGCGCATCAGCACCGCGTCGTCCACGCACTTGCCGTCGTCGGAGAAGACCCGGACATTGGCGGCGGACTCGTGCATCGCGCCGAGCTCGGCGAGCTTCTTGCCCTCCAGGCCGACGGTGACGGCGCCGACCGGCTGCACGTCGCAGTAGCCGGCCTCCTGGCCGAGCCGCCAGACCTGCTCGACCACGCCGGCGGTGTCGGCCACCGGGGTGGTGTTGGCCATCGCGTGGACGGCGGTGAAGCCGCCCATCGCGGCGGCCTGGGTGCCGGTGAGGACGGTCTCGGCGTCCTCGCGGCCGGGCTCGCGCAGGTGGGTGTGCAGGTCGACCAGGCCGGGCAGGGCGATCAGGCCGGTGGCGTCGATCTCGATGTCGGCCTCGACCGTCAGGCCGGTGCCGATCGCCTTGATCACGCCGTCGGCGAGGTGGAGGTCCTGCGGGTCGCCGCCCAGGATCTTGGCGTTGCGGATCAGGTAGCTCGTCACTGGGAGGTCTCCACGGAGTCGGTGCGGGAGGAGTCGGTGGGGGTGGGGGTGTCGGCGAAGACGGCGCCGCCGAGGAGCAGGTAGAGGACGGCCATCCGGACGGAGACGCCGTTGGCGACCTGCTCGATGGCGGTGCAGCGCGGCGAGTCGGCGACCTCGGCGGTGATCTCCATGCCGCGGACCATCGGGCCGGGGTGCATCACGATCGCCCGGTCCGGCAGCTGGGCCATCCGGCGGCCGTTCATGCCGTAGCGGCGGCTGTACTCGCGCTCGGTCGGGAAGAACGCGGCGTTCATCCGCTCGCGCTGCACCCGCAGCATCATCAGCGCGTCCGTCTTGGGCAGCACGGCGTCCAGGTCGTAGCTGATCTCGCAGGGCCAGTTCTCGACCCCGATCGGCAGCAGCGTCGGCGGGGCGACGAAGGTGACCTGCGCGCCCAGCGTGTTCAGCAGGTGGACGTTGGAGCGGGCGACCCGGCTGTGCAGGACGTCGCCGACGATGGTCACCCGGCGCCCGGCGAGGTCGTTGCCGCTGCCGGGGTTGAGGTGGCGGCGCATGGTGAAGGCGTCGAGCAGCGCCTGGGTGGGGTGCTCGTGGGTGCCGTCACCGGCGTTGATGACGCTGCCGTGCAGCCAGTCGGACTGGGCCAGGCGGGCCGGCGCGCCGGAGGCGTGGTGGCGGATGACCACCGCGTCGGCGCCCATCGCCTGGAGGGTCAGCGCGGTGTCCTTGAGGCTCTCGCCCTTGGAGACCGAGGAGCCCTTGGCGGAGAAGTTGATGACGTCGGCCGACAGGCGCTTCTCGGCGACCTCGAAGGAGGTCTTCGTCCGGGTGGAGTCCTCGAAGAAGAGGTTGACGACGGTGCGGCCGCGCAGCGTGGGCAGCTTCTTGACGGCCCGGCCGGAGAGCTGGGCCAGCTCCTCGGCGGTGTCCAGGATCAGCAGCGCGTCGTCGCGGCTGAGATCGGCGGCGGAGACGAGGTGGCGCTTCACGCGGGTCACTCCGGGAGGTGCGGTTCGGAAGGCTGGGAGGCCAGGGCCTGCGAGGAGCGGACGGCGAAGTCGCGGTCGCCGACCAGGACGGCGTCCACGCCGTCGCTGTCGGACAGGCGCACCTGCACGGCCTCGCGCAGCGAGGTGGGGAGGTTCTTGCCCACGTAGTC
Organism: Kitasatospora sp. NPDC001132; assembly: GCF_053598415.1. NCBI lineage: Bacteria > Bacillati > Actinomycetota > Actinomycetes > Kitasatosporales > Streptomycetaceae > Kitasatospora > Kitasatospora sp. NPDC001132. Next base: position 135,133 of record NZ_JBSFKF010000012.1, on the reverse strand, counting down.
GGCGCGGATCGGCAGCTCGCGGTGGCCCCGGTCGACCAGGACGGCGAGCTGGACGGCGCGCGGGCGGCCGATGTCGTTCAGCGCGTCGAGCGCGGCGCGGATGGTGCGGCCGGAGAAGAGCACGTCGTCGACGAGGATGACGAGCTTGCCGTCGATGCCACCGGGCGGGATCTCGGTGTGCTCCAGGGCGCGGGCGGGCTTCAGCCGCAGGTCGTCCCGGTACATGGTGATGTCCAGGGTGCCCAGCGGGATCTCGCGCCCGGTGATCTGGGCCAGCCGGCCGTGCAGGCGGCGGGCGAGGTGGACGCCCCTGGTGTGGATGCCGAGCAGCACGACGTCCTCCGCGCCCTTGGCGCGCTCGACGATCTCGTGCGCTATCCGGGTGACGACCCGGGCGATGTCCGCGCCGTCCAGCACCTGGTGCGGTGGCCGGGGCGTCGGTTCATGGTGTGTGGTCATGCCGAAGCGGACCTCCTTCCCCGCCTCACGGGACGGGTCTTAAAGGATGTCTGGGATGGCCCCCGCCGGCCGGGCGTGGGCTTCGGGTCATCCTACCAGCGCGCCGGATCGCAAACAGAAGTCCATCATTCCGCTTCCCGGGGTTAACACTCCGGACGCGCCGACGATGCGGGCCATTCGCACGACTGCCCCATTCGGCTTGACGCATCTACCTTACTCTACGTAACCTCACAGTGAGTTACGAGACGGACGTCGGACCCACCGGTAACGACGTCGGCAATCGCCCGTGACCCACCACTGAACGCGAAGCAATCTCGTCCGGGGAGATCAATGTCCAGCGACTACGCGAAGCAACTCGGAGGCAAGCTCCGAGCGATCCGCACCCAGCAGGGGCTCTCCCTGCACGGTGTCGAGGAGAAGTCCCAGGGGCGATGGAAGGCAGTCGTCGTCGGCTCGTACGAGCGTGGTGACCGTGCGGTCACCGTGCAGCGACTGGCCGAGCTGGCGGAGTTCTACGGCGTCCCGGTGCAGGAGCTGCTGCCCGGCGGCACCCCCGGCGGCGCGGCCGAGCCGCCGCCGCGCCTGGTCCTGGACCTGGAGAGACTGACCCAGGTCCCCTCCGAGAAGGCCGGCCCGCTGCAGCGCTACGCGGCGACCATCCAGAGCCAGCGCGGCGACTACAACGGCAAGGTGCTGTCGATCCGCCAGGACGACCTGCGCACCCTGGCCGTCATCTACGACCAGTCCCCGTCGATCCTCACCGAGCAGCTGATCTCCTGGGGCGTGCTGAACCCCGACGCGCGCCGTGCGGTGCGCGAGGAGGACGCGAGCTGAGGCTCACCGCACCGGCTCCCGCCAGCGGATCGAGGGACGGCCCAGCACTCGTTTCCGTAGTGCTGGCAAGCAGAAACGTCACGGCGCGGCTCCCCGGTTCGGGGGCCGCGCCGCGGTGTTGTCGCACCGCGGCGGCGCGGCGCGGGCGTCAGCAGACCGTGCCCAGGCTGTAACCGGGCTGCGCGGCCACGCCGTCCAGCCGGACCGGCCGGTCGGCCGGCGCCCACTCCTGGCCGCCGCTCGACCAGGCCCAGGAGGCCGGCAGGTACTCCCCGCAGGTGGCCGCCGAGCCCTGTGAGCCGTGCAGCACCGCGACGCCCGGCAGCTCCAGGGCCAGCCCGGTGCAGAGCACCGCGCAGACCAGCTCCAGGTCCTCGTCGTTGATCCGGACCACGCCGTCCTCCCACTGGAGCACCCGCGCCGCGGCGGTCAGCGTCCCGCCGGGCGCGTCCACCCGCAGGCGCAGCTCGTACACGCCGGCGCCCGCGCCGACCAGCATCCGCCGGAACACCTCGCCCCCGCGCTGGTAGGCGGCGCCCACCCAGGCGGCGTGCTCCTCGTCGGGCGCGCCCGCGCCCCCGTACAGGCCCCCGTCGAGCAGCAGGTCGGCGTGGCGGAGCGTCAGCCCGTTCTCCCGGGCGCGCACCAGGCGCGGCACGAAGTCCCCGGCCAGCTCCTCGCCCTGGTAGGACAGCAGCTGGGTCTGCAGGGCCGGGTTGACCAGGTAGCGGTCACGGGCGGCGGGCTCGGCCGGGTCCAGCCCGTGCAGCACGCAGAACTCCTCGAAGTCCTGCGGGTGGAACATCCGGGCCCGGACGGAGTCGAACCGCTCCAGCGCCTCGGCCAGCAGGTCGGCGGTGTCGGCCAGGTAGCGCTCGTGGTCGGGGGCGTCCGAGATCCCCCAGGCGCGGGCCCGGGCGAAGTCCGCCGCGCTGGTGAGCACTCCGATGACGAACGCCTGCTCGGCCCCCTCGGCCGGCCGCGGCCGGTGCGGAGCCCGCACCACGGGCCGCGAGCCGCCCGAGGTGCAGTCGGAGTTACGGCGGGCGCGCCCCTTTTGGCTCATCGATGGCTCCTGGCTTCGGCGGTCGGGTGAAGTTGACGGTCGGCGACGAGCTCGCCGCTGACCGTCTTCCTCCCCATCCGCGCGCGCCGCACACGTACGGCGTGTCACAGGAATGTAACCACCGGTAATACGGACCCCTCCGGGGCCTCGGGTCAGGCCGGCCGGGGCGCCCGGGCCAGCTGGCGGGACTGGGCGACCAGCCGGCCGGACTCGTCCCAGACCTCCGCGTCCTCCTCGAAGTAGCCGCCGGCCAGGTTGCGGGTCGCGTGGGTGACGCGAAGCCAGCCGGGCGCGGGCTTGGCGCGCAGGTGGACGGTCAGCTCGATGGTGGGGGCCCAGCCCGGCATGCCGAGGTCGAAGGTGACCGGCGGCAGCGCGTCGGCGACCAGCAGGAGCAGCAGCGGGTCGGGCTCGCGGCCGTCGGCGAGCCGGAACCAGCCCTGGATCCGCCCGTTGCCGGAGGGCTGTCCGAGCGCCCAGCCGACGGTGGCCGGGTCCAGCCGCAGGTCGAACCGCTCCAGCAGGGCGGCCTGGGCGATCAGCTCCTTGGGCGCGTGTTCGACGCCGATGCACTGGTCCGGCGGCGGCAGCTGCGGCGGCTGCGCGCTGGTGCGCACCTCGCCGTCGGCGGCGGCGAGGTCGCCGTGGCTTGCCACCACGCGCAGCCGCTCGACGCCGTCCTGGCTGAGCGAGGCGGTGCCGGTGGACAGGCCGCGGCCGGTGCGCAGCACCTCGGTGCGGACGGTGGCCGGGCCGGGGGTGGAGGCGGACAGGTAGTAACCGCTGATCGACACCGGGTCCGGGTGCGCCTCGTGCTCCAGCGACAGCGCGTGTCCGGCCACGGCGAGCAGCAGTCCGCCGTTCACCCCGCCGCCGATCTGCCAGCCGGCGCCGAGCTCGGCCTCGTAGCGGCCGGCCTCCTCGGGGTGCCTGGTCAGGGCGATGCCCTGGTCGAACTCGCTGCGGGTCGCCGTGGTCATGTGGCGGGACCTGCCCTTCACGCGTGGTTCCGGACGTCAAGTTACTGACAAGTAGGTCCACAGCCTACGCCGACCGGGGGAAACGCGGAACGGCCGCCGGACACCTGTTCGGGTCCGGCGGCCGTTCACGGGGGCGCCTGTTACCGGCGGATGCCCGGCTTCAGCTCCAGGAAGCGGGCGAGCATGCCGTTGACGAACGCCGGGGAGTCGTCCGTGGAGAACTCCTTGGCGATCTCGACGGACTCGTCCAGGACGACCGCGTCCGGGACGCCGTCCTCCCAGATCAGCTCGTACGCACCGAGCCGCAGGACGTTGCGGTCCACGATCGGCATCCGGTCGAGGGTCCAGCCCACGGCGTACTGCTCGATCAGGTCGTCGATGCGGCGGGCGTGCTGGACGTACCCCTCGATGAGCTCCATGGTGTACTCACCCACCTGCGGGGTGCCCTCGTCGGGCTTGGGCTCGCGGGCGCGGGCCACCCAGTCGGCGAGGACCTGCTGCGGGTCGACCCCGCGGTGGTCGGCCTCGAAGAGGATCTGGAAGGCCCTGGTGCGGGCCTTGCTGCGTGCGGCCGACACGGACTTACTTCACCCGGCCGAGGTAGCTGCCGTCGCGGGTGTCGACCTTGACCTTCTCGCCGGTGGTGACGAAGAGCGGGACCTGGATCTCGGCACCGGTCTCCAGGGTGGCCGGCTTGGTGCCACCGGTGGAGCGGTCGCCCTGGACGCCCGGCTCGGTGTTGGCGATGGTCAGCTCGACGGCGGCCGGGAGCTCGATGTACAGGACCGAGCCCTCGTTCTGCGCGACGAGGGCCTCGAAGCCCTCCAGCAGGTACTTGGCGGCGTCGCCGACGACCGACGGCTCGATGGTCAGCTGGTCGTAGGTGTCCATGTCCATGAACACGAAGTTCTCGCCGTCCTTGTACGAGAACTGCATGCCGCGCTTGTCGACGTTGGCGGTCTCGACCTTGGTGCCCGCGTTGAAGGTCTTGTCGACGACCTTGCCCGTCAGGACCTCCTTGAGCTTGGTACGCACGAAGGCCGGGCCCTTGCCGGGCTTGACGTGCTGGAACTCGACGACGGACCAGAGCTTGCCGCCCTCCAGCTTGAGGACCATGCCGTTCTTGAGATCGTTCGTGGAAGCCACGGGCGCACTTACTCCTGGATATAGCTGTCAAGGAACCAAGGGGTGCGTCCTGCCGCCCACGGCCCGGGGGCCGCGGTCACAGGGCGAGGAGCTCCTTGGTGGTGATGGTGAGCAGCTCGGGCCCGCCCTCTTCGAGGGGGCGCACGACGAGCGTGTCCTCGATCCGGACTCCGCCCTTGCCCGGGAGGTGGACCCCTGGGCCGACGGTGACCGGTACGCGGCTGTCCAGTTTACCCATGTCCGCCGGACCGAGTCGCGGGGCCTCCCGGATCTCCAGCCCGATGCCGTGGCCCACCGGGTGCGGGGAGGCCTCGGTGTGGCCGGCCGCCTCCAGGACCTGCCGGGCGGCCCGGTCGGGTACGCACTGCTCCACCCCTGGTCCGAGCGCCTCCCGCCCGGCCCGCTGGGCCCGGAAGACCAGCCGGTGCAGCTCCACCTGCCAGGGTGCGGGAGCGGCGCCGATCACGAAGGTGCGGGCGGTGGAGACGCCGTAGCCGCGGTACTGGGCGCCCATCACCACGGTCAGGAAGTCGCCCTCCTCCACCCGGCGGTCGGTCGGCTGGTGGGCGGCCTGGCCGGAGTGGCTGCCGGTGCCGACCGAGACCGGGAAGGCCGCCCGGTCGGCGCCGTGGTCGATCATCCGGCGCTCCAGCTCCATCGCCAGGTGCCGCTCGGTGCGGCCGACCAGGATCGACTCCAGCAGCTCGCCGAGCGCCTGGTCGGCGATCTCGGCGGCGATCCGCAGGTCGGCGATCTCGCGTTCGTCCTTGACCACCCGCAGCCGCTCCACGGTCCGGCCCAGGTCCATCAGCCGCGCCCCCTCGGTCAGGCCGCCGACCGCCCGGTGCCGGCTGACGGTCAGGTCGTGCTCCTCCACCGCCAGGCCCGCCACCCCCGAGCGCGCGGCGGCCGACGCGGCGGCCAGCGCGGTGTCCGACCCGCCCGCCACCGGCAGCCGGGTGACGTCCGGGGCGATCAGGTGCTCGCCGGTGTCGTCCGGCGGCAGGTCGTCCGGCAGTGCGAGCAGGGCCCGCTCTCTGGTCAGCAGCAGACTCGCCCCGCAGGGCGCGCAGCCCGTCAGGTACCGCACGTTCGCCGCACGGGTGATCAGCGCCGCGTCGGCCCCGGCCGCACTGCAGTGCTCCCTCACCCGCTCCCGCCGCCCCGCGTACGCATCCGCCATGCGTCGAGCCTACGAACCCCCGGCCCGAACCGCCCGCCGAGCGCCCCCGACAGAACCCCCGGTGCCCCCTGCACGCCCCCGCGCGACCGCGCCGCGCACCCCGCTCCCCGCTCCCCCACCCGGGCGCGTCGTTCGGCGCCGACCCGGTGTCCGGGAACGGGCGGGCCGCGGGCGCCTCCCCGGGTTCGGGGAGGCGCCGTTCCACGTGTTCGGAGGCCGGCGGCCGCCCGGTCACGGGCTGTCAGGCGTCCAGCGCTTCTCGACCCGGGCGAGCTTCCAGTACCCGATCGCGATCGCCCAGACGACCACGAACAGCCCGGCGATGGCGTAGCCGACGTTGTCCAGCGAGATGTCCGCGATGAACCCGGTGACCGGGTCGGTCAGGTCGAGCTTCTCGTGCAGCACCCCGACCAGCTCGATGGTGCCGATGATGAAGGCCACCGCGATCGACAGACCGGTGATGGTCAGGTTGTAGTACACCTTGCGCACCGGGTTGGCGAAGGCCCACTGGTACGCGAAGTTCATGAACGTCCCGTCCAGGGTGTCGAACAGGCTCATCCCGGCCGCGAACAGCAGCGGCAGGCAGACGATCGCGTACCACGGCAGCCCGGAGGCCGCACCCGAGCCGGCCATCACCATCAGGGTGACCTCGGTCGCGGTGTCGAAGCCCAGGCCCAGCACCATGCCGACCGGGAACATCTGCCCCGGCCGGGTGATCGAACGGGTCGCCCGGTTCAGCACCCGGGCCATGAGGCCGCGCGAGTCGAGGTGCGCCTCCAGCTCCTTCTCGTCGAACCGCCCGGCCCGCATCGAGCGGAACACCTTGAGGATGCCGAGCAGCGCCGCCAGGTTGAGCGCGCCGATCAGGTAGAGGAAGGCGCCGGAGGCCGTCGTCCCGACCACGCCCAGCCACTTGTGGGTGGGCGACTCGTCGTCCATCAGCGTGTTCGCCAGCTGCGCCCCGCCCGCCACCAGGGCGGCCATCAGCACCACCATCGAGGAGTGCCCGAGGGCGAACCAGAAGCCCACCGAGACCGGCCGCTTGCCGTCCGCCATCAGCTTGCGGGTGGTGTTGTCGATCACCGCGATGTGGTCGGCGTCGAAGGCGTGCCGCATGCCGAGGGTGTACGCGGTGATACCCAGGCCCACCCCGAAGACCTGGGTGCCGACCGCGTACCGCTCGGGTGCGACCAGGAAGATCAGCGTGCCGAAGGCCGCCACGTGCATGGCCACGATCACCGCCATCAGCCCGGCCGTACGGACGGTGTCCTCGCGCCGCCATCTGAAGGTGGGCAGCGCGGCGGGGCCGGGTCCGGTCCCGGCGGAAACGGTTTCGGGCAGGGTCATGCGGATCACGCTCCAGCACCTCGTGGAAAACCTCGTGAGCTGCCGTGGCCGGTCTCCTGGCTGACGGGAACACCCGCACCCGCCTTCCCAGGCGCACGAGGCGCCCAGTGGCTTCATGGGTGCGGACGACGCTCCTCCGTGGACGGAGGAGCGACCCGATCACAGTGGCGAGGGCCGCTCCGGGCTGGGACCCCTGAGGGTCCGTCACCGGTCTTCCCGAGCACCACGGCGGGGAACACCGTAGGGCCCCGCCCCGACCCATGCAAGGCTGCGCACCTGCGCAGGTGTCCAGGATCACAGGCCCCTGCCTGCGAGAATGTCCGCATGCATCTCGTACCGGAGGACCGCGCGGGCCACCGCACCATCGACGGACACCGGGTCTGCGAGGCCATCGCCGCGATCGGCGAGCCCGCGCACGTCCGGTCCTGGGCCGAGCGGTTCTCCCTGCTCGCGGACCCCGGCCGGCTCGCCCTGCTGCTCGCCCTCCATCGGGCCGGCCCGCTCGCCGTCAGCGATCTCGCCGTCGCCACCGGCATGCGCGACCCGGCCGTCTCCCAGGCCCTGCGGCTGCTCCGCACGGCCGGCGTGGTCACCGGCGACCGGGACGGACGAGTGGTGCGCTACCGGCTCGTGGACGAGGCCATGCGCCCCCTGCTCGACGAGTGCGCCGCCGCCGAGCACCACGAGCCCAGCGCGGCCGCGGGCTGACCCGCACTCGGAACCGCGCCGCGGCCCGACCGGATGAGTACGATCATGCTGTGCCGTCCCACCCCCACGCCTGGCCCGCCGACCGCTGGAACACCCGACCGGTCAGGGCCCGCGTGCTGGCGGTCGCCCGCACCCTCACCTCGGCCACCCGGGTCCTGGACGTCCTCACCCTGCTGAGCCCTGACGGCATCGAGCGCTACTTCACCGTCAACCCCGGCTCCGCCTTCGCCGACCGCGCCCTGGACGAGTACCTGCACGGCCTGTCCGGCTTCACCGTGCTGGACTGGGAGGACGCCGTCCGCCGCCGCTTCGACCTTGCCGTCGCCTGCGCCGTCCACTCCTCCATGCACCGCCTGGACGCCCGCCTCGTCGTCCTCCCGCACGGCGCCGGCTACAACCGCCTGGTCACCGAGTCCACCGGCGACACGGTCAGCGCCGCCGGCCTGTCCCGCAACGAACTCACCCACCGCGGACGGGTGTTCGTCGACGTCCTGGGCCTCTCCCACCCCGAGCAGCTGGACCGGCTGCGGGACTCCTGCCCCGAGGCGCTGGACGTCGCCCAGGTCGTCGGCGACCCGTGCTTCGACCGGATGCTCGGCAGCCGGCGCTCCCGCGACGGCTACCGCGCCGCGCTCGGCGCCGTCGGCGGCCGACGGCTCGTCGTCGTCAGCTCCACCTGGAGCGAACACTCGTTATTCGGCCGCCACCCCGACCTGCCCCAGCGGCTGGTCCGCCAACTGCCAGCCGACGAGTACACGGTGGCCGTCGTCCTGCACCCCAACGTGTGGAGCCGCCACGACCCCGAGGCGCTGCTCGCCGCCGCCTGCCGGATGGGCCTGCGCCTGATCCCGCCCCACCAGGGCTGGCAGGCCGCGCTCGTCGCCGCCGACTGCGTGATCGGCGACCACGGCTCGGTCACCGTCTACGGCGCCGCCCTGGACCACCGCACCCTGCTCGTCGCCACCGGCGCCGCCGAACTCGACCCGCGCTCCCCCGGCTACGCCTTCGGCCAGGCCGCGCCCGTCCTCGACCCCGACGGGGACCTCACCGCCCAGCTCGAACTGGCCCTGGCCCGGGACCCGGCCGACCTGAGCGACATCACCGACCGGTCGCTCGCCCACCGCGGCGAGTCCGCCCGCCTGCTGCGCCCACTGCTCTACTCCTTCCTGAAGGAGCTGGACGAACCCCGGGACGAACCGGCCCTGCCGCCCTACCCCAAGCCCGTCCCGCACCCCGCCGCCACCGAGGGACCCACCGCGTACGACGTCGAGGGCCGGAGCGAGGGCACCGACGTCAGCCTCCGGCGCTACCCCTTCGACCCGGACGGCCACACCCCGCGCGGCTTCCACGCCCTCACCGACGACCACCCCGGCGACGCCCTGCGCTACACCGCCGAGGTCCTCGCCCGCACCGAGGTGCACGCCGAACTCCCCGCCGCCCGCTGGCTCGCCGACACCGCCGCCGAACTCCCCGGCCTCGCCGTCGCGGTGGCCGCCCTCGGCCCGGCCCGCCACCTGCTCCGGCTGCGCACCGGCCTGCTGCTGGAAGCCCGCGCCGAACCGGACTGGAACCGCCCCGACCCGGCGATCGACCCGCTGCTGCTCGGCTCGGCCGTGGCCTGCTGGCTCGCCGAGGGCGGCGCCCCGGCCGCCCTCCCCGACCACGGGCTCACCGTCCGCACCGGCGAGCACCGCACCCGGGTGTCGTTCCGCACCGGGCCCTGAAACGCGTCTAGCCCTGCAGCTCCCGCAGCCGCGCACGGCTGCGCTCGGCCAGCTCCTCGTCGCCCCGCTCCTCGGCGAGGGAGGCGAGCAGGGTGTGGGCCTGCGCCTCCTTCGCGTACTGGCTCCGATGCCTGGCCTGCCGGGCGCAGTCCTGGGCCTGGGCGAGGGCGAGGTCCAGCTGCCCCAGCGCCCGGTGGGCCCGGGCCCGGACCAGCGGCAGCTTCATCAACATGTCGACGTCCTGCGTCCGCTCGGCCTGATCAGTGGCCCCGGCCAGCACGGTCAGCGCCTCCTCCGCGCGCCCGTCCGCGATCAGCGCCTGCGCCAGGTTGTAGCTCTGGACGATCTCGCCGTGCTCGTCGCCCCGGTTCTCCGCGAGGGCCAGGGTGAACCGCTCCACCGCGTCGCCGGGACGGCCGTCGGCCAGGCAGAGCAGACCGTCCGTCTCGTACAGCACCCCCAGCACCTGCCGGTCGGCCACCAGCGGCACCTGCTCCGTGGCGAGCGCCAACTGCTCGGCGGCGAGCCGGAATTCCTTCCGCTCGTGGTAGGCCCGGGCCAGCTGGTTGCGCATCCGGACCACGGCGGCGGGCTGGTTGTCCCACTGCGCCGACTCGACGCCGATCCGGTGGGTGGCGATCCAGTCCTGGTAGAGCTTGCGGTCGTGGTACAGCAGCCAGAGCGACTCGCAGAGCCGCCACACCTCGCCGTGCCACCCCTGCTCGGCCGCCGACTCCACCACCGCGCGGAAGTTGGCGCGCTCGGCGTACAGCCACTCCAGCGCGGCGGTGTCGGAGGGGAAGCGGGGCAGCTCGTCACCGCTCGGGTCCTGGAGGCGGAGCCGTTTCGCGGCCATCGCACGGTCGGCGACCGACGCCCGGCCCCGGTAGTACGCCACGACAGCGGCGAGGAGGGCCCCGCGGTCGGGCAGCTCCTGGGTCCGGCCGTAGGCGTGCAGCCGCACCACGTCGTGGGCCCGGTAGCGGTTCTCACCCTCGTCGTCGTCCACCACCTCGTCCAGCAAGTGGACGTCACGCAGTTCCGCGATCGCATGCTCGGCCCGCTCGACGCCGACCGCGCGCGCCAGTTCGGCGGACACGAAGGGGCCGGGGTGTACGCCGATCAGGTGATAGAGCGCCCGGCCCCGCGCCGACAGCCGCTCGTAGACCAGGTCGTAGGTCGCGCCGAGATCGCTCTCCTCGTCCTCCAGCATCGCCAACCCGCCTTCCCGGTCCTGCAGTTCGGCCACCACCCGGCCGACCGGCAGGCTGTCCCGGTCCAGCAGTTGGCTCCCGACCGCGTTCAGCGCGAGCGGCAGCCCGCCGCACAGCTCGACCAGCTCCGCCAGTTCCCCGTCGGTGCCCCGCCCGGAGCCCACCCAGCCGCGCACCAGTTCGGCGCCCGCCGTCGCACTCAGCGGCCCGAGCCGGCGCACCTCGGCACCGTCCGCCCGCAGCGCGGGCAACCGCCGTCGGCTCGCGACCACCACCAGTCCACTGGACGGGAGCAGCGCGCGGACCTCCGCGGCGTGCTCGACGTTGTCCAGGAAGAACAGGCACCGGCGCTCGGCGGTGGCGGTGCGGAACGCCGTGAACCGCTCGGCCTCCACGACCGGGGGCTCGATGCCGAGGGCACGCAGGAAGCCGGCCAGCAACCCGGGCAGGTCCACCCCGCCGTGGTGCCGGTAGGCCTTCAGGTCGGCGTAGAGGTCCCCGTCAGGGAAGTGCTCCCGGTGGTCCCTGGCGAACTTGGCGATCAGCTCGGTCTTGCCGACCCCGCCGAGGCCGGTGAACACCACGACCCCGAGCCCGTCCTCCTCGGCCCGACCCAAAGCCCGGGTCAGCGCGGCGAGTTCCGGCTCCCGGTTGACGAAGGGACCGCGTGGCGGGCGGATCTGACGCGGCCTCGGCAGCGGCTCCCGATCGTGGAAGTGCACCGATCCGATGGTCCCGGCCTGCACCACGTGGCCGCCCACCGTGGCACCCGACACGGTGTTGGACACCTCGCGCCGCTCCATCCGCCTGCTCCCTCCGACCGGCCGGGCCCCAGCCTACGGGCTGGGCACCCGACCGGAGGGAGCTTCAGGTCACCGGGGGGTGATCTCGCCCATCTCCGCCCAGCCGTCCATGCCGGGGATCTCGGTCGAGACGATCCGCGGCTTGGCGGCCACCGCGTACGACAGCTCCTCCATGGCCTTGGTGAAGTGCGCCGACTCCACGTGCGCCTTGCCCGCCTCGCCGTCGCGGAACGCCTCGACCAGGACGAACTCGTTGGGGTCGTCGACGCTGCGGGACCACTCGAAGAAGAGGTTGCCGGGCTCCTGGCGGGTGGCCTGGGTGAACTCGTCGACCAGGCTCAGCCAGTCGTCGGCGCGCTCCGGGCGGACCGGGAACTTGACCGTAATGAAGATCATGGGACTTCCTTTCGCTCCACGTTCACACGTGGCCGTACGGACAGGGCACGCGTCACGGCGCGCGCGACACCCATCGTCGCAGGTCAGCGGCGCTGCCTACGACACGGGGCGGCACGCGTCCCGGGGCAGCGCGCGTCCCGGCCGGTTCCGCTCACGCCGCCTGGCAGGTCGGGCACCAGAACAGGTTGCGGGCGGCGTGCTCCTCCGTCCGCACGTCGGTGCCGCAGACCAGGCAGGGCATGGCGGCCCGCCGGTAGACGTACACCTCGCCACCGTGGTCGTCCACCCGGGGCGCGCGGCCCATCGCCTCGGGGGTGTGCTCGGGGCGGACGGTGTCGATCCGCCCGGCGGTGGCGCCCTCCCGCATCAGGGCGACCAGGTCGGCCCAGACCGCGTCCCACTCCCGACGGGTGATCTCGCGCCCGGCCCGGTGCGGGGCGATGCCGTGGCGGAACAGCACCTCGGCCCGGTAGACGTTGCCCACTCCGGCCAGCACCTTCTGGTCCATCAGCAGCGCGGCGACGGTCGTGCGGCTGCCCGATATCCGGCGCCAGGCGGCCTCCGGGTCGGCGTCGGCGCGCAGCGGGTCGGGGCCCAGCCGGGCGGCGACGGCGGCCTTCTGCTCCTCGGTGACGAGCGCGCAGGTGTTGGGACCGCGCAGGTCGGCGTAGCCGTCCTCGTTCTCCAGCCGCAGCCGGACCAGCCCGACCGGCTCGGGCGCCGGGCCGGTGCCGAAGGTGAAGCCGCCGTAGAGGCCGAGGTGGACGTGCACCCAGGCGCCCTCCTCGAAGCCGAGGAAGAGGTGCTTGCCGGTGGCCTCCGTCGCGGTGAGCAGCTGCCCGTCGATCACCTTGGCCTCGTCGGCGAACCGGCCCTGAGGGCTGGAGACCCGCACCGGGCGGCCGCCGAAGGCCTTCCGGTTCTCGGCGGCCAGGCGGTGGATGATGTGGCCTTCGGGCACGGGCGTCAGCTCCTCCGGGTGCTGCGGCTGGACCCGTCCATCATCGCAGCCGGGTCCGACAGGCCCCGCCGCGCCGCAGGTCAGCGGACCGGGACGCCCATCAGCCGGGCCAGGATGACGCGGTCCAGCTCGGCGGCCGTCCCGGCGACGTCCAGGTAGGAGTTGTCGATGATCGGCAGCCCGGAGTTGTACCAGCCGGCCATCCGCCCGTGGATGCGGGCCACCTCCTCGTCCCCGAGCCGGCGGTTGCCGCTGCGCCGGGCGTTGCGGTGCAGCACCGAGTCCAGGCTGGGCAGGAGCACGACCGGGATCATGCCGGGGCCGATGTGCCGCTTCCAGCCGCCGAGGCCGATCGCCGGGCGGTCCGGGAAGACGGCGTCGTCGATGATGCAGGAGATGCCGTTGGCCAGGTAGTTGCGGCAGGCAAAGCCGCAGGTGCGGCGGGCCAGCCGGTACTGCGCCTCGGAGGCGTCGTTCCAACCGGACTGCGGGTTGGCGAAGCCGGACTGCACCCACTCGCGGACGTCGTCCAGGCTGATGTGCGCGGTCGGTCCCGCCCGCCGCTCGGCCCAGTGGCGGGCGACGGTGGTCTTGCCGGCTCCGGCCGGTCCGATCAGCAGGACGGCGATCGGACCGCTGGGCGCGTGCTGCTGCGGCGGATGGGCGGGCAGTTGGACGGGTGCGCCGGACGGCAGCACGAAGTGCCCGGTGCCGCCGGCGGGCACCGGCGCGGTCGGTGCCGGTGCGGCCACGGGGGCCGGAGCCGGATGGGCGGCGGGCCCGGGAGCGGCGGGGGCCGTGGGCGCCGGGTGGACCGGCGGCACGGACGGCGGGGAGAGCGGCGCCCCCGACGACGTCCCCGACGACACCGCCCGTGCACCGCCCCCCGGCGGCACCGGCGGAGCCACGGGACGCGGCGGGACCTGCCCGCCTCCGGTGTACTGCGTCACGACACCTCCCCACACCTCTCAGCGTGGACACTACACGGCGGCCCGGCGGCGGGCACAGTCCGCCGTCGGGCCACCGCCCTTGCCCTCAGCGGGTGGTGAGCCGTTCGGCCAGCGCGCGCAGCGCGAGCTCGTACGAGCCGAGGCCGAATCCGGCGATGGTGCCGGAGGCCACCGCGGCGATCACCGATGTGTGCCGGAAGGTCTCCCGGGCGTACGGGTTGGAGATGTGCACCTCGATCAGCGGCGCGGTGCGCTGGGCCGCGGCGTCCCGCATCGCGTACGAGTAGTGGGTGAACGCGCCGGGGTTGATCACCACCGGCACCTGCCCGTCGGCGGCCTCGTGCAGCCACTGCACCATCTGCTGCTCGGAGTTGGTCTCGTGGACCTCGACCTCGAAGCCGAACTCCTTGCCCAGCTCGGTGCAGCGCTCGACCAGGCCGGCGTACGAGGTGGCGCCGTAGACGTCCGGCTCGCGGCTGCCCAGCCGGCCCAGGTTGGGGCCGTTGAGGACCATCACCCTGGTCACGCCGAGACCTCCGCGTACGCGGCGACCAGCAGCGACGGGTCGGGGCCCTCCAGCACGGAGGTCTTGCCCAGGCCGTCCAGCACGATGAAGCGGATCAGGTCGCCGCGCGACTTCTTGTCGATCTTCATCGCGTCCAGCAGCTTCGGCCAGGCGTCCGCCCGGTAGCTCAGCGGCAGGCCGACCGAGGCCAGCACGGTGCGGTGCCGGTCCGCCGTCTCGTCGTCCAACCGCCCGGCCAGACGGCCGAGTTCGGCGGCGAAGACCATGCCGATGGAGATCGCCGCGCCGTGCCGCCACTTGTAGCGCTCGTTGCGCTCGATGGCGTGGCCCAGGGTGTGGCCGTAGTTGAGGATCTCCCGGCGCCCGGACTCCTTGAGGTCCCCGGAGACCACGTCGGCCTTGACCTGGACGGCCCGGCGGATCAGCTCGACGGTGTGCGGCCCGGCCGGCGTCTTCGCGCCCTCCGGGTCGGCCTCGATCAGGTCGAGGATCACCGGGTCGGCGATGAAGCCGCACTTGATGACCTCGGCCAGGCCGGAGACGTAGTCGTGCCGGGGCACGGTCTCCAGCGTGGCGAGGTCGGCCAGCACGCCCACCGGCGGGTGGAACGCGCCGACCATGTTCTTGCCCTCGGCGATGTTGATGCCGGTCTTGCCGCCGACCGCCGCGTCGACCATGCCGAGCAGCGTGGTGGGCATAGAGATCCAGCGCACCCCGCGCAGCCAGGTCGCCGCGACGAACCCGGCCAGGTCGGTGGTCGCGCCACCGCCCAGTCCGACGATCACATCGCTGCGGGTGAACCCGGTCTGCCCCAGCACCGACCAGCAGTACGCGGCGACCTCGGCGCTCTTCGCCTCCTCGGCGTTCGGCACCTGCAGCACGATGGCCTCGTAGCCCTCGCTGGCCAGGTCCTCACGGATCGCGTCCGCCGTGGCGGCCAGCGCCTCCGGGTGGATCACCGCCACCCGCTTCGCCCGGGTACCGACCAGCGGCGCCAGCTCACCCAGCAGCTGGTGCCCGATCAGCACCTCGTACGCGTCATGGCCGGCACCGGCGCCGACGTTGATCCTGACGGTCGTGTCACTCATGGGGGGTCTTCAGCTCCAGTGCTTCCAGTACGGCGTCCGCGACCTGCTCCGGGCTGCGCCCGGCGGTGTCGACGACGGCGGTGGCCACCTCCAGGTAGAGGGGGCGGCGGGCCTCCATCAGCTCACGCCAGCGGGCCCGCGGGTTGACGGCCAGCAGCGGGCGCGGGGCGTCCAGGCCGACCCGCTTGACCGCGTCGGCGAGCGGGACCTCCAGGAAGGCCACCGGCAGCCCGTGCAGCAGCGCGCGGGTGGCCTCGGCCATCACCGCGCCGCCGCCCAGCGCCAGCACCCCGTCGTGTCCCTCGGCGGCCGCGCGCACGGCCTGCGCCTCCAGCGCGCGGAAGTGCGGCTCGCCCTCGTCGACGAAGATCTCCGGGATCGGCTTGCCGGCCGTCGCCTCGATGTCGGCGTCGGTGTCCCGGAAGCCCACGCCCAGGCGCTCGGCCAGCACCCGCCCGACAGTGGACTTGCCGCTGCCGGGCGGGCCGACCAGCACCACCAGGGGTGTGGTCATCGGACGATCAGGTGGTCGAGGTAGCCCTGCACGTTGCGGCGGGTCTCGGAGACGTTGTCGCCGCCGAACTTCTCGCTGACCGCGTCCGCCAGCACCAGCGCGACCATCGCCTCGGCGACGATGCCCGCGGCCGGCACCGCGCAGACGTCCGAGCGCTGGTGGTGCGCCTTGGCCGGCTCGCCGGTGCGCACGTCCAGGGTCTGCAGCGCCCGCGGCACGGTCGCGATCGGCTTCATCGCGGCGCGCACCCGCAGCACCTCGCCGGTGCTCAGGCCGCCCTCGGTGCCGCCGGAGCGGCCGGAGGTGCGCTTGACGCCCTCGGCGGTCGGGACGATCTCGTCGTGCGCCTGGGAGCCCGGGACCCGGGCCAGCTCGAAGCCGTCGCCGACCTCGACGCCCTTGATCGCCTGGATGCCCATCAGCGCGGCGGCCAGCCGCGCGTCCAGCCGGCGGTCCCAGTGCACGTGCGAGCCGAGGCCCACCGGCACGCCGTACGCCAGCACCTCGACCACGCCGCCCAGGGTGTCGCCGTCCTTGTGGGCCTGGTCGATCTCCGCGACCATCGCCTTCGAGGCGTCCTCGTCCAGGCAGCGCACCGGGTCGGCGTCCAGCCGGGCCTCGTCCGAGGGCAGCGGCACCACGCCGGCCGGCGCCTTGGCGGCGGCCAGCTCGACCACGTGGCTGACGATCTCGATCCCGGCCACCTCGCGCAGGTAGGCGCGGGCGACGGCGCCCAGCGCGACCCGGGCGGCCGTCTCACGGGCGCTGGCGCGCTCCAGGATCGGCCGGGCCTCGTCGATCGAGTACTTCTGCATGCCGGCCAGGTCGGCGTGGCCGGGCCGGGGGCGGGTGAGCGCCTCGTTGCGGGCCAGGCCCGCCAGCACCTCGGGGTCGACCGGGTCGGCCGACATGACCTGCTCCCACTTCGGCCACTCGGTGTTGCCGACCATGATCGCGACCGGGCTGCCCATGGTCAGACCGTGCCGGACGCCGCCGAGGAAGGTCACCTCGTCCTGCTCGAACTTCATCCGCGCCCCGCGGCCGTAACCGAGCCGGCGGCGCGCCAGCGCGTCGGCCACCACGTCGGTGGTGACCGGTACACCGGCGGGCAGGCCTTCCAGCGTCGCGACGAGTGCGGGACCGTGCGACTCCCCCGCCGTCAGCCAGCGCAACGTACCCAACGGAGCTCCTTCATCAGCGGACCGGACCTCGGCACCGCCGGGGCCCGCCCCGGGCGTGCCTTGTCCCTGAATCCTTTCATGCCCCAGCAGCACCCGGCGGCACAGTCCGCGTGACGGACAGCAACCGGCCACCATCCGGCCGGAACGCCCTCCCGGAACCCGCCGAAGGTCCGGACGGTCCGCGGGGCCCGCCCCCGGGCTCAGTGACCGGCGAGCGCCTTCTCCCCCGCCGCGCGCATCGCCGCCAGCGGCCCGGGCGTCCGCCCGGTGAAGGCCTCGCTCTGCAGCACGGCCTGGTGCACCAGCAGGTCCAGCCCGCCCAGGACGGTCGCCCCGCGCGCGGCGCAGGCCGCGGCCAGGGCCGTCGGCCACGGGTGGTACAGCACGTCGAAGAGCGCGCCCGGCTCGGCGGGCAGCGCCCCGGCGAACGCGTCGGTCGCGCCGACCGGCGTGGTGGAGACGGTCAGCGGCCGGGCCAGCGCCTCGGCGCCGCGCTCCCAGTCGGCGGTGCGGACGGCCACGCCGAGCCGGTCGCCCAGCACGGCCATCTCCCGGGCCCGCTCGGCACCGCGCACGTAGACCGTCACCTCGCCGGTGCAGATCTGGGCGAGCGCGGCCAGCGCCGAGGAGGCGGTGGCCCCGGCACCCAGGACGGCCGCCTCCGGCACCTCGGCGATCCCGCGCTCGCGCAGCGCGTTGACCAGCCCGGGGACGTCGGTGTTGTCCCCGGTGCGCCGACCGTCGGCGGTGAACACCACGGTGTTCACCGCGTCCACCGAGCGGGCCGTCGCGCTGACCTCGTCGAGCAGCGGGATGATCGCCCGCTTCAGCGGCATGGTCAGCGACAGACCGGCCCACTCGGCCTCGTCCAGCGCCGCGACGAACCCGGGCAGCGCGGCCTCGTCGACCTCGAAGCGGTCGTAGCGCCAGCCGTCCAGCCCGAGCGCCGCGAAGGCCGCCCGGTGCAGGTCCGGCGAGAGCGAGTGGGCGATCGGCGAGCCGAGTACGGCCGCCCGGTGCTTGCTGGTCAACGCTGCCTCTCCGCGAACTGTCGTACGGCCGTGGCTACTTCTTGGTGGTGCAGTGGCCGCGCGCCTCGTCGAAGCTCTGCCCGGCCGCCTGGCAGTACTCCTTGACGTTGGCGTAGTGCTCCTTGCTCGTCTCGGCGAACCGGGTGTCGGTCGGGGACATCGCGATGAAGTACAGCCACTTCCCGTCCGCCGGGTGCAGCACCGCGCTGAGCGCTTCGTCGCCGGGGTTGGAGATCGGCCCGGGCGGCAGGCCCGGGTTGATGTAGGTGTTGTACTTGTTGGCCGCGTCGTCCATGTCCTTCTTGTCGAGCTCCTTGCGGTTCAGCGAGTACTGGAGCGTGGTGTCCATGCCGAGCCGGTGGTTGATCTCGCCGCCGGCGGCCAGCCGGTTCTGGATGGTCTTGGCCATCTTGGCGAAGTCCCCCGGGTTGTTGCCCTCGCGCTGGAGGATGCTCGCCTCGATGAGCACCTCGTAGCCGGTCTTCAGGCCCACCGAGGCGGCCTGGGCGTCCAGGCCCGCGTACTTCTCGGTGGCGTTCTTCACCATCTGCTTGAGCAGGTCCTCGGGCTTCATGCCCTCGGAGACGTTGTAGCGGGTCGGCCAGAGGAAGCCCTCGATGTTGCCGTTCGCGTACGGCGGCAGGCCGAGGTCGTTGACCTGGGCCTTGGCGACGCCCGCCGTGGTGCCCGGCTGCAGCTTCAGCTTGGTGTCGATGAGGGTGTAGATCTCGGTGGAGTTCTTGCCCTCGGGGACGACGATCGCCGCGCCGCCCGCCTGGGCGAGCAGTTCCTTGAGCGCGGCGGCGGCCGGCATCTCCTTCTTCAGCTGGTAGTAGCCGTACTGGACGGTGTTGCACTTGGGCTCGGCCTTGCACGCCTCGCTGTACGCGTCGACGCTCTTGACCACGCCGGCGTTCTTCAGCACCAGGCCGATCTGCCCGGCGACCGCGCCCTTCTTGACCTCGATCTGGACGGAGCCGGTGCCCTCGCCGGTGAAGTCCGGCGCCGGGCCGAAGTGGTCCTGGTAGAAGCCGTAGCCCCACCAGCCGGCCCCGCCCATGGCGCCGAGCAGCACCAGGGCGACCAGCAGGCAGGCGCCGCCGTTGCGGCGGCCCGACTTCTTGCCCTTCTCCTTGCGCTTCTTCTGGGCCTCGCGGGAGTCGTCCTGCTCCCCGAGGAAGCCGGCCTCCGCGGCCTCGGCGTGCTCGTCGGGGTAGCCGGCGTCCTCGTGGCGGCCGTCCTCGTGGCCGTCCCGCTCGTCCGTGCCGCCCTCGTGCGCGGCGCCGACCGGATCGGCGCCGGCTTCCAGCGCGGCGGCCTCGGCCTCCCAGTCGATCCCGTCCGGGCCGGGGCCGGAGGCCGGCGCGGGCTCCGGGGCGGGCTGCTGCCTGGCCCGACGGCGCGGCGCCTGCGGCTGCTGGGACGGCTGCTGCTGCGGGACCTGTTGCTGGGGCGACGGCTCCTGCTGGACCTGCTGCTGGGGGAACTGCTGCTGGGGCGCCTGCTGACCACCGGGGAAGCCCTGCTGCGGGTAGCCCTGCTGCGGCATCTGCTGCTGGGGCTGGGGCGCCTGCTGCTGCGGGTAACCCTGCTGCATCGGCTGCTGCGGCTGCTGCATCGGCTGCGCGTACCCCTGCTGGGGGTAGCCCTGCTGCGCCATCTGCTGCGGATAGCCCTGCTGACCGCCCGGGTAGCCCTGCTGCGGCATCTGCTGCTGGGGCATCTGCTGCTGGTAGCCCTGCTGCGCCATCATCTGCTGCTGCGTCTGCGGCGTCATCTGCTGCTGCGCGTACCCCTGCTGCACGTCCCCGTACGGCTGCTGGACCGGCTGGCCCTGCTGCGGGTACTGCTGCTGCCACTGGCCGTCCTGCTGGCCGGGGACCGGCTGCCGGCCGTCGTACCCGGGATCACCGGGGTGCCACGGCTCGCCCTGGGGGTTGTAGCCCCCACCCAGATCGGTCATCGATCCCCTTAACCGACGGTGACGACCGGAGGATCGAACCGGCCGTCCGGGACGACGCCGTCCCGGCTGAATCTCGAACCGGCGTGCTAGCGCAGCGCCTGGAGGGAGACGTTACCGTACCGCAGCCTTACCCCCGCCGGGCGCCCGCGCCGTCGGTGGACGATCTCACCGGCGGCGCACAGCTCCGTCACGGCGTCCCCCCACCGGCGCCGGAGGGCGCCCCGGCTCCGCCCGCGGTCCCCGGCCCCGAGGCCGCCGGGGAGTCCGGGCCGGCAGGCGTGCCCGAGGCCGGGGCGCCCGAGGCCGGGGCGCCCGAGGCCGGGGCGCTCGACTTGGCCGTCGCCCGGTTGGCGTTGAACTCCGCCACGTTGCGTTGCTGCACGTCGAAACTGTCGGTGAAGCGGGTGTCCCCCGGCTTCACGGTGACGAAGTACAGCCAGTCCCCCGGCGTCGGGTCCAGCGCTGCCATGATCGCCTGCCGCCCGGGGTTGGAGATCGGGCTCGGCGGCAGCCCGGGGTGCAGGTAGGTGTTGTACGGGGAGTCCAGCCTGGTGTCGGTCACCGAGGTGTTCAGGGTCGAACGGCCGAGCGCGTAGTTGATGGTGGAGTCCAACTGCAGGGGCATGCCCCTGGCCAGCCGGTTGTAGATCACCCGGGCCACCTTGCCCATGTCCTCGGTGTTGTCGGCCTCGCCCTGGACCAGGCTGGCCACGGTGACCAGCCCGTACACGCTCTGCCCCAGGTTCTGGGCGACCACGGTGGAGTCGTCCCGGCTGAACTCCTTGCCGGCCCGCTCCACCATCTGCTTCAGCAGGTCGATGGCGGTGGTGCCCTCGGTGACGCTGTACGTCGCCGGGAACAGGTAGCCCTCCGGGCTGCCGTTGGTGAAGTCCGGCAGGCCGAGTTCGGCGCCCTGCTCCTGGGCGGTCCGCTGGGCGGTGCCCGGGGGCAGGTTCAGCTTCTTGTCGATGGCCTCGTAGATCTGGTAGCCGCGCCAACCCTCGGGAATGGTCAGGCCGTTGGCGTTGGCCGGGTCGATCAGGACCGCCAGCGCCGCCGCGGCCGACATCTTCAGCTTCAGTGTGTACGTCCCCGGCTGGATCCGCCCGGCCGCGGCCGCGCTGCCCTTCGCGGCCCGGGTGAAGGCGAGCGAGCTGGCCACCACCCCGTTGCGGACCAGCGCGGACGCGATCTGCGACAGGCCCGCGCCCTCCGGCACCGAGACCTGCACGCTGCCGGTGCCCTGCCCGGCGAAGTCGGCGGCGGCCGGGGGCCTGCGCTGCGCCTGGACCCAGGTGTACCCGGTCAGCCCGATCCCACCGAACACCGCGATCAGCGCGAAGGCGGTGAGCCCGCAGGCCAGTCCGTCGCGCCGACGGTGCGGATCCGGCGCATCGAAGCGCGGACGGGGCGCACCCGGCGGGCGACCCTCCGGCTCCAGCACCGGCGCACCCAGGTGCCCGGGGGTGAGCCCTGGGTGGAAGTCCTGGTCGGTCATGACTCGCGCCCCTTCGGCGGTCCCGAACCGGTCCGGATCGATGCGGACCGATCCGGACCGGACAGGGAAACGAACGAGAAGGGGCCCGTGCGGACGCGTCCGCACGGGCCCCTCGACGGGACGTTAGACCAGGCCGGTCAGCCGACCGCCTCGACGCTCTCACCGGGCGGGCGTCCGCTCACCCGTTCGGACTCAAGGGCGGTCTGGAGGATCACCACCGCGGCGGCCTGGTCGACCACCGAGCGGCCCTTCTTCGCCTTGACCCCGGACGCGCGCAGCCCGTGGGTCGCGGTGACGGTCGACATCCGCTCGTCCACCAGCCGCACCGGCACCGGGTAGACCCGGTTGGCCAGCCGGGCCGCGTACGCCCGGACCTTCTCCGCCGCCGGGCCCTCCTTGCCGCTGAGCGAGCGCGGCAGGCCGACGATCACTTCCATCGCGCCGTACTCGTCGACGATGGCGGCGATCCTGGCCTGCGACTTCACCCCGGCCGGGACGGTCTCCACGGGCGTGGCGAGCACCCCGTCGGGGTCGCAGGACGCGACCCCGATCCGGGCGTCCCCGACGTCGACGGCGATCCGCCGCCCACGCCGGAAGGGCCTCTCCTCCTGCTCCATCAGCTGGCGCGCTCCGCGACCAGACCGCGCACCGCGGCGATGGCCTCGCCGACCGCGGCCGGGTTGGAGCCGCCGCCCTGGGCGACGTCGTCCTTGCCGCCACCGCCGCCGCCGAGGGTCTTGGCGGCGGTGCGGACCAGCTCGCCGGCCTTGATGCCGCGGCCGCGGGCGTCCTCGTTGGTGGCGATCACGGTCAGCGGGCGGTCGTTCGCCACGGTGAAGGCGGCGACCACGGCCGGGCGCGAGCCCAGGCGGCCGCGCACGTCCAGGACCAGCTTGCGCAGCTCGTCCGCGCCCACGCCGTCGGCGACCTGAGCGGCGACCACGGCGATGCCGTGCACGTCCTCGGCCGAGTCGGCCAGGCCCGCCGCGGCGGCCAGCACCTTCTCGGCGCGGAAGCGCTCGATCTCCTTCTCGGCGTCCTTGAGCTTGGCGAGCATGCCCGAGATCTTCTCCGGCAGCTCCTCCGG
This sequence comes from Kitasatospora sp. NPDC001132, assembly GCF_053598415.1. Lineage (NCBI taxonomy): Bacteria > Bacillati > Actinomycetota > Actinomycetes > Kitasatosporales > Streptomycetaceae > Kitasatospora > Kitasatospora sp. NPDC001132. Next base: position 112,474 of record NZ_JBSFKF010000012.1, on the reverse strand, counting down.
GCGGCCCTTGACCAGCTCGGTGAGCTGGGAGACCACGGTGTGCTCACGGGCCAGGAAGCGGTACGCGTCGGAGCCGACCAGCGCCTCGACGCGGCGCACGCCGGAGCCGATCGAGGACTCGCCGAGCAGCTTCACCAGGCCCAGCTGGGCGGTGTTGCCGACGTGGGTGCCACCGCACAGCTCCTTGGAGAAGTCGCCGATGGTGACGACCCGGACCTCGTCGCCGTACTTCTCGCCGAACATCGCGATGGCGCCGGCCTTGCGGGCCTGGTCCATCGTCATGACCTCGGCGGTGACCTCCAGCTCGCGGCCCAGCACGTCGTTGATCTTCTGCTCGACGTCGACCAGCACGCTGCCGGGGACGGCGGCGGGCGAGCCGAAGTCGAAGCGGAAGCGGCCGGGGGCGTTCTCGGAGCCGGCCTGGGCGGCCGTCGGGCCGAGCGCGTCGCGCAGCGCCTGGTGGGTCAGGTGGGTGGCCGAGTGGGCGCGGGCGATCGCCCGGCGGCGCTCGGTGTCGATCGTGGCGTACGCCGAGGCGCCCAGCACGACCTCGCCGAACAGCACCCCGCCGGAGTGCACGATGACGCCCGGCACGGGCTGCTGCACGTCGCGGATCTCCACCACCGCGCCGGACTCCAGCCGGATCCGGCCCTGGTCGGCGAGCTGGCCGCCGCCCTCGGCGTAGAACGGGGTGCGGTCGAGGATGATCTCGACCTCGTCGCCCTCGGAGGCGGCCGGCGAGGGAACGCCGTCCACCAGCAGGCCGACCACGGTGGCCTCGCCCTCGGTGAGGGCGTAGCCGGTGAAGACGCTGGCACCGGACTTGTCGGCGACCTCGCGGTACGCGGCGACGTCGGCGTGGCCCATCTTCTTGGCCTTGGCGTCCGCCTTGGCGCGGTCCCGCTGCTCCTGCATCAGGCGGCGGAAGCCGGCCTCGTCCACCTGGAGGCCCTGCTCCTCGGCCATCTCCAGGGTGAGGTCGATCGGGAAGCCGTAGGTGTCGTGCAGCTTGAACGCCTGCTCGCCGGAGAGCACCGCGCCGCCGGACTGCTTGGTCTCGGTGACCGCGACGTCCAGGAGGTTGGTGCCGGCCTTCAGGGTCTGGAGGAAGGCGGCCTCCTCGCCGACGACGACCGTCTCGATGCGCTTGCGGTCGGCCTCCAGCTCGGGGTACTGCGGGGCCATCGCCTTGATCGCGACGTCGATGAGCTCCTTGGCCACCGGCTCGGTGGCGCCCAGCAGGCGCATGTTGCGGATGGCGCGGCGCAGGATGCGGCGCAGCACGTAGCCGCGGCCCTCATTGCCCGGGGTGACGCCGTCGCCGACCAGCATCAGCGCGGTGCGGATGTGGTCGGTGACCACGCGCAGCGAGACGTCCGACTTGTGGTCGGCGCCGTAGCTGTGGCCGGTGAGCTCGGCGGCGCGATCGAGGATCATCCGGCTGGTGTCGATCTCGAAGAGGTTGTCGACACCCTGCAGGACGGCGGCGAGGCGCTCCAGGCCGAGGCCGGTGTCGATGTTCCTGCTCGGCAGGTCGCCGAGGATCTCGAAGCCGTCCTTCCCGTCGCCGTGGCCGCGCTCGTACTGCATGAAGACCAGGTTCCAGATCTCCAGGTAGCGCTCGCCGTTGACGGCCGGGCCGCCCTCCTCGCCGTACGCGGGGCCGCGGTCGTAGTTGATCTCCGAGCACGGGCCGCACGGGCCGGGGACGCCCATCGACCAGAAGTTGTCCTTCATGCCCAGGCGCTGGATTCGCTCGGAGGGCACGCCGATGACGTCACGCCAGATCTGCTCGGCCTCGTCGTCGTCCTTGTAGACGGTGATCCAGAGCTTCTCCTTCTCCAGGCCGTAGCCACCGTCCGCGACGGGGCTGGTGAGCAGCTCCCACGCGAACTTGATGGCTCCTTCCTTGAAGTAGTCGCCGAAGGAGAAGTTGCCGCACATCTGGAAGAAGGAGCCGTGCCGGGTGGTCTTCCCGACCTCCTCGATGTCCAGGGTGCGCACGCACTTCTGGACGCTGGTGGCGCGCGAGAACTGCGGCTTGACCTCGCCCAGGAAGTAGGGCTTGAACGGCACCATGCCGGCGTTGACGAGCAGCAGGGTGGGGTCGTCGGCGACCAGGGACGCCGACGGAACGACGGTGTGGCCGCGCTCCTCGAAGAAGCGCAGCCAGCGGCGGCGGATCTCAGCCGACTCCATTATTGGTCCTTCCGGTTCGGGGTGCCGCCCCGCGGCGGCAGGGCACGGCGGGGCGTTTCTTCAGTGGTCTGGGGGGTGGTACGGGCGCCGTCGGGTACGGAACGGGCGCGGGACGGAGGCAGGGCGGCGGCCGGGCTACCGGGCGCCGCCGAGATAGCTCGGTACTGCGGCTCCCCGCGCAGGACCCGGCGGGCCCCGCGGGGCTCCGCCACGGCGGTGCCGTGCAGCCCGAGGTCGTCCTTCAGCTGCTCCTCGCGCTCGGCCATTCCGGCCCTCACGTCCTGGGCGAACTGCTTGGCCAGGTCCCCCAGGTGCAGCGCACCGCGCGCGGCGGTGCCGGAGAGGCTGTCCGGGGTGAGCCGCTGCGCGGCCTCGTTGGCCTTCTTCATGGCCCAGACGGTGGCGCCGGCGCCGACCGCCATCCAGAAGACGCGTCCCATGCCGTCAGCCCCTCACCGCACGCCGGACCCGGGAGAGCAGGCCGGTCCTGGGCGCGGTCGCGGCGCGCACCTCGGCCCGGATCAGCCGGGCCAGCTCCTCGCGCTCGCCGACCTGCGACGGCACCGGCGGCAGACCGCCCTGCTGCCGCGCGACGGCCTTGCGCACGCCGTAGCTGAACGCCGCGACCTTGACCAGCGGTCCGCCCAGGGTGGCGGCCACGGTGGAGGAGAGCGCGTTGGCGTTGGCGGCGGCGTCCTGCACGTTGGCGGTGATCTCGTCCACCCGCTCCAGCTGCTGGTTGGCGCTGCGCACGGCGGTGCCCGCGTCGGTCAGCAGCGGGACGGCCTGTTCGGTCACCGCGGAGACCAGGACGGCGGCCTCCTTGAGCACCCGGGAGAGGCGGACCAGCACCACGGCGAGCAGGGTGACCAGGACCGCCCAGAACACGGCGACGAGCAATCCGGCCAGCTCTCCCACGGACACCTTGCGCGCTCCCTCGCCTTGCAGTTCTTCAGACGGAACCCTATCGCGCCCACGCCTGATTCCCGGACCGGGTTCTCTCCCCGGCGATCCGGTCGGATGTGCGATCCGCGCGCGTAACCTACCGGCCGGTCACCTCGTTCTGCCTGGCAGGCCGTCGCCCGTACGGCCCTACGCGCGTCCGGACCCCGGCGGTCCGGCCTGGAGCACGGGGAGCAGCCTTTGGCCGGGGACCGGAGAGCACAGCCCTGGGAGCCCGCGGCGGGACCGCACGGTCCTGAGCCCGGCCGGCTGCCGGCCGAGGTGACGGCCTTCGTCGGGCGGCAGGACGAACTGGCCGAGCTGACCGGCCTGCTGGCCTCGGCCCGGCTGGTGACCGTCACCGGTCCCGGCGGCGTGGGCAAGAGCCGGCTGGCGCTGCGCGCGGCGGCGCGGGCGGCCGGCGCGTTCCCGGACGGCACCTGGCTGGTGGACGTGGCCCCGGTGCAGGACGGGCTGCTGCTCGGCGACGCCGTCCTGGAGGCGCTGCGGTTCGCCGGCGGCACCGCCCGTCCGCCGCTGGACGTCCTGACCGAGCGGCTGGCCGGCCGGCGCCTGCTGCTGGTGCTGGACGGCTGCGAGCACCTGGTGGAGGCCTGCGCCGACCTGGCCGACGCGCTGCTGCGGGCGCTGCCCGGCCTGCGGCTGCTGACCACCAGCCGCACCGCCCTGCGGGCCTCGGGCGAGCACCTGCTCGCCCTCGCGCCGCTGCCGGTCGACCTCGCGCCGCCCGGCCCGGTGCGGCCGGGCGCGCTGCCGGACGCGGTCCGGCTGTTCGCCGACCGGGCCCGGGCGGTGCTGCCGTCCTTCGAGGTGACGGAGGCCAACGCGGAGGCGGTCGCGCTGCTCTGCCGCCGGCTGGACGGCCTGCCGCTGGCCGTGGAGCTGGCCGCCGGGCGGCTGCGCGCGCTGTCCGTGGAGCAGGTCACCGCCCGACTGGACGACCGCTTCCGGCTGCTCACCGGCGGCTCCCGGACGGCCCTGCCCCGGCACCGGGCGCTGCGCACGACGATCGGCTGGAGCCATGAGCTGTGCACTGTGCAGGAACGTTTACTCTGGGCCCGCCTCTCGGTCTTCGTCGGCGGCTTCGACCTGGAGGCCGCCGAGTACGTCTGCGCCGGCGAGGGCATCGAGGCCGAGGAGGTGCTCGACCTCCTGGACGGGCTGGTCGCCAAGTCCGTCGTCCTGAGCGGGGACAGCGCCTTCGGCGTGCGCTTCCGGCTGCTGGACTCCCTGCGCGAGTACGGCGGCCAGTGGCTGCGCGCCGCCGGCGAGGAGCAGCGGCTGCTGCGCCGCCACCGCGACTGGTACCTGGGCGTCGCCACCTGGGGCGAGGCCGAGTGGTTCGGCCCCCGGCAGGCGGAGACCGCCGAGCGCACCGCGCTCGCCCACGCCAACCTCCGCGCGGCGCTGGAGTACTGCCTCGGCGAGCCCGGCGAGGAGCAGATCGCCCTGCTGCTGGCCGCCACGCTCTGGTTCTACTGGGTCGGCTGCGGCCACCTCGACGAGGGCCGGCACTGGCTGGACCGCGCGCTCGCCCTGGACCGCGAGCCGACCGAGGTCCGGGCGAAGGCGCTCTGGGTCACCGGTCACCTGGCCGTCCTCCAGGGCGACCTCGGCTTCGCCCGACCGGCACTGGAGGACTGCCGCCGCCAGGCGCTGAACACCGGCGACGACCGGGCCCTGGCCTACGCCGTCCACCGCCAGGGCTGTGTCGCGCTGGTCGGCGACGACCCCGACCGGGCCGCCGAGCTGTTCGAGGAGGCGCTCTGGCACTACCGGACCATCGGCGAGCTCAACAGCAACGTGGTGATGGCCATGCTGGAACTGGGCCTGGCCTACCTGTTCCAGGGCGACCCGGACAGCGGAGAGCTCTGGTTCCGCCAGGCCCGCGAGCTGTGCGAGGAGCACGGCGAGCAGTGGGCCTACGGGTACGTGCACTACGCGATGGCGTACTCGCACTGGCTGGACGGCGCCGTCCAGCCCGCCCGGACGCTGGCCCGGGAGTGCGTACGGCTGCACCACCTCTTCCACGACCTGCTCGGCCTCGCGCTGGGCGTCGACCTGCTGGCGCTGCTGGAGACGGAGCCGGGCAGACCGGGCGAGCCGGGTGACCTGCGCGAGGCCCGGGTGCTGCAGGGAGCCGCGCACCGGCTCTGGCGCACGGTCGGCAACCCGTTCCTGGGCTCGCGGAGCTTCTTCGGCCCGCACCAGGAGTGCGCGGAGCGGGCCCTGGCCGGGCTGACCGCCCAGGAGTACGAGGACTGCTACGAGGCCGGCACCCTGCTGGACCCGGACGCGGCGGTCGTCCGGGCGCTCGGCGGCGGGGGCTCGGCGCCGGCCCGGGGGCCGGCCCCGGGCCCCCGCTCGGCGCTGCCCGCGTCGGCGCCCTCACCGGCGCGGAATAGTTGAAACTTGCCGATTGCTTGAGGAGGCAAGTAACCGCCCGGAAGGAACACCATGGCCGTCAACAACGCCGCCGACGAGTACCGCATGGCGAAGTTCTACTTCGACTCCAAGGCCTACACCGACGCGGCCCGCATGCTCGAAGGCGTACTGGCCGAGGAGCCGACCAACCTCTCCGTCCGGCTGCTGCTGGCCCGCAGCTACTTCCACTCGGCCCAGCTGCGCCGCGCCGAGGCCGAGCTGCTGCGGATCCTGGAGGCCGACCCGGCCGAGGACTACGCCCGGCTGATGCTCGGCCGCACCCTGGAGCGCCAGGGCCGCGCCGAGGAGGCCCGCCCCCACCTGCGGCTGGCCGCCGCGATGACCGGCGAGAGCATCTGACGCCGGCGGGAAAAGGGGCGAGCCCCCGTCGCCTCGGAAGGCGACGGGGGCTCGCTGGTGTCCGCGAAGAGCGAAGCCGGGTCAGCGCGAGTAGTACTCGACGACCAGCTGCTCGTCACAGATCACCGGGACCTCCTTGCGCTGCGGCGCACGGTCCAGGCGGAAGGCCAGGGCCTTCAGGTTGACCTCGAGGTACTTCGGGGTCTGGCCCTCACCCGCGTAGCCACCCTCACGGGCGACCTGGAAGGGGACCTTCTCCTTGCTGCGCTCGCGGACGGTCACCACGTAGCCCGGCTTCATCTGGAACGACGGCTTGTTGACCTTGCCACCGTTGACCTCGATGTGGCCGTGGACGACCATCTGGCGGGCCTGGTAGATGGTGCGGGCGATGCCCGAACGCAGGACCAGGGAGTCCAGACGGGTCTCCAGGTCGGCGACGAGCGCCTCACCGGTCTTGCCCTCGGCCTTCTTCGCGCGGTCGAACGCGCGCGCCATCTGCTTCTCGCTCAGGTCGTACTGAGCGCGCAGACGCTGCTTCTCGAGCAGACGGACCTTGTAGTCCGAGTTCTGCTTGCGGCCACGGCCGTGCTGGCCGGGCGGGTACGGGCGGGCCTCGAAGTACTTGACGGACTTCGGGGTCAGCGGCACACCGAGCGCGCGCGCGATCTTGACCTTGGGACGCTTCTGGTTCGCCATGAACCAAACCTTCCTTGCTTACGAATACGGCTTCACCAGGTGTTGACGGAGGTCGCATGTCGCGACCCGGAGAAAACCCCGCCGCCTGCGCGATGGGATCAGCCGCTCTCCGGAGCCGGGCACGGAAGTGCTGGTCACACGGACGGACCCGGGAACCCGGGCCGCCCGCGACACCGGTGACGGTGCGCGACGCTCCTGGTGCGGGCCTCCCGGAGGAGGCCTACCGCCGATGCCCCGCTGGTGCGGCCGGTCGGTGGGGTCTCCCCCGCCGCCGTCCCGGGACATGGCACTCCGACGAAGTATACCGGTGGATCACTCGCCCTTTTCCCCGGGCTGCTCCTCGGGCTTCCTCCCGTCCTTCTTCTCCGCCCTGCGCTCCCCCCGCAGCCGCCCGCGCGTCCACTCCACCACGTCCGCGTACCGGGCCTCGCCGCCGCGCCTGGTCGGCTGGTAGTACTCCTTGCCGTGCACCGCGTCCGGCGCGTACTGCTGGGCGGCGATGCCCTCCGGCAGGTCGTGCGGGTACCGGTAGCCCTTGCCGTGGCCGAGCTTGCCCGCGCCGCCGTAGTGGGCGTCCCGCAGGTGGGACGGGACGGCGCCGGCCAGGCCCTGCCGGACGTCCGCCAGCGCCGCGTCGATCGCCAGGTAGGCGGCGTTGGACTTGGGCGCGAGGGCCAGCGCGATGGCCGCCTGGGAGAGGATGATCCGGGCCTCCGGGAAGCCGATCAGGGCCACCGCCTGGGCCGCCGCCACCGCCGTCTGCAGGGCCGTCGGGTCCGCCAGGCCGACGTCCTCGCTGGCCGAGATCATCAGTCGGCGGGCGATGAACCGCGGGTCCTCCCCCGCCTCGATCATCCGGGCCAGGTAGTGCAGGGTGGCGTCCACGTCGCTGCCGCGGATCGACTTGATCAGCGCGCTGGCCACGTCGTAGTGCTGGTCGCCGTCCTTGTCGTAACGCACCGCCGCGTGGTTGACCGCCGTCTCGGTGAGGGCCAGCGTGATGCTCGGCTCACCCTCCTCCAGCGCCGCCCCGGCCGCCGCCTCCAGGGTGGTGAGCGCCTTGCGGGCGTCCCCGCCGGCCAGGCGCACCAGGTGGTCCTCGGCCTCCGCGGACAGTTCCAGCGCGCCCTGCAGGCCGCGCTCGTCGGCCACCGCGCGGCGCAGCAGCGCCCGGATGTCCTCGTCGGTCAGCGACTCCAGGGTGAGCAGCAGCGAGCGGGACAGCAGCGGGGAGATCACCGAGAAGTACGGGTTCTCCGTCGTCGCCGCGATCAGGGTGACCCACCGGTTCTCCACGGCCGGCAGCAGAGAGTCCTGCTGGGCCTTGGAGAAGCGGTGGATCTCGTCCAGGAAGAGCACCGTCTCCCGGCCGGACATCCCGACCGCCCGCCGGGCGCCGTCGATCACCGCCCGGACCTCCTTGACCCCGGCGGTGATCGCGGACAGTTCCACGAAGCGGCCCTCGACGGCCTGGCTGATCACGTGCGCCAGGGTGGTCTTGCCGGTGCCGGGCGGCCCCCAGAGGATCACCGAGCTGGTCGCCGCCGGGCCGCGCGAGCCCGCGACCAGCCGGCGCAGCGGCGAGCCTGGCTTCAGCAGCTGCCGCTGCCCGGCCACCTCGTCCAGGGTGCGCGGACGCATCCGTACGGCCAGGGGAGCCCGGCCGGGCTCCCTGGTCTGGCGTTCCTCGGCTGCGGCGGTGAAGAGGTCCGGTTCGTCCACACCGGAAGCCTATGCGAGGCCCCGGACAGCCCGGGCCGCTACTCCAGCGCGGCGGCGTGGTCCGGGACGTACTTCTGCAGGTCACGCGGGGGGCGCTGGTAGCCGCGCGACGCGGGGCGGCGCGGCAACCTGATCTGCGGGACCTTCGTCTCCTGGTACGGCACGGTGGACAGCAGGTGGGCGATCATGTTGATCCTGGCCCGGCGCTTGTCGTCGCTCTCCACCACGTGCCAGGGCGAGTCCGGGACGTCGGTGTGGAGGAACATCTCGTCCTTGGCCCGCGAGTAGTCCTCCCAGCGGGTGATCGACTCGACGTCCATCGGGGAGAGCTTCCAGCGCTTCATCGGGTCCGCCAGCCGGTCCCGGAACCGCCGCTCCTGCTCGGTGTCGCTCACCGAGAACCAGTACTTGCGCAGCAGGATGCCCGACTCGATCAGCATCCGTTCGAAGGTCGGGCACTGGTGCAGGAACTGCCAGTACTCGTCGTCGTCGCAGAAGCCCATCACGCGCTCGACGCCCGCGCGGTTGTACCAGCTGCGGTCGAACAGCACGATCTCCCCGGCGGCCGGCAGGTGCTCGACGTAGCGCTGGAAGTACCACTGGGTCTTCTGCCGCTCGGTCGGCGTGGGCAGCGCCGCGACCCGGGCGATGCGCGGGTTCAGGTACTCCGTCACCCGCTGGATCGCTCCGCCCTTGCCCGCCGCATCACGCCCCTCGAAGACCACCACCAGCCGGGCGCCCTCGACCCGCACCCACTCCTGGAGCTTCACCAGCTCCTGCTGGAGCCGCAGCAGCTCCCTCTCGTACGGCCTCTTGGCCAGCTTCTCCGGCTTGCCGCTGCGCTGCTGCTCGGCCACCCTCGGGTCCTCCGTTCGGTCGAATGCTGATGCGCACTCACCGTAGGCGCCGCTGGCCGGATCCGCAGGTCGGCGGGGCCGTGGCGACCGGGGCGGTCTCGTGGACCGGCCCTGGGAGAGGCACCCGAGGGAGACGGGCCCTAGAGGGCGAGGAAGGGCTCGGGGTAGCGGCAGAGCCCGCGCGGGCCGCCGTCGTACCCCGTCAGCGGCAGCGCCTGGAAGTACGTCTCCGGCACCTCGAACGGGCCGGTGACCTCGTGCCGCCCGGCCGGCGCGAAGCCGAACCGCTTGTAGTACTCCGGATCGCCGAGGACGACCACGAGCTTCTCGCCCGCGTCCTCGGCCGCCGTCAGCGCGGCCCGGACGACCAGCTCGCCGACGCCCCGGCGCTGCCACTCGGGCGCCACCGCGACCGGCGCGAGCGCCAGCCCCCTGCCGTCGCCGACCCGCAGCCGGCTCAGCAGCGCGTGCCCGATCACCAGCCCGGCCTCGTCGACCGCCACCACGGACAGGCCGGGCAGCCAGGCGGGATCGCGGCGCAGCGCGTCCACCAGGTCCGCCTCGTCCGGCCCTGGGAACGCGGCCATGTGGACGCGCCTGGTCGCCGGGGCGTCATCCGGACATTCGACTCTCGTTGTGACCTGCATTGAGTCAACCCTCCCTGTGTCACACACCGTTGTGGACCGGCCCCGGACGGTGGGTGGACCGTCCGGGGCCGTTGCAGGTTAGCGGATGACGCGGTGTCAGGACTTGGGCTGAGCCTCGCCCTTGGCGTCCTCGCGGACCTTCGGCTGGGCGTCCACGCCGGCCTCGCGGCGCTGTGCCGGGGTGATCGGGGTCGGGGCACCGGTCAGCGGGTCGCCGCCGGTGGACGTCTTCGGGAAGGCGATGACGTCCCGGATGGTGTCGTACCCGCCCAGCAGCGTGACGATGCGGTCCAGGCCGAAGGCGACACCACCGTGCGGCGGCGGGCCGTAGTTGAAGGCGTCCAGCAGGAAGCCGAACTGCGAGGCCGCCTCCTCCTCGGAGAGGCCGATCGCGTCGAACGCCCGCTTCTGCACGTCGCGCTGGTGGATACGGATCGAACCGCCGCCCAGCTCCGAGCCGTTGAGGACCAGGTCGTAGGCGTTGGACAGCGCCGAGCCCGGGTCGGTGTCGAAGGTGGCCAGCGACTCCGCGGTCGGGGCGGTGAACGGGTGGTGCACCGCGTGCCAGCCCTGGAACTGACCCTTGTCGTCCTCGATCGGCTCGAACATCGGGAAGTCGACGACCCAGAGGAAGGCCCACTTGGACTCGTCGATCAGCTCGCAGCGGCGGCCGATCTCCAGACGGGCGGCGCCGAGCAGCTCCTGCGAGGCGCGCTCCTTGCCGGCCGCGAAGAAGATCGCGTCGCCGTTCTTGGCGCCCGCGGCGGCGGCGAGGCCGGCCAGGTGCTCCTCGGAGAGGTTCTTGGCGACCGGGCCGCGCAGCTCGCCGGTCTCGGCGTCGATGAGGACGTACGCCAGGCCCTTGGCGCCGCGCGCCTTGGCCCAGTCCTGCCAGGCGTCCAGCTGCTTGCGCGGCTGCGAGGCACCGCCGGGCATGACCACGGCGCCGACGTACGGGGCCTGGAAGACGCGGAAGTCGGTGCCCTTGAAGTACTCGGTCAGGTCGGTGAGCTCCTGGCCGAAGCGGACGTCCGGCTTGTCCGAGCCGTAGCGGCCCATGGCGTCCGCGTAGGTCATCCGCGGCAGCGGGTTCGGGACCTCGTAGCCGTGCACCTCGCGCCAGATGGCGCCGATGATCTTCTCGCCGAGGGCCAGGATGTCCTCCTGGTCGACGAAGGAGGCCTCGATGTCCAGCTGGGTGAACTCCGGCTGCCGGTCGGCGCGGAAGTCCTCGTCGCGGAAGCAGCGGGCGATCTGGTAGTAGCGCTCCATGCCGGCCACCATCAGCAGCTGCTTGAACAGCTGGGGCGACTGCGGCAGGGCGTACCAGTGGCCGGGCTGGAGGCGGACCGGGACGAGGAAGTCGCGGGCGCCCTCGGGGGTGGAGCGGGTGAGGTACGGCGTCTCGATGTCGAGGTAGTCGTTCTCCTCCATCACCCGGCGGATGATGTTGTTGACCTTGGAGCGCAGGCGCAGGCCCTTGGCCGGGCCCTCACGGCGCAGGTCCAGGTAGCGGTAGCGCAGCCGGACCTCCTCGTTGACCGTGCCCGGCTCGTACTCGGCGACCGGGAAGGGCAGCGGGGCGGCCTCGGAGAGCACCTCGATCTCGCTGACGACGACCTCGACGGCGCCGGTCGGGATGTCCGGGTTCTCGTTGCCCTCGGGGCGGACCCGGACGTCGCCGACGACCTTGACGCAGTACTCGGCGCGCAGGCCGTGCACCGAGTCGAGGTCGCGGACCACGATCTGCACGGTGCCGGAGGCGTCGCGCAGATCGATGAAGGCGACGCCGCCGTGGTCGCGGCGGCGGGCGACCCAGCCGGCCAGGGTGACGGTGGTGCCTGCGTGCTCCGGGCGGAGCGTGCCCGCGTCGTGCGTGCGGATCACAGCTGCTTCTCCTTCAGGGTGGTGACGAGTGCGTCGAGGGCGACGGGGGTCTGCTCGCCGGTGCTCAGGTCCTTGAGCTGGACGACGCCCTCGGCGAGGTCCCGGTCCCCGGCGATCAGGGCGAAGCGGGCGCCGGACCGGTCGGCGGACTTCATGGCGTTCTTGATGCTCTTGACGCCGAAGGCGAGGTCGGTGGCCACACCGGCCCGGCGCAGCTCGGTCACCTTGGCGAACAGGACGTCCTTGGCCTCCTCGCCGAGCGCGACGGCGTACACGGCGGTGGCGGACGGCAGCTCCAGGGCGATGCCCTCGGCCTCCATCGCGAGGAAGGTGCGGTCCACGCCGAGCGCCCAGCCGACGGACGGCAGCGCCGGGCCGCCGATCATCTCGGACAGGCCGTCGTAGCGGCCGCCGCCGCCGATCGCGGACTGGGCGCCGAGGCCGTTGTGCACGAACTCGAAGGTGGTGCGGGTGTAGTAGTCCAGGCCGCGCACCAGCTTGGGGTCGTCCACGTAGGCCACGCCCGCCGCGGTGAGCAGCTCGCGCACCTTCTCGTGGTACGCCTTGCACTCCTCGCACAGGTAGTCGCGCAGCATCGGCGCGTCGACCAGCTGGGCCTGCACGGACTCGCGCTTGTCGTCGAGGACGCGCAGCGGGTTGATCTCGGCGCGGCGGCGGGTCTCCTCGTCCAGGTCCAGGCCGGAGAGGAACTCGATCAGCGCGGCGCGGTAGACGGGGCGGCACTGCTTGTCGCCGAGGCTGTTGAGCAGCAGCGAGTAGTTCCGCACCCCGAGCGAGCTGAAGGCGTCGTCGGCCAGGATGACCAGCTCGGCGTCGAGCGCCGGGTCCTCCGCGCCGATCGCCTCGGCGCCGACCTGGGAGAACTGGCGGTAGCGGCCCTTCTGGGCGCGCTCGTAGCGGTAGTACGAGGCGGAGTACCAGAGCTTGACCGGCAGGTTGCCCTGCTTGTGCAGGTTGGCCTGAAGGGCGGCGCGCAGCACCGGGGCGGTGCCCTCGGGGCGCAGCGCGAGCTCGTCGCCGCCCTTGGTGGTGAGGGTGTACATCTCCTTGGAGACGATGTCGGTGGACTCGCCGACACCGCGGGAGAACAGCTTCACGTCCTCGAAGACCGGGGTCTCGACGTAGCCGTAACCGGCCCGGCGGGAGGGCTCGGAGAGCCGGTCGCGGATCGCCAGGAACGTCGCGGAGCTGGGGGGCAGCAGGTCGTAGGTGCCCTTGGGGGCGGTGAAGGTGCTCAACTTCTCTTCCGTCACATTCCTCGTCGCGGGAAAGCCGGGGCGCCCGCCGCCCCTGCTGCCTGTCGGAGGTAGGGGTTGGTGGCGCGCTCGCGGCCGATGGTGGTCTGACCGCCGTGGCCGGAGAGGACCACGGTGGAGTCGTCGAGGGGCAGGCACACCCGGGCCAGCGAGTTCATGATCGCCTCGCTGTCCCCGCCCGGGAGGTCGGTACGCCCTATGGAGCCGGCGAACAGCAGGTCGCCCGAGAACAGCACCGGGGGGAGGTCCTCGGCACCGGGCGTCCGGAAGGTCACCGACCCCCCGGTATGGCCCGGGGCGTGGTCCACCGTGAGCTTCAGGCCGGCCAGCTCCAGCACGCTGCCGTCGGTGAGCTCGCGCACGTCGTCGGGCTCGCCGACGGTGAGCTCGCCCATCAGCTGGGTGCCCAGGGAGCGGCCGAGCGCCTTCTCCGGGTCGGACATCATGTAGCGGTCCTCGGGGTGGATCCAGGCCGGGACGCCGCGGGCGCCGCAGACCGGGACCACCGAGGCCACGTGGTCGATGTGGCCGTGGGTGAGCAGCACGGCGACGGGCTTCAGCCGGTGCTCGCGGACCATCTCCTCGACGCCCCGGGCCGCCTGGTGGCCGGGATCGACGATGACGCACTCCTCGCCCGCCGCCGGAGCGACCAGGTAGCAGTTGGTGCCCCAGGCTCCAGCGGGGAATCCGGCGATGAACACGCTCGTCCTTCGTTATGTGGTCGGCGACGGCTACGGGATGCAAGTCAAGTGGTGTAAGCGCAGCCTACCGGCGGTCCGGGTCCGGTTGCGAACCAGATGGCGGTGGCGGGGCGCGCGGCCTGACAGGTTCACCGCGTTCTTACGGGCCGGGTCCCTACACTTGGCCGCCGAGGGATGCGATGATCCGCTCCGGAATCCATCCACTTTTCCCGCACATCCGTAGGAGACACGGCCGGTGGTCAGCAGCGAACAGCGGCGGCGGCAGCTCGCCCGAGAGAAGTACGAGCGCCAGTTGGAGCGCCGGGTCGCGGCCGAGGCCGCGCGCAAGCGGCGCAACACGATCCTGGGCGCCTCGCTCGCGGTCGTGGTGCTGGCCGGCGGTGGCACCCTGATCGCCACCGGCGCGTTCAGTTCGGACGACAAGGGCGACAAGAAGGCCTCGGCCGCGAACAGCGCCCAGGCCGCGCCGACCGCGGAGCCGACCACCCCGACCCGCAAGCCGGTCGAGGGCTGCGCCGCCCCGGCGCCGGGCGCGCCCAACGGCAAGCAGTGGCAGGCCGAGCCGCCGATGACGATCGATCCGAGCGGCTCGTACGCCATGACGCTGGACAGCAACTGCGGCAAGGTGACGATCGCGCTGGACGCGGCCAAGGCCCCGCACACCGTGAACTCCTTCGCCTTCCTGGCCGGCGAGAAGTACTTCGACCACACCAAGTGCCACCGCCTCACCACCGACGGCATCTTCGTGCTCCAGTGCGGCGACCCGACCGCCAGCGCGACCGTCCCGGGCGGCACCGGCGGTCCCGGCTACAAGTTCGCGGACGAGAACCTGGCCGGCGCGACCTACCCGGCCGGCACCGTGGCGATGGCCAACTCGGGCCCGGGCACCAACGGCAGCCAGTTCTTCCTGGTCTACAAGGACACCAAGCTGCCGCCGAACTACACGCCCTTCGGCAAGATCACCGGCGGTCTGGACGCGGTGCAGAAGATCGCCGCCGCGGGCACCCTGGAAGGCTCGCCCGACGGCCACCCGATGGCCGACGTCACCTTCAACTCCGTTACGGTGGCGAAGGGTTGACCGACTCCGGGGCCGTCGGCGGGCGGCGTGCGCGCCGCCCCCGCACGGCCCCGGACCGAAATCGCCCGGCCCGGATGCGGACAGCACCGGTCCTGGTCGCCTATGTTGGCGTTGTATAGGGTGCCCGGATCCGCCTAGCCGTCACCCTCGGCAGCAAGGCACGGCGGACGGGGACGGCGGACTCTTTCGGTCCGTCGCACATCAACTGTGGACGACGGACGCGCGCCGCCCCGGCGCGGGCGCGACGTCATGTGGAGGACGCGCTATGAGCAGCGACCCGTGGGGCCGTGTGGACGAGCAGGGCACGGTCTACGTCAGGACGGCCGACGGTGAACGCGTCGTCGGTTCCTGGCAGGCCGGCTCGCCCGAGGAGGCCCTCGCCTACTTCGAGCGCAAGTACCAGGGCATCGAGGTGGAGATCGGCCTGCTGGAGAAGCGGGTGCGCACCACCGACCTGGCCGCGAAGGACGCCCAGGCCGCGCTGGAGCACCTGCGTGCCCAGGTGGTCGAGGGGCACGCGGTCGGCGACCTGGAGGGCCTGGCCAAGCGGCTGGACACGCTCGCCGGTGAGATCGAGAGCCGGCGCGAGCAGCGCAAGGCCGCTCGCGCCAAGGCCCAGGACGAGGCCCGTTCGGCCAAGGAGGCCCTGGTCTCCGAGGCCGAGCAGCTCGCCGAGTCCACCCAGTGGCGGGAGGCCGGGGACCGGCTGCGCGCCCTGGTGGACACCTGGAAGGGCCTGCCGCGGCTTGACCGCAAGAGCGACGACGAGCTGTGGCACCGCTTCTCGCACGCCCGCTCGGTCTTCTCCAAGCACCGCAAGGCGCACTTCGCCACCCTGGACGCCGAGCGCGAGAGGGCGCGGCAGACCAAGGAGTCGCTGGTCGCCGAGGCCGAGGCGCTGTCCTCGTCCACGGAGTGGGGCAGCACCGCCGCCTCCTACCGCGACCTGATGGCGCGCTGGAAGGCCGCCGGCCGGGCCCAGCGGGACATCGAGGACGAGCTGTGGGCGCGGTTCCGCGGCGCCCAGGACGTCTTCTTCCAGGCCCGCTCCGCGGTGTTCAGCGAGCGGGACGCCGAGCAGGTGGAGAACCAGAAGCTCAAGGAGGCGCTGGCCGCCGAGGCCGAGGCGATCCTGCCGATCACCGACCTCAAGGCCGCCAAGGCCGCGCTGCGCGAGGTCAACGAGCGCTGGGAGGCCATCGGCCACGTGCCGCGCGAGGTCCGTCCGAAGCTGGACGGCCGGCTGAACGCGGTCGAGCGGGCCATCCGCGAGGCCGAGGAGGCCGAGTGGAAGCGCTCCAACCCGGAGGCCAAGGCCCGCGCGGCCGGCATGGTGGGCCTGTTCCAGGCGAAGGCCGACAAGATCCAGGCCGACCTGGACAAGGCCCGCGCGGCCGGCAACTCCTCCAAGGTCGCCAAGCTGGAGTCCGAGCTGGCCGGCGTGCGGACCCTGCTGGACCAGGCGCACAAGAGCCAGGAGGAGTTCAGCGGCTGACCGCCCTGACCCGCCGAACCGCGAAGGCCCCCCGGGAGCACTCCCGGGGGGCCTTCCGCGCTGTTGCCGCCCCAGGGCGGGGCGGGGCGGCGCCGCTACTTGCGGGCGGAGGTGACGCGGTAGACGTCGTACACGCCCTCGACGCCGCGCACCGCCTTGAGCACGTGGCCCAGGTGCTTCGGGTCGCCCATCTCGAAGGTGAAGCGGCTCATCGCCACCCGGTCCCGGGAGGTCTGCACCGCCGCCGACAGGATGTTGACGTGCTGGTCGGACAGCACCCGGGTGACGTCCGAGAGCAGCCGGGAGCGGTCCAGCGCCTCGACCTGGATGGCCACCAGGAAGACCGAGGACTGGGTGGCCGCCCACTCGACGTCGATCATGCGCTCCGGCTGCTGGCTCAGCGCGTCCACGTTGACGCAGTCCGCGCGGTGCACCGAGACGCCGTTGCCGCGGGTCACGAAGCCGACGATCGGGTCGCCCGGCACCGGGGTGCAGCAGCGGGAGAGCTTGACCCAGACGTCCTCGACACCCTTGACGATCACCCCCGGGTCGCCCTTGGCCCGGCGGCGCGCCGCACGGCGGTTGTCGTGGGTCGGGGTGGCGGTCTCCGCCAGGTCCTCGGTCGCGCCCTCCTCGCCGCCGAGCGCCTGCACCAGCTTCTGCACGATGTTCGGCGCGGCGACGTGGCCCTCTCCGATCGCGGCGTAGAGCGAGGAGATGTCGGGGTAGCGCATCTCGTGGGCCAGGGTGACCAGCGAGTCGCCGGTCAGGATCCGCTGGATCGGCAGGCCCTGCTTGCGCATCGCCCGGACGATCGCCTCCTTGCCGTGCTCGATCGCCTCCTCGCGGCGCTCCTTGGAGAACCAGGCGCGGATCTTGTTGCGGGCGCGCGGCGACTTGACGAAGCCCAGCCAGTCCCGGGACGGGCCGGCGTTCTCCGCCTTGGAGGTGAACACCTCGACGGTGTCGCCGTTCTCCAGGGTCGACTCCAGCGGCACCAGCCGCCCGTTGACCCGGGCGCCTATCGTCCGGTAGCCGACCTCGGTGTGCACGGCGAAGGCGAAGTCGACCGGGGTGGCCCCGGCCGGCAGGGCTATCACGTCGCCCTTGGGGGTGAAGACGAAGACCTCGTTGCTGGCCAGGTCGAAGCGCAGCGACTCCAGGAACTCGCCCGGGTCGGCGGTCTCCTTCTGCCAGTCCAGCAGCTGCCGCAGCCAGGCCATCTCGTTGACGGCGTCGGCCTTGTCGTCCTTGCGGACCTGGGTCGGGGTGTCGGTACGCACCTTGGACGCCCCGGCCACCGCGCGCTGCTTGTACTTCCAGTGCGCGGCGATGCCGTACTCGGCCCGCCGGTGCATGTCGAAGGTGCGGATCTGCAGCTCGACCGGCTTGCCCCCGGGACCGATCACCGTGGTGTGCAGCGACTGGTACATGTTGAACTTGGGCATCGCGATGTAGTCCTTGAACCGCCCCGGCACCGGGTTCCACCGCGCGTGGATGGTGCCCAGCGCCGCGTAGCAGTCGCGGACGGTGTCGACCAGGACCCGGATGCCCACCAGGTCGTAGATCTCGGCGAAGTCCCGGCCCCGGACGATCATCTTCTGGTAGACCGAGTAGTAGTGCTTCGGCCGGCCGGTGACGGAGGCGGTGATCCGGGCGCCGCGCAGGTCCGCCTGGACCTGGTCGATGACGGTCGCCAGGTACTCGTCCCGCTTGGGGGCGCGCTCGGCGACCAGCCGGACGATCTCGTCGTACATCTTGGGGTAGAGGATCGCGAAGGCGAGGTCCTCCAGCTCCCACTTGATGGTGTTCATGCCCAGCCGGTGCGCCAGCGGGGCGTAGATCTCCAGCGTCTCGCGGGCCTTCTTCTCCTGCTTCTCCCGCTTGAGGTAGCGCATCGTGCGCATGTTGTGCAGGCGGTCGGCCAGCTTGATCACCAGGACCCGCGGGTCCTTGGCCATCGCCACGACCATCTTGCGGACGGTCTCGGCCTGCGCGGCCTCGCCGAACTTGACCCGGTCCAGCTTGGTGACGCCGTCCACCAGCAGGGCCACCGAGTCGCCGAAGTCTTTGCGCAGGGTCTCCAGGCCGTAGTCGGTGTCCTCGACGGTGTCGTGCAGCAGCCCGGCCATCAGGGTCGGGGCGTCCATGCCGAGCTCGGCCAGGATCGTCGCCACGGCCAGCGGGTGGGTGATGTACGGGTCGCCGCTCTTGCGCTTCTGCCCGCGGTGCCACTTCTCGGCGACCGCGTACGCCTTCTCTATGTCGCGCAGCAGCGCCGGGTCGGCCTTGGGGTCGTTGGCCCGGATCGAGCGGAACAGCGGCTCCAGGACGGGGTTGAGCACGCTGGAGCGCTGGCCGCCCAGGCGGGCCAGCCGGGCTCGCATGCCGCCGGTGGAGCCGCGGCCGGAGGGGCCGAGCGAACGCGACGAGGTCGGCGCCGGGCGTGCCGGGGTGGCCCCCGAGGGCGTGGGACGGTTTTCGGGGGTGGCCGCTGCGGCCGTGGGCACAACCTCGTCGGGCAAGGACAACTCCTCGGGGCACCGGGGCCGACCCCTGCCGGGACCCGAACGGTCGGGCAGAACCGGGAGGGGATGAATCTTCATGGTACCGAGCCGGGCGCCGGGGTGTTCATCCGGCCGTGCCAGGAAACGGAAGGACGGCGGTCGGATGTTCCGACCGCCGTCCTTCCGAGGTGTCCGTCAGACCGTGACCAGCGTCTCCAGCGGAGCGCCGTCCAGGTGCCCGGCCAGCCGCTCGCGGCCGTCCAGGAAGCCCAGCTCCATCAGCACCACGACGCCCGCCAGCTCGGCCCCGGCCTCCTTCACCAGGTCCAGCGAGGCGCCGATGGTGCCGCCGGTGGCCAGCACGTCGTCCACCACCAGCACCCGCTCACCGGGAACGAAGGCGTCGCACTGCACCTCCAGCGTCGCCGAGCCATACTCCAGCTCGTACGAGCGCCGGAACACCTCACCGGGCAGCTTGCCCTGCTTGCGGATCGGCACGAAGCCGAGCCCGGCCGCGAAGGCCGCCGGAGCCGCCAGCACGAAGCCGCGCGCCTCCAGGCCCACCACCTTGGTCGCACCGAGCTGCGCGGCCCGGTCCGCCAGCGCGCCGGTCAGGGCGCCGAAGGCCTCGGCGTCGGCGAGCAGCGGCGCGATGTCCTTGAACAGCACACCCGGCTTCGGGTAGTCCGGGACGTCCCGGATCCGGCTGTTCAGCAGCTCGGCCAGTGCGGTGTCGACGGTGGTCACGGTTCTGTCCTTAACGGTCCGGTGGGGCCCGGGGTCCTGCCCGGGGTCAGCGCTTGGTGGACGGACGGCCCTTGGCACGGGCGGTGCCGGCCGACCGGCCACGCTGTCCGACCATACCCGCAGGCTGCTCCTCGCCCGTCGGCTCCCCGTCCGCCTCGGCACCGTCCGCGGCCTCGGCCTTGGCGGCCGCGGCGGCCCGGTGCTGCAGGACCCGCTTGCGCAGCGCCTTCATCTCCGGCTGCTCCTCCTTGAGCTGCGCCAGCAGCGGGGTGGCGACGCAGATCGAGGAGTAGGCACCGGCCGCGAGGCCGATGAACAGCGCGAGCGAGATGTCGTTCAGGGTGCCGGCGCCCAGCAGGCCGCCACCGATGAACAGCAGCGCGGCGACCGGCAGCAGCGCCACCACGGTGGTGTTGAGCGAGCGCACCAGGGTCTGGTTGAGGCCGGCGTTGGCGGCCTCGCTGTAGGTGAGCTTGTTCTGCTTGGTGATCCCCTTGGTGTTCTCCTTCACGGTGTCGAAGACGACGACCGTGTCGTAGAGCGAGTAACCGAGGATGGTCAGGAAGCCGATCACCGTACCCGGGGTGACCTCGAAGCCCACCAGGGCGTACACGCCGATGGTGATCAGGAGGTCGTGGATGAGGGCGACCAGGGCGGAGACCGCCATCCGCCACTCGAAGGCGATCGCCAGGTAGACCGTCACCAGGACCATGAAGACGATCAGGCCGGTGAGCGCCTTCTGGGAGATCTGCTTGCCCCAGCTGGGGCCGATCACCTGGGCCTCGACGGTGTCCAGCGGCACGCCGAGCTTCTGCGAGAGCTCGGAGCGGATCTCGTCCGAGCTCTTCGGCTCCTCGGTGCTGACCTGGATGCGGATCTTGCCGCTGTCGGTCGACTGCACCAGCGGGTGCGAGGAGACGACCCCGTTGGCGGTGTCCTGCGCCTGGGAGACCGTCAGGCCGGGCTTGGCCACGGTGTAGACCGAGCCGCCCTTGAACTCGATGCCCAGGTGCAGGCCCATGGCCAGGCCGATCGCCGCGACCAGCACGATCACGCCGGAGATGGAGTACCAGAGCTTACGGCGTCCGACGAAGTCGAAGCTGACTTCGCCCTGGTAGAGCCGGTGGCCCAGGTTGGAGAAGCGTGACACGGTGTCAGGCCTCCTTCACGGCGGCAGAGGAGGGGCTACGGCGACGGCTGCTGCGCAGCGGCGGGCGGGCGCCCAGCCGCTTCGGGTCCAGGCCGGACCACGGGTGGCCGTTCAGGAAGAACTTCCGGCGGGCCAGCAGCGTGATCAGCGGCTTGGTGAAGAGGAA
Organism: Kitasatospora sp. NPDC001132; assembly: GCF_053598415.1. Classification (NCBI taxonomy): domain Bacteria; kingdom Bacillati; phylum Actinomycetota; class Actinomycetes; order Kitasatosporales; family Streptomycetaceae; genus Kitasatospora; species Kitasatospora sp. NPDC001132. The sequence goes on along the minus strand of NZ_JBSFKF010000012.1, from coordinate 91,598 downwards.
GATCACCACCACGTCGAGCAGGGTGGTCAGACCCAGGGTGAACGCGAAGCCCTGGACCTTGCCGACCGAGACCACGTAGAGCACGGCGGCACAGAGGAAGGACACGAAGTCCGAGACCAGGATGGTGCGCCGGGCGCGCGGCCAGGCCCGCTGGACCGCCGGGCGCAGCGGGGCGCCCTCGCGGACCTCGTCGCGGATGCGCTCGAAGTACACGATGAAGGAGTCGGCGGTGATGCCGATCGCGACGATCGCACCGCAGACCGCCGGCAGGTTCAGCGCGAAGCCGATCGCGTTGCCGAGCAGGCTCATGATCGAGTAGGTCAGGGCCGCCGAGACGAGCAGACCGGCGATCGAGACCAGGCCGAGGCCGCGGTAGTAGATCAGCGAGTAGGCGACCACCAGGACCATGCCGATCAGGCCGGCGACCAGACCGGCCTTGAGCTGGTCGCTGCCGAGCGCCGGGGAGACGGTGGTGATGTCGCTCTTGGCGAACTCCAGCGGCAGGGCGCCGTAGCTCAGCACGTTGGCGAGGTCCTGTGCCTCGGCCTGGCTGAAGCGGCCGGTGATGACCGCGCTGCCACCCGGGATCGGCCCGTTGACCTGCGGGTGGGAGACCACCTGGTTGTCCAGCACGATGGCGAACTGGTTGGTCGGCGGGGCCTGGGCGGCCAGCTGGCCGGTGACCTTGGCGAAGGCGTCGGTGCCGGTGCCGTTGAACTGCAGCTGGACCTGCCAGCCGGCACCCGTCTGGGTGTCGATGCTGGCCTGGGCCTTGGAGACGTCCGCGCCCTTCACGGCCGCGGGGCCGAGGGCCAGCTTCTCGTAGTAGCCGTTCTCGGCCTTCTGGGAGCAGGCGACGACGGCCTTGTCCTCGGCGCCGGTCTGGGCGGCGCGGACGTCCGGCTTGGAGCAGTCCAGGGCGGCGAAGGCGGCGGCCAGCTCGGGCGGCACGGTGCCCTGGGTCATCGCGTTGCTGATGTCGGCCGGGGTCTGCGGGACGGCCGGGGTGCTCGGGGCGCCGGTGGCGGCCGGGGCCGCGCTGCCGGTGGCGGCGGGGGCGGCACCGGTGGCGGCGGCGGTCGGGCTGGCGCCCTCGGCGGCCAGCGCCTCGCTCGCGGGGCGGCCCTGCTTGGTGGCGCTCGGGGCCGCGGACTGGGCACCGGCGGAGGGGGTGGCGGCCGGCGTGGCGCCCGGGGTGCCGGTGGCGGCCGCGGACGGGGTGCCGGTCGGCTCCGGTGCGGAGATGCCGCTGGGGGCAACGGCCAGGACCGGGCGGAAGAACAGCTTCGCGGTGGTACCCACCTGGTCCGCCGCGTTCTGCCGGTCACCGCCCTTGGGGATGTTCACGATGATCGTGTCCGAGCCCTGGGTCTGGACCTCCGCCTCGGAGACACCCATGCCGTTGACGCGGCGCTCGATGATCCCGACGGCGATGTCCATGTTGGACTTGTTGAGAGCCTTGGGATCGGACGACTTCGCGGTCAGCGTGATGCTGGTGCCACCGGCGAGATCGATCCCGAGCCGGGGCTTGGTGGTGCCCGTCCCGAACATGAGGGCGACCAGTCCGACGGTGACGACCAGGATGAGGGCCAGCGCCCGCCCTGGGTAGCCGTCGCGCGGGCGCGACTTGGGTGTTGCCACCTTGCTCGTTTCTCCCTGTCCATGCCACTTTCCCGGCCGTACCCCCGGCCGGCGATAGTCGGGACGGGGGTACGGCGGTTCTGCGGCCCTGAGGTCCTGTGGGCTCGCGGCGGATGCCGCGCGGCCGGGCGGGTTGCCCGGCCGTACTACTTGCTCTCGGGAGCCCCGCCCTCGGCATCGCCCTTCGCGGCGCTGTCCTTGGTGAGCGTCAGCGGCTTGTCCTCGACCGGCGCGGCGTCGGCGTCCTCGGCCTCCGGCTCGGGCAGCTCGTCATCGGCGGGGCGGCCGTTGATGATCGCGTCGTACTCCTGGGGGTCCAGGACGGCCGCGACGGCGCTCTTGGTGAAGTGGGTGACCACGCCGGGCGCGATCTCCAGCTCGACGGTCTCCTCGTTGACCGCCTTCACCTGGGCGTACAGGCCACCGATGGTGCGCACCCCCGCCCCGGGCTCCAGCGCCGTCTGCATCTGCTGCATCTGCTGCTGGCGCTTCTTCTGCGACCGGAACATGAGCACGATCGCGATGATCGGGAGGAGAAGGATGATGAGGTTCACTGCAGCCAGGGTCCTTTACGGGCCGCCGGCCGGCGGCCTGTGTGGTATTGGTCGGCCCGTCAGGTGAGAGGGGCGGTCCGGCGGAGTCTAGGCGACCCCGAATCGATCGGACAACGCCAAGCATCGCATCCTGCCGCCGAAAGTGGCGACCCTCCGCCTGCACAGTTTCACCGGACTTCGCTCCGGGCCACTCCCCGCGCCACCTCGGGAGCACCGGACGGGAGCCGACCCGCCGATCTCACCCGTTCAGCCGATGGCGGTCAACTTTCGTCGGCGGGGAACAGCTCCGACTGCGCCGGAACACTTCTGCGAGTGGTCTGGACCGGCGGAGTCAGGCCGAGGTGCTGCCAGGCGGCAGCGGTGGCGATCCGACCACGCGGAGTGCGGGCGAGCAGCCCCTCGCGGACCAGGAAGGGCTCGGCGACCTCCTCGACCGTCTCGGACTCCTCCCCCACGGCGACGGCGAGTGTCGACAAACCGACCGGACCGCCGCCGAACAGCCGCAGCAGCGCGTCCAGCACCGCGCGGTCCAGCCGGTCCAGCCCGCGGGCGTCCACCTCGTAGACGTCCAGCGCCTGGGCGGCGATCTCGGCGTTGACCAGGCCGTCGTGCCGGACCTGGGCGTAGTCGCGGACCCGGCGCAGCAGCCGGTTGGCGATGCGCGGGGTGCCCCGCGAGCGCCCGGCGATCTCGGCCGCACCGGCCGGGTCTATCTCCACGTCCAGCAGCGCGGCCGAGCGGTGCACCACCCGCTGGAGCTCGGCCGGGGCGTAGAACTCCATGTGCCCGGTGAAGCCGAAGCGGTCGCGCAGCGGCGGCGGCAGCAGGCCGGCCCTGGTGGTGGCGCCGACCAGGGTGAAGGGCGGCAGCTCCAGCGGGATGGCGGTGGCGCCCGGTCCCTTGCCGACGATCACGTCGACCCGGAAGTCCTCCATCGCCATGTAGAGCATCTCCTCGGCCGGCCGGGACATCCGGTGGATCTCGTCGAGGAAGAGCACCTCGCCCTCGGTGAGCGAGGAGAGGATCGCCGCGAGGTCACCCGCGTGCTGGATGGCCGGGCCGGAGGTGATCCGGATCGGGGCGCCCAGCTCGGCGGCGATGATCATGGACAGGGTGGTCTTGCCGAGCCCGGGCGGGCCGCTCAGCAGCACGTGGTCGGGCGCGCTGCCGCGCTTGCGGGCGGCCTGGAGCACCAGCGACAGCTGCTCGCGCACCCGCTCCTGGCCGATGAACTCGTCCAGCAGCTTGGGGCGCAGCGCCGCCTCCACCGCCTGGTCCTCGCCGTCGGCGGCGGCCGTGACCAGCCGGTCGGCGGGTTCCGAGTCGTACATCCTCGCGGGCTCCAGAGTCTCCAGTGTCGACAAGCAGACAGATCGTCAGGTGATCAGCGGGCGCGGTTGAGGCCGCGCAGGGCGAGCCTGAGCAGGGCGCCGACGTCCGGCGTCGGCTGCGCCTCGGCCTCCGGGGTGACGGCGGCGACCGCCTCGTCCGCCTCGCGCGGGGCGTAGCCGAGGCCGGTCAGCGCGGAGTGCAGCTGCTCGCTCCACGGCGCCGGACCGGCGGCGATCGGCTTCTGGGCGGGGACGGCGCCGTGCGGTGCGCCGAGCTTGTCCTTGTACTCCAGCAGCAGCTTGGCCGCCTTGGCCTTGCCGATGCCCGGCACGGCGACCAGCGCCTTCTCGTCGCCGGCCGCGATGGCGGCGCGCAGCGCGTCGGGGCTGTGCACGCCGAGGATCGCCTGCGCCAGCTTGGGGCCGACACCGGGCGCCGCCTGGAGGATCTCGAACACGGCGCGCTCGTCGTCGTCCGCGAAGCCGAACAGCGTCAGCGAGTCCTCCCGGACCACCAGGGAGGTGGCCAGCCGGACCGGCTCGCCCAGCCGCAGCCCGGCCAGGGTGTTCGGGGTGCACTGCACGGCCATGCCGACGCCGCCCACCTCGACGACCGCGATCCCGGAGGAGACGGCCGCCACGGGCCCTTGCACGAAGGCGATCATCGAACGGTGCCTTTCGAAGGAGTGGAGCGGGGGGTGGTGCGGGCGGCCCGGACCGCGGCCTCCAGCCGGTTGCTCGCCCCGCCGCGCCAGATGTGGCAGATGGCCAGCGCCAGCGCGTCGGCGGCGTCGGCGGGCTTGGGCGGCGCGTCCAGCCGCAGCAGGCGCTGCACCATGGCGGTGACCTGCGCCTTCTCTGCCCGGCCCGAGCCGGTGACGGCGGCCTTGACCTCACTGGGGGTGTGCAGGGTGACGGGTATGCCGCGCCGGGTGGCGCAGAGCATCGCGACCGCGCTGGCCTGGGCGGTGCCCATCACGGTGCGGACGTTGTGCTGGGCGAAGACCCGCTCGACGGCGACCAGGTCCGGCCGGTGCTCGTCCAGCCAGGCCTCCAGGCCCTGCTCGATCTGGAGCAGCCGCTGCCCGATCTCCGCCTCGGCGGGGGTGCGCACCACGCCGACGCCGGCCATCCGCAGCGGCCGGCCCGGCGCGCCCTCGACCACGCCGACTCCGCACCTGGTCAGCCCCGGGTCCACGCCCAGTACCCGCACCACTCGCCCCGACTCCCTGCCACTCGCCACTCGAAGGACCCCCGCAGGCTACCGCCCGGGTCCGACAACCCGACCGACGACACCGGCCCGGTGGTCCAGGGACCACCGGGCCGGGCAGTGAGAACGGTCACTCGCCGTCGATCGATCGATGCCGTGTCACTCGGCGTCGAGCTGCGCACCGACCTCGTCGGAGATGTCGAAGTTGGCGAAGACGTTCTGCACGTCGTCGCTGTCCTCGAGCGCGTCGATCAGCTTCAGGATCTTGCGGGCGCCGTCGACGTCCAGCTCGACCTGCATGCTGGGCAGGAAGTTCGCCTCGGCCGAGTCGTAGTCGACGCCGGCGTCGACCAGCGCGGTGCGCACGGCGACCATCTTCGAGGCCTCGGAGACGATCTCGAACGAGTCGCCGAGGTCGTTGATCTCCTCGGGCTCCTGGTCCAGGACGACCTCGAACAGCTTGTCCTCGTCCACGCCGTCGGCCTTGGGGACGATGACGACACCCTTGCGGGTGAACAGGTACGACACCGAGCCCGGGTCGGCCATCGAGCCGCCGTTGCGGGTCATCGCGACGCGCACGTCGGAGGCGGCGCGGTTGCGGTTGTCGGTGAGGCACTCGATCAGGACCGCGACGCCGTTCGGGCCGTAGCCCTCGTACATGATGGTCTGGTAGTCGGCGCCGCCGGCCTCCAGGCCGCCACCGCGCTTGACGGCGCGGTTGATGTTGTCGATCGGGACCGAGCTCTTCTTCGCCTTCTGGATGGCGTCGTAGAGCGTCGGGTTGCCCGCCGGGTCGGGGCCGCCGGTGCGCGCCGCCACCTCGATGTTCTTGATCATCTTGGCGAAGAGCTTGCCGCGCTTGGCGTCGATCACGGCCTTCTTGTGCTTGGTGGTAGCCCACTTAGAGTGGCCGGACATCGCCAGCTCCTTTACGTCGCCAAAGGGAAATGAACAGATGAGATCTTACCGGTGTCGCCACCGGTGAGACGCACACGGTCAGCGCGCGGCCGCGGAGAGGTGCTCCTCGACCATCCGCACGAAGTACGCGTGCACCCGGTGGTCGCCGGTCAGCTCCGGGTGGAAGGAGGTGGCCAGCAGGTTGCCCTGGCGGACCGCCACGATCCGGCTGTCCGGGCCGTCCGCGGCGGGCAGCTCGGCCAGGACCCTGACGCCCGTGCCGACCGACTCGACCCAGGGGGCGCGGATGAAGACGCCGTGCACCGGCGCGTCGTCCAGGCCGGCGAAGTCGATCCCGGACTCGAAGGACTCGTTCTGACGGCCGAAGGCGTTGCGGCGCACCGTCATGTCGATGCCACCGACGGTCTCCTGGTCCTCGCGGCCGTCCAGGATCTTGTCCGCCAGCATGATCATGCCCGCGCAGGTGCCGTAGACCGGCATCCCGGCGGCGACCCGCTCGCGCAGCGGCTCCATCACGCCGAACAGCAGGGCCAGCTTGGACATGGTGGTGGATTCCCCGCCGGGGATCACCAGCGCGTCGACCTCGGCCAGCTCCTCGGCGCGGCGCACCGGACGGGCGAGCGCGTCGGCCTCGGCCAGCGCCACCAGGTGCTCGCGGACGTCGCCCTGGAGGGCGAGGACGCCGATGACAGGAGTGCTCACGGTCTTCAACCTCTATCGATCGTTACGACGGACTACGTGGCGCGGCCCGCCGCGCACCGAGGCGCTGCGGCGGGCCGGCCCGGAAACTGCCGGTGACTACCAGCCGCGGTTGGCGTAGCGCTCGGTCTCCGGCAGGGTGTCGCAGTTGATGCCGACCATGGCCTCGCCCAGGTTGCGGGAGGCGTCCGCGATGACCTTCGGGTCGTCGAAGAACGTGGTGGCCTTGACGATGGCGGCGGCGCGCTTGGCCGGGTCGCCCGACTTGAAGATGCCGGAGCCGACGAAGACGCCCTCGGCGCCCAGCTGGCGCATCAGCGCGGCGTCGGCCGGGGTGGCCACGCCACCGGCGGAGAACAGCACGACCGGCAGCTTGCCGAGCTCGGCGACCTCCTTGACCAGCTCGTACGGGGCGCGCAGCTCCTTGGCGGCGGCGTACAGCTCGTTGTTGTCCAGGGCGCGCAGGTGGCCGATCTCGTTCTTGATCTGGCGCAGGTGGCGGACGGCCTCGACGACGTTGCCGGTGCCGGCCTCGCCCTTCGAGCGGATCATGGCCGCGCCCTCGGCGATGCGGCGCAGGGCCTCGCCCAGGTTGGTGGCGCCGCAGACGAAGGGGGTGGTGAAGGCCCACTTGTCCGAGTGGTTGACCTCGTCGGCCGGGGTCAGGACCTCGGACTCGTCGATGTAGTCGACGCCCAGCGACTGGAGCACCTGCGCCTCGACGAAGTGGCCGATGCGGGACTTGGCCATCACCGGGATGGAGACCGCCTCGATGATCTCCTCGATCATGTTCGGGTCGGACATGCGAGCCACGCCGCCGTCCTTGCGGATGTCCGCCGGGACCCGCTCCAGGGCCATGACGGCGACCGCGCCGGCGTCCTCGGCGATCTTGGCCTGCTCGGCGTTGACCACGTCCATGATCACACCGCCCTTGAGCTGCTCGGCCATGCCGCGCTTCACGCGGGCGGTGCCGATCTGCGGCTGGTCTGCGGTGGTGGGGGTGGTGGACACGTGAGACCTCACTCGAAGATGAATCAGTGCTATCGCCCTATGGTAGGCAGAACGGGTGACGCCTCCATGCGCCACCAAGTCCAGCCCGGACGACGGGACACGACAATCAGGCCGTATCCGGGGGACACCCTAAGCGGGCGCTCCTTCGGGCGTGAGAGCGGGCGGCGGAGCGTCGTCCATCTCGAACGCCAGTGGGAACGGCGCCTTCCCCGCCAGCCGGAAGTACCGCACCAGACGGTGCTCGCGCACCGCCCGCGCCGCCCGCACCGCGTCGTTGTGGAACCGACGGGCCATCGGCACCCGCCGCACCGCGGCCGTCAGGTCACGAACCGCGTCCCCACCGCCCGGCTCGGCCATCAGCGCCGCCATCTGCTCCGGCTCCTCGAACACCGCCCGCAGCGCCAGGCTCAACTGGCTCTCCGCCACCTCGCGCTGCTCGTCCTCGGCCTGCCGGGCCGCGTGCGCCGCGTCCAACAGCAGCAGCGAGGCCGCCGGATCCAGCAGCGAGGACGTCGCCAGCTCCATCGCCACCGACGCCCGGCGCACGAGCTGCGCGTCCAGCGCCGCCCGCGCGGCGTCGATCCGGGCGTGCAACCGGTCCAGCCGACCGGCCGTCCAACTCAGGTACATGCCGAACAGCACCACGGCCACGCCGGCCCAGATCCAGGTAGTCACGGGCCGCTACGTTACCGGGTGTCACCGGTTCAGCCCCGGGCGGTCGCGTTCCGGTAGCTCTCACGGTCGATGTCCGCGATGTTCACCGCCGTGAACAGCCGGGTGCCCGGCTTCGGCCGGACGTACTGCGCCAGCAGCGCCAGCACGCCCTCGCTCAGCGCGGCCTTCGCCTCCGGCGTACGGCCGGGGAAGATCTGGAACTCCACGAACACCTGGGTGTCGGCGGCCGCCCCGCCGGTGCCCACCACCAGCACCTCGCTCTGCCGGAACACCGTCTTGCAGGACTCCGGCTTCGCGTCGATCGTCGCCTCCGCCAGCCGGTTGATCGCCAGGCCCAGGCCCCGGCGGTCGAAGGTGCCGGCCAGGTCGGCCGAGTAGTCGACGGAGATCTGCGGCATCGTCGCCCCCGTGGATCGCAGTGGTACGGACGCCCGACCCTAACCCCACCGACACCCGGACCCGTCCGCGGGGATCAGTCCCGTGCCAGCCCGAACCGGCCGCGCCTACCGCTGCGCACGTCCTCCTCGACCACCGCCGCCTCGCCGGCCGTCACCGTCTCGTACACCGCCAGGATGTCCGCGCCCACCGTCGACCAGTCGAACCGCCGCACGTGCCGCGACGCCGCCTCCCGCAGCTCCTCCAGCCGCGCCGGATCACCCAGCAGCCGCAGCGCCGTACGGGCCAGCGCGTCCGCGTCCTCCACCGGGAACAGCTCCCCCGCGTCCCCGCCGTCCAGCACCTGCTTGAACGCGTCCAGGTCGCTCGCCAGCACCGGCGCGCCCGCCGACATCGCCTCGACCAGGATGATCCCGAAGCTCTCGCCACCGGTGTTCGGTGCCACGTACAGGTCCACGCTGCGCAGCAGCCGCGCCTTGTCCCGGTCGCTCACCATGCCGAGGAACTCCACCTGCGCGCGCACCTCGGGCGCCAGGCCCGCGACGGCCTCCTCCTCGTCGCCCTTGCCCGCCACCAGCAGCCGCACCCCCGGCCGCTCCGCCAGGATCCTCGGCAGCGCCGCCAGCAGCGTCGGCAGGCCCTTGCGCGGCTCGTTGATCCGGCCGATGAAGCCGATCGTGCCCGGCTCCCCCTTCGCCGCGCCGCCGGTCCAGCGCTCGTCCGGCTCCGCCTCCGCGAAGAAACCCACGTCCACGCCGTTCGGGATCACCACCGCGTCCCCGCCCAGGTGTTCCACCAGCGTCCGCCGGGCGTACTCCGACACCGCGATCCGGGCCCGCATCTTCTCCAGCCCCGGCTGGAGGATCGGCGAGGCCGCGATCATCACCCGCGACCGCGGATTGGACGTGTGGAACGTCCCCACCATCGGCCCGGTCGCCGACCACGCGGCCAGCATCGACAGGCTCGGCGCGGCCGGCTCGTGCACGTGCAGGATGTCGAACCGCCCGTCGTGCAGCCAGCGCCGCACCCGCGCCGCCGACAGGATCCCGAAGCTCAGCCGCGCCACCGACCCGTTGTACGGCACCGCCACCGACCGCCCCGCCGGGACCACGTACGGCGGCAGCGCCTCGTCGTCCTCGGCCGGCGCCAGCACCGACACCTCGTGCCCCAGACCGATCAGGTGCTCGGCCAGGTCCCGGATGTGGAACTGCACCCCACCGGGGACGTCCCAGTCGTACGGGCAGACGATGCCGATCTTCACGGGTTCCTCAAGCTCCTTCGGACGGTCGTGCGGGCGGGGACGGCGGGACGGCTCAGGACCCGGAGGCCTCGGCCGCGGGCTCCGCGGCCGCCTCCACACGCTCCACGGACGCCGCCTTCACCGTCTCACGGACCGGCAGGTCGGCGAGCCAGAACCTCTGCAGCATGTGCCAGTCCTGCGGGTGCTCGCGGATGCCCCGCTCCCACACCTGCGCCATCGCCTGGGTCATCGCCCGGGTGCGCTCCTTGCGGTCGCCCTCCTCGGGCACCGGTACCTCCGGGTGGATCCGCGCCCGCAGCACCGGGCCGTCGTACCAGAGCGTCACCGGCAGCAGCGCCGCCCCGGTCCGCTGGCACAGCGCCGCGGGACCGGCCGGCATCCGGGTCTCCTCACCGAAGAACGACACCCCGATGCCCGCCTCCGACAGGTCCCGGTCCCCGACCAGGCAGACCAGCCGGCCCTCGCGCAGCCGCCGCGCCAGGGTCCCGATCACGTTCACCGAACCACCGGTCAGCGCCAGGACCTCCATGCCCAGGCCCTCCCGGAACGCCACGAACCGGTCGAACAGCCGCTCCGGCTTCAACCGCTCCGCGACCGTGGTGAACGGATAGCCCTGCTGCGCCACCCAGGCCCCCGCGAGGTCCCAGTTGCCCATGTGCGGCAGCGCTATCAGCGCGCCCCGCCCGGCCTCCAGCTGCGCCCGCAGGTGCTCGAAGCCCTCCACCTGGACGTCCCTGGCCACCCGCTCCCGGCTCCACACCGGCAGCCGGAACGACTCCATCCAGTACCGCATGTACGAGCGCATCCCCGCCCGGGACAGCTCCCGCAGCGCGGCCCCGTCCAGCCCGGGACGGACCCGGCGCAGATTCGCCTCCAACTGCAGCACCCGCCGGCCGCGCTTGCGCCACGCGTAGTCCGCCAGCCGGTCGAACAGCCCCCGGGCCACCCGCTCCGGCAGGTGCTTCAACAGCCCCCACCCCAGCGCGTACGCCCAGTACACCAGTCGGTCCGTCACCGCAGGACGCCCCCCATCAGCTCCCGGCCGCCGCTCGGTCGGCCTCGAACGCCTCCCGGCGCACCGTCAGCATCCGCTGGAACACCGTCACCAGGCTCCCCGCCGCCACCAGCCACAGCGCCACCGGCAGCAGCCACTCCACGTACGGCACACCGAACTTGTGCAGACCCGCGACCCCGGCCGCCACCAGGCTGGCCACCAGCCGCTCGGCCCGCTCCACCAGCCCGGACACGTCACACGGCAGGCCCTGGCTCTCCGCCCGCGCCTTCGTGTACGACACCACCAGACCGCTCGCCAGGCAGAAGATCGCCACCGCGCAGAGCAGGTCGTCGTCCCCCTTGCCCGCGTACCACATCGCCAGACCGCCGAAGATCGCCGCATCGGCGACCCGGTCCAGGGTGGAGTCGAGGAACGCCCCCCACTTCGTGCTCCGGCCCAGCTGGCGGGCCATGTTCCCGTCCACCAGGTCCGAGAAGATGAACACCGTGATCGTGATGGTGCCCCAGAAGAACTCCCCACGGGGGAAGAACACCAGCGCACCGGCCACCGAACCGGCGGTACCGATCAGCGTCACCGCGTCCGGGCTCACGCCCAGGCGGATCAGGAACGCGGCGAACGGGGTCAGGACACGTGTGAAGAAGCCACGCGCGTATTTGTTGAGCATGGCCTTCCCAGCCGCTCCGATCTCCCAGATACCCGCCTGGCGCAGCACGCGCGGCAGACGGCCGGGCGGATCAGCCCGTCCGGCGCACCCATCGTAGCCACGCCGAGGACACGCTCCGGCGCACGCACCGCCGGACGCCACCCCCGCCCACCGCACGCACACGTCCGGTCACCGGCCGGCCGTACGGCACCCGCCCGTCCGCACCCGACCGGCCGTACGGCACGCGCCACCGGCGACACCCGCCCCTAGACTGCGAAGGACAGCCTCGGCGCCACGGGAGGAGACCCCGATGCCCGACCGCAGCACGGCACGAGCCGGCCAGGCACCCGCCGTCACCGGCCCGAAGGACCTGCGCAACGTCGTCCTCATCGGCCCCAGTGGTGTGGGCAAGACCACCCTCGCCGAATCGCTCGCGCTCGCCGCCGGCGCCACCGGCCGTGCCGGCCGCGTCACCGACGGCACCACCGTCTCCGACCACGAGGACATCGAGCACCAGCAGCAGCGCTCCGTCCAGCTCTCGCTCCTCCCCCTCGAGTGGAAGGGCGTCAAGATCAACCTGATCGACCCGCCCGGCCACCCCGACTTCACCGCCGACCTGCGCGCCGCCCTGCACGCCGCCGACGCCGCCGTCTTCGTCGTCTCCGCCACCGACCCGGTCACCGCCCCCACCCGCGCCCTGTGGCGCGAATGCGCCGCCGAGGGCATCCCCCGCGCCATCGCCGTCGCCAAACTCGACCTCGCCCGCACCGGCTTCGACGACATCCTCACCGCCTGCCACGACGCCTTCGAACTGGGCCCCGACACCCTCCGCCCGCTCTTCCTGCCCGTCCACCACGACGGACACCCCGACGGCAGCGTCGACCTCCTCACCGGCGACACCTACGGCGCCGCCGACCCCCTGCCCGACACCGCCCCCGCCCACGACAGCCTCGTCGAAGCCATCTCCGGCCAGGACGACACCCTCATGGAGCGCTACCTCTCCGGCGACCCCCTCGACACCGACTCCCTCGAGGCCGGCCTGCGGCGCGAAGTCCTCTCCTGCGCCCTCCACCCCGCCGTCCCCACCAGCGAGAACGGACTCGGCGCAGCCGAACTCCTCGACCTCATCGCCCACACCTTCCCCGACCCCACCGAACGCACCCGCCCCGCCCCCGCGTGCGACCCCGACGCCCCGCTCGCCGCCCAGGTCGTCCGCGTCACCGGCGACGCCTACGTCGGCCGGATCAGCCTGCTGCGCCTCTACGCCGGCACCCTGCGCCCCGACACCAGGATCCACCTCGTCGGCCCCGCCCACACCGCCGACCAGGACGGCGACGAACGGGTCACCGCCCTCACCAGCCCCTTCGGCAAACTCCAGCGCCCCGTCCCGCACGCCGTCGCCGGCGACCTCGTCTGCGCCGCCAAACTCACCACCGCCCGCGCCGGCGACACCATCCACGACCCCGGCCACCCCGTCGACCTCGAGGGCTGGCGCCTCCCCGAGCCGCTGCTGCCGATCGCCATCGAAGCCCACAGCAAGGCCGACGACGACAAGCTCTCCCAGGCCCTCGCCCGCCTCACCGCCGAAGACCCGGCCCTACGCCTGGAACAGAGCCCCGACACCCACCAGCTCGTCCTCTGGTGCACCGGCGAAGCCCACGCCGACGTCGTCCTCGACCGCCTCCGCACCCGCCACGGCGTCCACGTCGACACCGTCGAGCCCAAGGTCGCCCTGCGCGAGACCTTCGGCACCGCCGCCGCCGGCCACGGCCGCCTGGTCAAGCAGTCCGGCGGCCACGGCCAGTACGCCATCTGCGACCTCGAGGTCGAACCCCTCCCGGCCGGCTCCGGCTTCGAGTTCCAGGAACACGTCGTCGGCGGCGCCGTCCCCAAGCACTTCATCCCCTCCGTCGAGAAGGGCGTCCGCGCCCAGCTCGCCAAGGGCGTCACCACGGGCTACCCGCTCGTCGACGTCCGGGTCACCCTCACCGACGGCAAGGCCCACTCCGTCGACTCCTCCGACGCGTCCTTCCAGAACGCCGCCGCCCTCGCCCTGCGGGACGCCGCCGAGCACGCCGTCATCCGCCTGCTCGAACCCGTCGCCGCCGTCAGCGTCCTGCTGCCCGACGACTACCTCGGCGCCGTCCTCGGCGACCTCTCCGCCCGGCGCGGCCGCGTCCTCGGCACCGAGACCGGCGGCACCGGGCTCACCCTGCTGCGCGCCGAGGTCCCCGAACTCGAACTCGTCCGCTACCCGATCGACCTGCGCTCGCTCACCCACGGCACCGCCGAGTTCTCCCGCGCCTACCTGCGCCACGAACCCATGCCCGCCGCCCTGGCCGAGCGCTACACCGACTGACGACCGCCCCCGCGGTCCGACGGCCCTACGGCTGGGCGGGCTTCCGGACCGGCAGCGCGCAGGCCGCCGTACCCCCCGGCATCCGGTGCCGGTTGCGCGCCACCCAGCGGTACGCCAGGCCCGCCAGCGGCCGCACCGGCGCCGCCGTCAACACGGCGCCCAGATACGCCCACGCCCCGCCGGAGCGCATCAGCAGCCGCGCAACCGCCTGCGCGCCCCCGTACACCCGACCGGTCGGCGTCACCCAGAGCACCTCGCGCTCCGCCCGCTCGGCCGACACCTCGCCCCGGCCGCCGGCGAGCCCGTCCAGCCCCGCCAGGTCCGCGAACTGGAACGGCACCGCCTCCCAGCCCCCCGAGGCCAGCGTCTGCCGCAGGTACCGCTCCGCCCAGCGCACGCAGGACGAACAGAACGAACAGTCCCCGTCGAAGACCAGCACCGGATCCTTCACGGCCGTTCCCCTTCCCTTGCTCCACCGTCCATCCTGCCCCACCGCCACCAGGGGCACCCCGGCGGGTATCGACCCGCCCGAAGCTGGGCATCATGCCCCTCAGGCCTCCGGTGACGGCACTTCAGACGATCATCCGCGCGGGGGTGCCACGGCACGGTAACCTGCCGCTGACAAGGGGAGGAGGGGACGCCACCGTGACCACACTCGACATGACCCCGGGTGCGCAGATACCCCGGACCGACGCCGGCCCGCAGACAGCCATCACCCAGGGACTCTCCTCGACCGCCTACCGCGACGGCGAGGTCGGCGCCTTCGTCGGCGCCGTCACCGACGCCACGGAGAAGAAGGGCCGCTTCGCGCTCTTCCGCCCCAACCTCGGCGAGGCCTTCAGCAAGGCGCTGATCTCCCGCGCCCTGGGCGGCGGCCGCAAACCCCTCGTCCCGGCCTTCGGAGTCGACACCCGCCAGGTCGTCGAACACTGCCTGGCCGCCGAGGAACTGCGCAACACCCGCGACCGGCAGCTCAGCACCGTCTCCGTCGTCACCGGCGTGCTCTTCCTCCCCGGCACCCTGATCTGGCTCGGCGCCTTCCAGCTCCGCGCCTGGCTCAAGCGGGACAACCCGAAGAACGCGGCCGTCTACGGCGGCATCGTGCTCGCCGCGACCGCCGCCCTCGCCGTCCTGCTCCTGCTGCGCCCACCGGCCGCCGGCTACCTCGGCATCTACCTGCGCGTCACCATGCTCGCGCCGGTCATCGGCTGGTACCTCGCCCGCCGGATCGTCGAGCGCTCCGCCAAGGACCTGCGCTCCCGCTGGCAGGCGCTGGTCGAGGGCAGCGTGGTGGCCGCCTCCGTCGCCAAGGCCGTCCCCCGCGACGACCTCGACAAGAAGGCCACCGACCTGCGCGACAAGCTCGGCCGCCTGGACGCCGAGCAGGAGACCAACATCCACCACTACGCCGGCCCCAAGGGCATCCTCGGTGCCGGCCGCCGCTGGGGCGAGTGGCGCCTCGCCGACACCCTCCACCCCGCCGACGGCCACGCCGACTTCCGCGCCTTCCACCCCTGGGACCTGGTCCGCCGGATCTCCTCCCACCTCAAGGGCCTCGGCGTCAGCCACGTCGCCAACAGCGGCATGCCCAACGTCGCCATCAAGCAGTGGGTGGTCTTCGACATCGGCGAGGGCGCCGACGAGATCAGCCGCCCCGGCAACGCCGACATGGACGGCGACCGGATGCGCGACTTCGCCGTGCAGAGCGTCGCCGACAAGCAGACCTTCTCAGGCGGCCCCCGGCACTACCTCGCCACCCAGTTCATCACCCACGACGGCAAGCTGGTCCTCACCTTCACCGTCACCGTCACCCTGCTCGCCAACGTCCTCAACATCACGGTGTCCGGCTACGCGCTCGGTCCGGTCAAGGGCGTCTTCTTCGACAAGCCCAAGGACAAGGAGAAGTCGGTCGCCAAGACCGTGAAGTTCTGGGAGGAGCGCACCGTCAAGCTCCCCCTGATCGACAACGACGAGGTCGTCCGCCAGGCCGTCCGCGCCCCCTTCTACCGGATGCCCGGCCTGCTCGGCTGGCTCGGCGGCGGGCTCGGGCTGCCCGAGCCCTTCGGGCTGCGGCACATCTGGGTCGGCCGGGCCTGGGAGAACCGCTCCATGGTCGACAACGCCCAGAACGCCTCCGTCCCGGTGCTCGCCGCCGTCCACGCGGCCACGCTGGAGTTCCTGGAGGAGCACGACCTGGACGCCGACCGCTTCTTCAAGAACCGCACCTCGATCATCAAGTCCGAGGCGCAGAGCCCGCGCCCGTACGACGTGGACACCTTCAACGCCGGCTGACCCGGCGCCGAGCACGCGAGAGGGCCCCACCGAGCATCCCGGTGGGGCCCTCTCGCACGCGTCGCCGGGGCTCAGCCCTGCGGCCAGACCTCGGCCAGCATCTTCCGGGTGTCCGCCAGCAGCTGCGGCAGCACCTTGGTGTGGCCGACCACCGGCATGAAGTTGGTGTCCCCGCCCCAGCGCGGCACCACGTGCTGGTGCAGGTGCGCCGCGATCCCGGCCCCGGCCGCAGCGCCCTGGTTCATCCCGATGTTGAACCCGTGCGCCCCGGAGGCCGCCCGCAGCGCCGTCATCGCCTTCTTGGTGAAGTCCGCCAGCTCGGCCGTCTCGGCCTCGTCCAGGTCGGTGTAGTCGGCCACGTGGCGGTACGGGACCACCATCAGGTGCCCGCCGTTGTACGGGTACAGGTTCAGCACCGCGAACACGGCGCTCCCCCGGGCGATGACCAGACCGTCCTCGTCGCTCAGCGACGGGATCGAGCAGAACGGACAACCGTCGTCCGGAGCCGGGCCGGTGGGCTTGTTCTCACCCTGGATGTACGCCATCCGATGGGGGGTCCACAGGCGGCGGAAGCCGTCCGGCTCACCGACGCCCCGCTGCAGTTCCGGCTCAGTCGTCATGCTGATCAGCATATTCGCCCGACGGTGCTTGCAAAGCCGCGCGGGGCAGACTCTTCAAGAGCCTGCCCCGCGCATCCCCGCCCGGGCGGGGCCCACGTCCGCATCTGCCACGTCCGCCCGATCGCGTCCGGGTCACCCCCGCCCAGGCGGGGCCTAGGTCACACCTGGATGCGACGCTCCACCGAATCCACGATCTCGGCGATCGCCTCGTCGACCGGCACGCCGTTCTTCTGCTCGCCGTTGCGGTAGCGGAAGGAGACGGCACCGGCCTCGACGTCGTCATTACCAGCGATCAGCATGTACGGCGTCTTGGAACGCTGCGCGTTCCTGATCTTCTTCTGCATGCGGTCGTCCGAGGTGTCGACCTCGACCCGGATCCCGTGCTTCTTGAGCTTCGCCGCGACCTCCAGCAGGTACGGCACGTGCTCGTCGGTGATCGGGATGCCGGTCACGGTGACCGGGGCCAGCCACGGCGGCATGGCGCCGGCGTAGTGCTCCAGCAGCACCGCGAAGAACCGCTCGATCGAACCGAACAGCGCCCGGTGGATCATGACCGGCCGCTGCCGCGAGCCGTCCGCCGCTGTGTACTCCAGGTCGAAGCGCTCGGGCAGGTTGAAATCCAACTGAATCGTCGACATCTGCCAAGTCCGGCCGATGGCGTCGCGCGCCTGGACCGAGATCTTCGGGCCGTAGAAGGCCGCGCCGCCCGGGTCCGGAACCAGCGGCAGCCCCTGCTTCTCGGCCACGGCGGCGAGGACGCGGGTGGCCTCCTCCCAGGTCTCGTCCGACCCGACGAACTTCTCCTCGTCCTTGGTCGACAGCTCCAGGTAGAAGTCGGTCAGACCGTAGTCGCGGAGCAGGTTGAGCACGAAGGTCAGCGTCGAGTCGAGCTCGTCCGCCATCTGCTCGCGGGTGCAGTAGATGTGGGCGTCGTCCTGCGTGAACCCGCGGGCACGGGTCAGGCCGTGCACCACACCCGACTTCTCGTAGCGGTACACCGTCCCGAACTCGAAGAGGCGCAGCGGCAGTTCACGGTACGAGCGGCCGCGCGCGTCGAAGATCAGGTTGTGCATCGGGCAGTTCATCGGCTTGAGGTAGTAGTCCACGCCCTCGTCGAGCTGCATGGGCGGGTACATGCCGTCCGCGTACCAGTCGAGGTGGCCGCTCTTCTCGAAGAGCTTCCCCTTGGTGGCGTGCGGGGTGTAGACGAACTCGTAGCCCTCCTCCTCGTGCCGCT
This sequence comes from Kitasatospora sp. NPDC001132, assembly GCF_053598415.1. Lineage (NCBI taxonomy): Bacteria > Bacillati > Actinomycetota > Actinomycetes > Kitasatosporales > Streptomycetaceae > Kitasatospora > Kitasatospora sp. NPDC001132. The sequence goes on along the minus strand of NZ_JBSFKF010000012.1, from coordinate 73,736 downwards.
TGCGCGAGTAGTCCTCCATCGCGCGGCGGATGATGCCGCCCTTGGGGTGGAAGACGGCGAGGCCGGAACCGATCTCCTCGGGGATGGAGAAGAGGTCGAGCTCGTTGCCGAGCTTGCGGTGGTCGCGCTTCTCGGCCTCGACGAGGAAGTCGAGGTGGGCCTTGAGCTCGTCCTTGGTCGGCCAGGCGGTGCCGTAGATGCGCTGGAGCATCGGGTTCTTCTCGCTGCCGCGCCAGTAGGCGGCCGCGTTGCGCATCAGCTTGAACGCCGGGATGTGCCGGGTGCTGGGCAGGTGCGGGCCGCGGCAGAGGTCTCCCCAGCACTGCTCGCCGCTCTTGGCGTCCAGGTTGTCGTAGATGGTGAGCTCGCCGGCGCCGACCTCGACGTCGGCGCCCTCGCCGGCGGTGGCGGCGGAACCCTTGAGGCCGATCAGCTCGAGCTTGTACGGCTCGGCCGCCAGCTCCTCGCGGGCGGACTCGTCGGTGACCACGCGGCGGGAGAACTTCTGCCCGCGCTTGATGATCTCCTGCATGCGCTTCTCGATGGCCTTGAGGTCATCGGGGTGGAAGGGCTTCTCGACGTCGAAGTCGTAGTAGAAGCCGTCCTTGACCGGCGGGCCGATGCCCAGCTTGGCCTCGGGGTAGAGCTGCTGCACGGCCTGGGCCATGACGTGCGCGGTGGAGTGGCGCAGGATGTCGAGGCCGTCCTTGCTGTCGATCGCGACCGGCTCGACCTCCTCGCCGTCCTGGAGGACGTAGGCGAGGTCCTTGAGCTGGCCGCCGACGCGGGCGGCGATGATCGAGCGGTCGTCGGCGAAGAGCTCGGCGGCCGTGGTGCCCGTCGTCACCACGCGCTCTTCCCGATCGGGTTCGCGGCTGATGATTACCCGGACGTCCGTCACCGGTCTCTCCTGACGTGCTGGATTTCAGAGGACGCAACACTGCGCTGCGCGTGACGATGGTACCGAGAGCGCCGCCCCTGCCGTCCACCTACGCCCCTTCTCCCCCTCCCTCCGCCGTCTCCCCGAGCGCTTTCAACAGCCGCTCGCGGTCCCCTTCCTCCCAGCCGCGGAGTTCCAGTCCGTGCGGGCGGGTCAGCCGGCGGAAGCCGCCGTGCCGGTCCAGCCGGCCGGAGACCCGCAGGGGCAGGCCCGCGAGGTGGGCCTCGGCGGCGAGCCGGTAGTCGGGGTCGGGCAGGCGGAGCTTGAGTTCGCGGACGTCGGCGCCTGCCAGCACTCGCAGCCGTACCGAGCCGGGGCCCGTGGGGTCGGCGCGCTTGAGCCGGGTGACGACGCCGAGCACGGTGACGGCGACGGCGGGTTCGATCCGTTCCAGCAGGTCGGCGGCCTCCACCAGGGCGGGCAGGTCACCGGGTGAGAAGTCGAGGTCGATCCGGCGGTCCCCGAAGCCGCCCGGCGTTCCGGCGGCGGGTGACCAGGAGACGCTGAGCCGGGCTGCCGTCGAGTCGCGCACCAACTCCTCGACGGACTGGACGAGCTCCCGGCTGACCCCGGACCGGACGGCGTTCTCGAAGACCTCGGGCCCGCCGCTGACCCGGCGGTAGTCCACGGCGTCGCGCAGCGCCTCCAGGGCGCGGACCAGGGTGGTGACGGCGGCGCGGCCCTCGGGGGCGGGGGTGTGGGCGGTGAGGGCGGCGCCCTGTTCGACCAGCAGGACGCGGTCCAGGAGGTCCCCGGCGGGGCCGTCCAGCCGGGCGCCGAAGTAGCCGGCCCTGGCGCGGGCGGCCTTGGCGCCGGCGGCGAGCATGCCGCGGGCCGCCCGCCGGAGCCGCTCGGCCTCGCCCCAGGCGGTGGTCCCGTCGGGGCCGGGCGGTTCGCGGTGCCAGCACAGTTCGTCGCCGGGGACGGCGAGGGCGAGCAGGATGGAGCGGGCGGAGGGGGTGCGGGAGCGGGAGAGCGCGGTGACGGCGTCGGTGAGGAGCTCGACGGCGTCGTCGAAGCCGTCCCCGGCCGGGACGAGCAGGCTGGTGCCGGGTTCGCCGTCGGGCGGGGTCCAGCGTCCGTAGCGGGCGGCCGGTCCGCCGCGGCGGACCCAGCCGTGCCGGGCGAGCAGGGTCGCCAGGACCTTCGGGTCGACGGTGGCCGGGTCGGGCAGGAGCGGGGCCGGTTCGCCCGGTCCGTACGGCGGTGTCATGGGTCCGGTTCCTCCCTGCCGGGGCCGGGCCGTCACGGGCTGCCGCCCGCGCCGACCCGGGCCATGATGTCGCAGAGCGCGCGGTCGTCGAAGACCCGCTCGGTGGGCAGCCGGACGTTGGTGCGCCGCTTCCCGGTGACGGGATGGCCGGCCAGGTTGACCCAGTAGCAGCAGTGCCGCAGTTCCAGGGCGTCCGGGCGGGCCCGCAGCCAGTGGTCGACCCGGCGCGGCAGCAGCATCACGACCAGGATCCGCGGCACCGCGACCCGGGGCCGGGCGAGCTTGCGCAGGTGGTCGTTGTCCAGGGTGAAGCTGAAGAACGGCCCGGCCGGGTCGGGCGCGACCTGCTGGGTGGCCTTGAGCTGGATCTTGACGGTGACCTCGTCGTCCACCTCGTGCTCGCGGGAGCCGTGGCTGACGTGCCAGTCGATGCCGTTGTCCGGGAAGGGCTGGGAGAGCGAGCAGCCGGCCGCGGCGGCCACCGCGTGCAGATAGCCGACCTGCAGGGTCTCCATGCAGGCGGTGACGGCGAGGTTCCCCCGCAGTACCGCCGTCGTCGCCGTCTCCTCGGGCTGCGGCTGGGTCGGTGCCATCGCCCCGTGGCCTCCCCCGGTTCCGGGCCCGTCCCGGTCCGGACGGGCAGTCGATTCGAACGGGACGGTCATGGGCAGGATCCCCGGCCGGGCTTGGGCCAAACGGGTTGAAGGGGCGTCAGGGCCGGGTATCAACCGGGCGCAACGCTCGTCTGAGGGGCAGTCATGCAGCAGCACTGGTACACCGGCCCGCTCGCCTCCTTCGACACCGAGACGACCGGCGTGGACGTGGAGAACGACCGCATCGTCTCGGCCGCCCTGGTCGTCCAGCTCGCGCCCGGGGCGCCGGCGCGGACCACGACCTGGCTCGCCGATCCTGGGGTTCCGATCCCGGACGGCGCCCGCGCGGTGCACGGCATCACCGACGAGCAGGTGCGCGCCCACGGTCGGCCGGCCGGCACGGTGGTGGCGGAGGTCACCCGCGCGTTGGCGGCCGAGGCGCGGGCCGGGCGCCCGGTGGTGGTGATGAACGCGCCCTACGACCTGACGCTGCTGGACCGGGAGCTGCGCCGCCATCACGGGGTGACGCTGGCCGGCGGGCTCGCGGCGGGCCTGGTGGTGCTGGATCCCCGGGTGCTGGACAAGCACGTGGACCGCTACCGCAAGGGCCGTCGGACGCTGACCGACCTGTGCGCCCACTACGGCGTGGAGCTGGCCGGGGCGCACGACGCGGCGGCGGACGCGACGGCGGCGCTGGCGCTGACCCGGCGGATAGGCGCCCGCTACCCGGCGGCGCTGGGCGGGCTGTCGGCGGCGGAGCTGCACCTGCGGCAGGCGATCTGGCACGCGGCGCAGGCGCGCGGGCTGCAGCACTGGTTCGACCGCTCGGGGACGCCGGAGCGGGTGGACCTGTCCTGGCCGCTGCGGCCGGCCCGGTGCGGCTGTGGGCGCCGGCTGGAGCCGGAGCACGGGTGCGAGGCGGCGGCCTAGCGGGCGGCCCCGGAGTCCGGGGCCCGGAACGCGCCGCAGGCCCTGACCGGTTTCCTGGTCAGGGCCTGCGTGCTGTCCGGTGGGCGATACTGGGATCGAACCAGTGACCCCTTCGGTGTGAACGAAGTGCTCTCCCGCTGAGCTAATCGCCCGGGCAACGAGAAGAACTGTAGCACCATTCGGGGCCGGTCGTACAACTCGCCCTTCCGGGTGGCACCGACACCGCCGAGAACTCGCGCTCCGCACGGAAGATGACTGAGCCTCAGCCGATTACCGACGGCCCTTCAGGCGGATTCCGGAAATACACGTGAGGCCCAGCCGATAATCGGCTGGGCCTCACGTATCACAATGCATTCCGGTGGGCGATACTGGGATCGAACCAGTGACCCCTTCGGTGTGAACGAAGTGCTCTCCCGCTGAGCTAATCGCCCGGGTGCAGGGAAAACATTACCGCATCCCGGAGGGTGCTCCGACCACTCTCCCGGCCCCAGGCCCCGCGCCCGGGCAGGTCAGCTCTCGTCGAGCTGCCAGGGGACGGCCAGGCCGTAGCGGGCGAAGTACCAGCCGCCCACCCCGACGAGGGCGGCCAGTCCGATCGCGGTGAGCGTCAGGTTGCGGCGGCGCACCCTGGGGTCCATGGCCCGCTGGGCGGCCTCGGCGACCTTGCGGCGGGTCCAGCGCAGGGCCAGCTGGGCCCAGGCGAACTCGGTGGCCCAGATCCCCATGCCGAGGAAGATCACCAGCCAGCCGGGGCCGGGCAGCGGCAGCATGACCAGCCCGAGCACCACCACCGCGAGGCCGGCCAGGAAGATCGCCACCTGCCAGATCCGGTGCAGCGCCGGCGAGCGGCGGACGAAGGCCGGGGCCCTCGAACCGACCGCCCGCCCACCGTCGACGGCCGCGTCAACAGCCTCGGCCGCTTCACCCGTTCTCGCGTTCCCGCCGGTCTTGTCGTTTCGCACAGTCATGCCAGGAAACTAACCAAGTAGCGCCCGGGTATTGCCCGACCCGGCCGCCGCGGAGCGATTCCGCAATGCGCCGTAAGGGGTACGACTCGCGCCCGAATCGGGACAGAGGGGTTTACATCGGTCTTGGAGGTGGGATGGTCCGTTCGCCGACGTGCGATTCCCCGAGCGCACACTGAGCGAAAGGCCATGGCGCTTATGAACACCACGGTCAGCTGCGAGCTGCACCTGCGCCTCATCGTGTCCAGCGAGTCCTCACTGCCCGTCCCAGCGGGCCTGCGCTACGACACTGCCGACCCCTACGCCGTGCACGCCACGTTCCACACGGGCGCCGACGAGACCGTGGAGTGGGTGTTCGCCCGAGATCTCCTCGCGGAGGGGCTGCACCGACCCACTGGTACCGGCGACGTCCGGGTGTGGCCGTCGCGGAGCCACGGGCAAGGGGTGGTCTGCATCGCCCTGAGCTCTCCGGAAGGAGAAGCCCTGCTGGAGGCCCCGGCCCGGGCGCTTGAGTCGTTCCTCAAGCGGACGGACGCCGCGGTGCCCCCCGGCACCGAACACCGTCACTTCGACCTCGACCGGGAGCTGTCCCACATCCTCGCCGAAAGCTGACTCCGTCCGGAGGCGGTCACGCCCCGCTGTCGGCGGGGCCGCAGCCCCTGCCGCCATCGCAGCCGTCCTACTCGGGGGCACGGCAGCGGACTCAGCCGCGCACGACGCGGCCTCGGGGCCGGTGAAACGGTTCTGCTCCCACCGGAGCAGTCCCCAGCACCACAGACGCCCGGCGCCGGGGCCGGTCATCCTCACGGGTGGCCGGCCCCGGCGCCGGGCGTCGGCGTGTTCCGGCGGCCGCGCCCGCCGGGGTCCGCGCACCCCGGCCCGGGGCCCGCCGCCCCGGACGGCCCCGGTTTCGTAGGCCTTGACGTACTGCGTACACGCATTCGAAAGAAGGAGCCGCCCCACCGGCACGGGGCCCGGTATGGTCTGGGGTAACCGCGGACGCGGGGTATCGGAGTCCCCCTGCGCGAGGAGCCCCCAACGTGCTGATCACCCATGACACCGAGTGCGCGCTGAGCATCCTCGTGGAGCTGCTCAACACCGCGCCCGAGGTGTGCGGCGCCGAGCGGCTGCCGGACGTCGCCGCACTGGACGCCTTCGTGGTCCGCCAGGAGATCAGCGAGATCGACTCACTGACCGGGGACGACCTGCGGCGGGTGCACGAGCTGCGGACCCGGCTGCGCGAGGTGTTCGCGACGGAGTCCACCGCGGAGGCCGCCGAGCTGGTCAACTCGATCGTCGCGGCCGCCGGCACGACGCCCCGGCTGACCGACCACGACGGCCACGACTGGCACATCCACTACTTCGCACCGCACGCCGCGCTCGGCGACCACTTGGCGGCCGAGCTGGGCATGGCGCTGGCCTTCATCCTGGTGGCGGGCGAGCGGGAGCGGCTGCGCCGCTGCGAGGCGCCGGACTGCGCGCGGGTCTTCGTGGACCTCTCCCGGAACCGCTCGCGGCGCTACTGCGACAGCCGCACCTGCGGCAACCGGCTGCACGTCGCCGCGTACCGGGCGCGCCAGCGGTCGGCGGAGGCCGTCCCCTCCGCCTGACCCGCCGGCCCCGCCGCTCAGATCCCGCGCTTGCGGAGGATCTCCTCGATGTCGGCGAAGTCGCCGAGACCGTCGTCCCGTTTGCCCGCGGCCTGCTTCTTCGGGGCCCCGGGCGGCGTCGGCGCCACCGCCTGGCGCTCGGGCGCCGGGCGGGCCGCGGCCGGGCGCTCCGGGGCGCCCTCCACCGCCGCCGCGCCGCCCCGGCGGCCCACCCAGCGGGTGGTGACCAGCAGGACCGCGGAGAGGCCGAGCAGCGCGATGCCCGTCCACACCCGGGGGTCGAAGACCAGCTTGACCGCCCAGTCGGCGAACTCCCCGGCGATCGTGCTCGCCAGCGGGAAGAGGCCGGTCAGGTAGAGCCCGGCGGGCAGCAGGGCCACCGCGAACCAGCGGGTCGCCGACAGGAAGCGCCGCCGGTAGGCCCGCAGCCCCGCGAAGGCCACCCCGCCCGCGGTGAGGACGAAACCGATCGCCGCACTCAGCACGGAAGCGCTCCTTCGTGTCCGGTCGTCCTGGTCATCGGTGCCTTCCTCTCGGTCCGCCTCCGGGCGCACCTCCGGCCGGAGCGGGCGCCCACTAGTGGAACACTGGGGCAATGATCGATGGTTCCCTCCCCCGCCTCGAGTTCTGGTGCGACCTCCAGTGCCCGGACTGCCACACCGCCCTGGATGACGTACGGGCGCTGCGCGCGCAGTACGGCGACGCGCTGCCCGTGGAGGTGCGGCACTTCCCGCTGGAGAAGCACAAGCACGCCTACGCCGCCGCGGAGGCGGCCGAGGAGGCGTTCGCGCAGGGGCTGGGCTGGCCGTTCGTGGAGGCGCTGCTGGCCCGCACCGCGGAGCTGGACGCGCGTGGGCAGCAGGTGCTGCTGGACGTGGCCCGGGAGGTCGGGGCGGACGTCGAGGAGGTGGACACCGCGCTGGTCGACGGCCGGCACATGCTGACCGTCGACGCCGACCAGGCCGAGGGCAAAGCGATCGGGGTCACCGGCACGCCGACGTACGTGATCGGCGGGAAGCGCCTCGACGGCGGCAAGAGCCAGGACGGGTTGCGCGAGCGGATCGTGGCCGTCATCGAGGCGGCGAAGGGGTCCTGACGACACGTCAGGTCACAGCGGCTTGCCGTAGAGGCGCTCGGTGACCGCGTATCCGAGCGAGTCGTAGAGCCGGACGGCGACCTCGTTGCGGGTGAAGACGTTGAGGCCGAGGTCGTGCACCCCGGCGGCCAGGCACTCGCGTTCGGCGAGCAGCATCAGTGTGCGTCCGTGCCCCCTGCCCCGGTGGTCCGGGGACACCTCGACGCCCATCACCCAGGCGAGCGGTTCACCGTCCGGCAGGTCGCGCAGCCGCAGTTGCACCCAGATCGAGCCGTACGGGCCCTCTCCGCCGTCGGCACCGTACAGCCTGCGCAGGACGACGCCCGGGGTGTCGACGCCCTGCGGGACGGGGTTCGGCGGGTCGTCGCCGCCGGTCCTGGCGCGGGCCTGCTCCTCGGTGAGGCCGGACCCGACGAGCGACCGGCGGTAGCCCTCCGCCGACCGGGCGAGCCAGTCGTCGAGGTCGGCCGGGTCGAAGGGGCGCGCGCTCACCCCGGCGGGCAGCGCGGGGGCGGTGACCAGCCGCTTGGACATGCTCAGGGCCCGCTCGGTGTAGCCGAGGGCGACGGCGAGCCCGCGCGCCGTCGTGGCCGCCTCGGGGACGCCGACGTCCACCCGGGTGCAGCCCCAGTTGCGCAGCACCTCCTCGGCGGCCAGGGCGCCGAACGTGCCCCGGCCCCGGCCGCGACCCTCGGTGATCTCCAACTCGGATATCCGGCCCCAGAGTTGACCGCCCTGCGGATCGGCGGTGGTGCGCAGCGCGCCGACCGGGTGGCCGTTGGAGAGGATCAGCCAGCGTCTGGTGCGGCCGCCGGCCGCGGTGGGTGTCTCCGGGCCCTCGGGGCGCAGCGTGGTGGTCATGTGGTGGTCCCTTCCCCCTGTGCGGAGGGTTATCCACCCGGTCGGCGCGCTCCGCGGGTCGGAGGTCACGGGTCGAGGTCGTCGCCGCTGCGCTCGGTGAAGACGGCCATGGCCTTGGCGGTGACGGGGCCGGTGCCGGGCAGTTCGCGGTCGTCGACGCGGGTGACGGCCTGGACGTCGCGGGTGGTGGAGGTCAGGAAGACCTCCTCGGCGTTCCGGAGGGCGCCGAGCGGGAGGTCGGCCTCCTCGGCGCCGCACCAGTCGATGACGAGTTGCCGGGTGATGCCGGCCAGGCAGCCGGAGGCGAGGGTGGGGGTGAGCAGGCGGCCGTCGAGGACCACGAAGACGTTGGAGCCGGTGCCCTCGCAGAGCAGGCCGGCGGTGTTGGCGAACAGGGCCTCGGAGGCGCCGGCGCGGTGGGCGGCGGCCAGGGCGACGACGTTCTCGGCGTACGAGGTGGTCTTGAGGCCGGCGACGGCGCTGTGCTCGTTGCGGCGCCAGGGGACGACGGTGACGGCGGTCTCGTCGGGGCGGCGGGTGATCGGGCTGAGGGCGACGACCAGGGTGGGGCCGGTGGTGCCGCGCTCGGAGCTGAGCGGGCCGTTGCCGCCGGTGTAGGTGATGCGCAGCCGGCCGAGCGGTACGGGGTTGGCGGCGAGGACCCGGGTGCAGGCCTCGCGGACCAGGTCGTGGTCCGGGTCGGCCAGGCCGAGGCCGCGGGCGGAGCGGGTGAGCCGGTCCAGGTGGCGGGTGACCGCGAAGGCCCGGCCGTCGACCGTCTTCATGGTCTCGAAGACGCCGTCGCCGGTGGTGAGGCCGTGATCGAGGACGGAGACGGCCGCGTCGGCGGAGTCGACGAGCGTGCCGTTGACCCAGCTCGTGGTGCGGTTGTGCATCGGGCTGCTCCTAGGCGGTGCGGGCTCAGGCCCCGGTCGACTTGGATCCGCGACCGGACTCGGCTGCGGGCTCGGCTCCGTGCTCGGCTCCGGGTTCGCTGCCCGACGCTATCGCGACCAGGCGGGCGGCCTTCAGTTCGGTTTCGGCCCATTCGCGCTCGGGGTGGGAGCCCCAGGTGATGCCGGCACCGGTACCGAAGCGCAGGACGGGTGCGCCCGGGTCCGTCCGGTCGATCCAGAAGGTGCGGATGCCGACCGCGAGTTCGGCCTCGCCCCGGTCCGCGTCGACCCAGCCGACGGCGCCGCAGTAGGGGCCGCGCGGGGCGGTCTCCAGGGCTTCGATGATCCGCAGGGCGCTGGACTTGGGAGCTCCGGTGACGGAGCCGGGCGGGAAGGTGGCGGCGAGGAGCTCGGGCCAGCCGGCGTCTTCGCGCAGGGTGCCCTCGACGGTGGAGACCAGGTGGACCAGGCCGGGGTGCTTCTCGACGGCGCAGAGGTCGGGGACGGTGACGCTGCCGGTCTCGCAGACCCGGCCGAGGTCGTTGCGGACCAGGTCGACGATCATCACGTTCTCGGCGTGGTCCTTGTCGAGGAGGTCGTCCTCGGTGCGGCCGGTGCCCTTGATCGGGCCGGAGGAGACGGTGCGGCCGTTGCGGCGCAGGTAGAGCTCGGGCGAGGCGGTGGCGATCTCGACGCCGTGACCGGGCAGGCGGATGGTGCCGGCGTAGGGGGCGGGGTTGCCGTGGGCGAGGAGTCCGGTGAGGGCGTCGACGTCACTGCGGTCCGGGTCGGGCAGCGGTGCGGACAGCACCCGGCAGAGGTTGGCCTGGTAGACCTCGCCGGCGGCTATGTGCTCGCGGATGCGGCGCACGCCCGCGGTGTAGGCGGCGCGGTCGAGGGAGCTGTGCCAACTGCCGGCCTGCGGTCCGCGCCAGCCCGCACCGGAGGGCGGGGCGGGGGCGGGGCGGACCTCGTCGAAGCGGGCGCAGGTGAGCCGGCCCTCGAAGTCGTGGGCGACGGCCCAGTAGCCGGCGGAGTCGAGGGCGGCCGGGTCCGAGGTGACGTCGCGCAGTCCGGTGGCCAGGCGGCCTCCGAAGCGGGCGAGCGGGGTGCGGGGGTCGGGGTGGCCGGACACGGTTCTCCTGCGCGGTGGTGCTGGGCGGCGGTGCCTGAAGTGTAGGTCGGGGGCGCGGGCCCGGACCGGCTCGCGCCCCGCGCACGAGCACCCGTGTGCGTCACCCGGGTGTGCGCCGGGTGACCTGCGGATGATCGTCCCGGAGCGCCGCAGGTGGCGGCCGGTGACGTGCCGGGAGGGCTGACGGGACGGCACTCGCGACCATCCCCTCGGCATGCTGCGGGAACGGATTTTTAGCTGGCCCGGGAATCCGCTAGAGTTCAACACGTCGCCAGGGAGCGCAGCCGAAGAAAAGCGGTGAAGGCCCTGGGAGACAGGCGGACGTGGCTCAGTTGGTAGAGCATCACCTTGCCAAGGTGAGGGTCGCGAGTTCGAATCTCGTCGTCCGCTCGATGGAGAGCAGTGTAAGATCGTTCTTCATGTGTTGCCTGGTGGAGTGGCCGAGAGGCGAGGCAACGGCCTGCAAAGCCGTGTACACGGGTTCAAATCCCGTCTCCACCTCCAAGAGGTTCCCCCGGTTCCACCGGGGACCTCCCCGCGCGATTAGCTCAGCGGGAGAGCACTACCTTGACACGGTAGGGGTCACTGGTTCAATCCCAGTATCGCGCACGTCGGACCCATCGGGGTCTGCTGCAACACCGCCACACCAGGCGCGATTAGCTCAGCGGGAGAGCACTACCTTGACACGGTAGGGGTCACTGGTTCAATCCCAGTATCGCGCACAGTAACGGCCGGGGCCGCGATCCGTCAGGGTCGCGGCCCCGGCCGTTTGTCGTCTGTCTGCGGCCCTGCCCTACCGCCGTGCCGTGTGCCGGGAAGCGTCGGGGAACGAAAAGAAACGAAAAGAGAAGAGCCGCGTACGGACGCCCTCACCGACGTCCGCACGCGGCATCTCCGCCTGCCGGGGCGCTCTGCGCGCCGCTCCTCGCCCGTCCGCGTGTCATCGCGGCCGCGGCCTCCCCGGCGGCACCGCTCCCCGTCCCCAGGGGTTCGGTGCCCGTCTTCGACCGGCCTCGGGGGCCGGTGTCCTTCTTCCTGCTCAGCGGGCGATCAGATCGGCGACGGCCTGGGCCTGGCTCGCCATCTGTTCCCACCCGCCGAAGAGCAGCACCAGGAGCACGGCGCACGGCAGGGCCATGGCCAGCGCCACGGCGGGGTGCCGCGTGGGCTGCTCGGCGGACCGGGACTGGACGAAGGCCGGCCGACGGCGGCGGGGGGTTCCCGTGAGCTGCGGTGCCATGTCCTTGCTCCTGATCCGGTCGAGTTGGCGCGGTGGACGGCTTACCTCGGGGGACGAGCTCCCCGTCCACCGCTGAGCACAACGCTATTGGTCAGGGGGTCCTCCGGGCGTCATGCCGTCGTACTGTTCCTCGGACGTCCGGGAGGATGACGATCAGACTCGGGGCCTACTACCGCAGGGGGACGGAAGGCTCATCCGACCCCCGAGGGAACCCTGAGGGGGAACCCCGAGAAGCGCTTCGACACCCCTGCGACCTGCAGATCAGCGCAAGATCGGACAATCGCACGGTGGCTTCAGGTGTTGCGTATCAGCACACCGCAGCGGGCAGTCCGTAAGCTGTGCCAGACAGGAACTGACGATGGCCCAACCGACGGGGCCTCACCCACCGGCTGACGGGGAACGAAACATGGCGATGATGCGGCTGAGGCGTGAGGACCCCCGCATCGTCGGGCCGTACCGCCTGCACCGGCGACTGGGCGCCGGCGGCATGGGCGTGGTCTACCTCGGGTCCGACCGCCGCGGGCAGCGCGTCGCCCTCAAGCTGATCCGCGCCGAGCTCGCCGAGGACCAGGAGTTCCGTACCCGCTTCGCCCGCGAGATCGCCGCCGCCTCCCGGATCCGGGGCGGCTGCACCGCACGCGTGGTCGGCTCGGACATCGAGACCGAACGCCCCTGGCTGGCCACCGCGTACGTACCGGGGCCCTCGCTCTACAAGCGGGTCGGCGACGAAGGCCCGCTGAGCTGGCCCGAGGCGGCCCGGATCGGGGCCGCACTGGCCGACGGACTGGTCAAGGTGCACGAGGCCGGCGTGGTCCACCGGGACCTCAAGCCCTCCAACATCCTGCTCTCGCCCCGGGGCCCGCGGATCATCGACTTCGGCATCGCGTGGTCGCGCGGCGCCAGCACGCTCACCCACGTCGGCACCGCGGTCGGCTCCCCCGGCTTCCTCGCGCCCGAGCAGGTACGCGGGGCCGCCGTCACGCCCGCCACCGACGTGTTCGCCTTCGGCGCCACCCTCGCTTACGCCCTCACCGGGGACACCCCGTTCGGCTCCGGGGCGTCCTCCGAAGTGATGCTGTACCGGGTCGTCCACGAGGAGCCCGACCTCTCGGCCGTACCGCCGCAACTCGCGCCGCTGATCCGCGCCTGCCTGGCCAAGGAGCCCGCCGAGCGGCCCGGGGCCGCCGCGCTGCACGAGCGGCTCAGCGAACTGGCGGCGCGCGGGGCGGCGGGCGGCAGCACCCGCGCGACACGGCCCGGGCGGGGCGCGGCCGCGCCGGCTCCGGCCCGGCAGGAGAACGGCCGTCAGGGAGTACCGGCCCCCGGACGCTCCCCCGAGCCGCCCGCCGCGGCACGGGCCAGGGCGGCGGCGGGCCGCCCCGGCGCACAGTCGGCCGGAGCCGCCGGGCGCCGCCCGCAGCAGGGGCCGGCCGCACCCGCCCCCCGGCCCGAGCCGACACCGGTGACCCGCCCGCTGCGGGAGCGTCCGGACCGTCCCCAGACCCCACCGCCGGCCCGCCCCGGCCCCGGGCCCGGCCCCCGCGACCGGGCGCGCCCCCGGGACCGCCAGCACACCCCCGCCCCCGGCGGACGTCCCGGCACCGCCCGGCAGCGGCTGCTCCGGCAGCGGCTGATCGTCTTCGTCACGGTGACCATCGGAGTGGCGCTGGCCATCGCCGCGGCTCAGGGGTGCGAGAACCGGGACAACCGGAGCGTGCGGCAGCCGACCGGGGTGGTGGCGACCACGGGCTCCGGCGGCGCGCAGGCGGTGCCGGGGACCTCGGCGGACGTCGCACCGCCGGCCGCGACCGCGCCGCTCCCGGCCGCGGCGCGCGCAGGTGCCGACGCCGGTCTGACACCGCCGCAGGCACCGGTACCGGCGGTCGACTGGCCCAACCACAGCTACCCCGACGGAGCCGGCGGGCCGGCCACCGCGCTGCAGAACGGGCACTCCGTCGGGGCCGGGCCACAGGTCGCGCTGAGTGCGGTGCTGCCGGCCCGGTACAAGGGCCTACCGGCCACGGTGGTCGTCCTGCGGCGGGCGGAGGGCTCCACCTCGGTCGACCTCGTCCAGCTCTACACCTTCACCGGAGACACCCCCGTCGCCGTCACCTCCCGCACCTCGGTGGCGGACCCGCAGGCGGCGGCCACCTGGCGGCTGGACGGCAGCACGGTCGTCCGCGAGGAGCGCGCGGCCGCCACCGGCACCGTCACCTCCACCCGCTACGCCGTCCGCCCCGACGGCACCCTCGACGAATCCTGGCCCGGCGCCACCACCCCTCCCCCCGCCGCCGCCGCGGCCCCACCCACCTCCCCCCTCGGCTGACACCCGCGCCACGAGAAGCCGGGCCGGCCGACGTCTGGCGGAGCGACGAGGCGCGGCGTGCAGCACGAGCCCCTATCGGGGCGCCAGCAGCACGCGGCGGGAGAGCCCCGTGGAGGCGGGCGCCGGGCGGGACGGGGAAAGGGCGCGTGCATGAGAAGTCGGGCGGGCCGACTTCTCATGCGGGGGCGGGGTCAGGGAGTGGGGGTGGTGACGGCGTAGAAGGCCACGGCTGCGGCGGCGCCGACGTTGAGGGAGTCGATCCCGTGGGCCATGGGGATGCGGACGGGGTGGTGGGCGGCGGCGATGGCGCGGGGGGTGAGGCCGTCGCCCTCGGCGCCGAGCATGAGGGCGGCCTTGGGGAGGCTGTGCGGGGTGAGGGTGTGGAGGTCGACGGCGGTGTCGGCGGGGGTGAGGGCGAGTAGGGTGAAGCCGGCCTCGCGGACGGTGTCGAGGGCGACGGGCCAGGGGTCCAGGCGGGCGTACGGGACCGCGAAGACGGCGCCCATGGAGACCTTGACGGCGCGCCGGTAGAGCGGGTCCGCGCAGTCGGGCGAGAGCAGGACGGCGTCCATGCCGAGGGCGGCGGCGCTGCGGAAGATGGCGCCGAGGTTGGTGTGGTCGACCAGGCCCTCCAGCACGGCGACCCGGCGGGCCCCGGCGAGCACCTCGGCGGCGTCGGGGAGGGGCTTGCGCTCCATCGAGGCGAGGGCGCCGCGGTGCACGTGGTAGCCGGTGACGGCTTCGGCGAGGGCGGGCTCGACCACGTGGACGGGGGCGTCGGCCTCGGCGATGACGTCGCCCATCACCTCCAGCCACTTGGGGGTGAGCAGCATCGACCGCATCCGGTAGCCGGCGGCGAGGGCGCGGCGGATGACCTTCTCCCCCTCGGCGATGAAGAGGCCCTCGGCGGGTTCACGCCGGCGGCGCAGCTCGACGTCGGTGAGGCCCGTGTAGTCGGCGAGGCGGGGGTCGGCGGGGTCGGTGATGGTGCGGGGTTCGGACACCCTGCGATCTTGCCAAGCCCGGGCGGGGAAGGCCAAACGGCCGAGGGGGCGAGGTGGTCCCCGGCTGGTCGTAGTGCAAATATGACCCTATGGCCCGAAATCCGGGCCGATCCTGGGTTCCGTCGGCCTCTGGTGCCACTGACTCCGCCGGCTCCCCCGGTGGGGGCCCACACGGTCGGCCACAGCTGGCGCGCGCGAAGCCGCGGTGGCTGGTGTGGCGCCGGTCGGTGGCGGGGCAGGTGTTCGCGCTCCAGGTCGTGGTCGTGCTGCTGCTGGTGGCGGCGGCCGCGGTGGCGCTGGTGGTGCAGTCGCGCAACGACGCCGATCACGAGGCGCGCAACCGTTCGGTGGCGGTGGCCCAGACCTTCGCCAACTCGCCGGGCATCGTCGACGCGTTGCGCTCCCCGAACCCGACGGCCCTGCTGCAACCGAGCGCGGAGGCCGCGCGGGTCACCTCTGGGGTGGACTTCATCGTCGTGCTGAACGACCACGGCATCCGCTACACCCACCCGAACCCGGCCCGGATCGGCCAGAAGTTCATCGGTGTCTACGAGCCCGCGCTGCACGGGCAGGTGGTGACCCAGCACGTCACGGGCACCCTCGGCCGGCTGGTGCAGGCGGTGGTCCCGGTGTACGCGCCGGACGGCTCGGTGGTCGGGGCGGTCTCGGCGGGCGTCACGCTGAGGAACATCAGCAGCGCCAGCGAGCGGCAGCTGCCGGTGGTGCTGGGCGCGGCGGCGGCCGCGGTGGGGCTGGCCACGCTCGGGACGGCGCTGATCAGCCGGCGGCTGCGACGCCAGACGCACGGGCTGGGCCCGGTCGAGATGACCCGGATGTACGAGCACCACTCGGCGGTGCTGCACGCCGTGCGCGAGGGCGTGATGATCGTCGGCGGGGACGGGCGGCTGCTGCTCTGCAACGACGAGGCGGGCCGGCTGCTGAACCTGCCGCCGGACGCCGAGGGCCGTCCGGTGAGCGGGCTGGGCCTGGACCAGGAGCCGCTGGAGCTGCTGACCGCCGGGCGCCCGGTGACGGACCAGGTGGTGCTGTCCGGGGAGCGGCTGCTGGCGGTGAACGTCCGGCTGATCGACCGGCCCGGCGGTCCGCCCGGCTGCGTCGCCACGCTGCGCGACTCCACCGAGCTGGCGGCGCTGTCCGGCCGGGCCGAGCGCGCCCAGCGGCGGCTGCGGCTGCTGTACGACGCCGGGGTCACGGTGGGCAGCACGCTGGACGTGACGCGGACGGCGCAGGAGCTGGCGCAGGTCACGGTGCCGCGGTTCGCGGACTTCGTCACGGTGGACCTGGCGGACCAGGTGCTGACCGGCGAGGAGCCGCCGCCGGGCCCCTCGCTGGGGCGGATGCGCCGGGTCGCGGTGGCGGGGGTGGCGGACGACGCGCCGTTCTACCCGGTCGGCACGGTGCTGGACGTGGTGCCCTCGACCCCGCTGGCGGTGGCCCTGCACAGCGGGGAGCCAGCCGTCGAGCCGCACCTGACGGACGCCGGCCGGTGGCGGGAGCAGGATCCGGAGGGGTCGGCGCAGGTGCTGGCGTACGGGGTGCACTCGCTGGTGCGGGTGCCGCTGCGGGCGCGCGGGGTGCTGCTGGGGGTGGCCCGGTTCTGGCGGGCGCAGCGGACGGAGCCGTTCGAGGCGGAGGACCTGGCGCTGGCCGAGGAGCTGGTGGCGCACGCGGCGGTGTGCATCGACAACGCCCGCCGCTACACCCGGGAGCACACCATGACGGTGACGCTCCAGCACAGCCTGCTGCCCCGAACCCTGCCGGAGCAGTCGGCGCTGGAGGTGGCGCACCGCTACCTGCCGGCCCAGGCCGGGGTGGGCGGCGACTGGTTCGACGTGATCCCGCTGCCGGGCGCGCGGGTGGCGCTGGTGGTCGGGGACGTGGTGGGGCACGGGCTGCACGCGGCGGCGACGATGGGCCGGCTGCGCACGGCGATCCACAATTTCTCGACCCTGGACCTGCCGCCGGACGAGCTGCTGGGGCACCTGGACGAGCTGGTGAACCGGATCGACCAGGACGAGGCGGCGGGCGGCGAGCGCGCGGAGCTGGCCGGGGCGACCTGCCTGTACGCGATCTACGACCCGGTGTCGCGGCGCTGCACGCTGGCCAGCGCCGGCCACCCGCCGCCGGCCGTGGTGGACCCGCAGGGCCGGGTGGTGTTCCCGGAGCTGCCGACCGGGCCGCCGCTGGGTCTGGCGGTGCTGCCGTTCGAGACCGCCGACCTGGAGCTGGCCGAGGGCAGTCGGCTGGTGCTGTACACGGACGGGCTGGTGGAGGACCGGGAGCGGGACATCGACGCGGGGCTGGAGCTGCTGCGGGCGGTGCTGGCCGGGCCGCCGCGCTCCCCGGACCAGACCTGCGCGGACGTGCTGGCGGCGCTGCTGCCGGCGCACCAGCAGGACGACATCGCGCTGCTGGTGGCCCGGACCAGGGTGCTGGCGCCGGACCACGTGGCGCAGTGGGAGGTGCCCTCCGACCCGGCCGCGGTGGGCCAGGTCAGGGCCGCCGTGGCGGAGCGGCTGACGGCGTGGGGGCTGGAGGAGTCGGCGTTCGTCACCGAGCTGATCCTGAGCGAGCTGGTGACCAACGCGATCCGGTACGGCGCCCGGCCGATCCGGGTACGGCTGCTGCGGGACCGTTCGCTGATCTGCGAGGTGTCGGACGGCAGCAGCACCTCGCCGCACCTGCGGTACGCGGCGACCGAGGACGAGGGCGGGCGCGGGCTGTTCCTGGTCGCGCAGTTCGCGGAGCGCTGGGGGACTCGCTACACGGCGACCGGGAAAGTCATCTGGACGGAGCAGCCGCTGGAGTAGGAAGTCGGCCGGGCCGACTTCCCACTCCCGGCAGGACAGGACCGCTCCCGTGCGGCCTTACGGCTGGAAGGCCGCGGCCAGCACGTTGACGACGTCGCCGACGACGATGACCGCCGGGGGCTTGACGCCCTCGGCCTCGACCACCGCGGCGACGGTGCCCAGGGTGGCGTCCACCCTGCGCTGGGCGGCGGTGGTGCCCTCCTGGACGACGGCGACCGGGGTGTCCGCCGGACGGCCGTACTCGACCAGGCGGGCGGCGATCGCGCCGATCTTGTCCACGGCCATCAGCAGCACCAGGGTGCCGCTCATCTTCGCGGCGGCCTCCCAGTTGGTGAGCGAACGCTCGTCGTCCGGGCCGACGTGGCCGGAGATCACGGTGAACTCGTGGGTCATGCCGCGGTGGGTGACCGGGACGCCGGCCGCCGCGGGGACGCTGATCGAGCTGGAGATCCCGGGCACCACGGTGACCGGCAGCCCGGCCTCCACGCAGGCCAGCAGCTCCTCGCCGCCGCGGCCGAAGACGTACGGGTCGCCGCCCTTGAGCCGGACCACGAACTTGCCGGCCTTGGCGTGCTCGACCAGGGTGCGGTTGATCGCCTCCTGGGCCATGAACCGGCCGTACGGGATCTTGGAGGCGTCGATCACCTCGACGTGCTCGGGCAGTTCGGCGAGCAGCTCGCGCGGGGCGAGGCGGTCGGCGACGACCACGTCGGCGTCGGCGAGCAGCCGTCGGCCGCGCACGGTGATCAGGTCCGGGTCGCCGGGGCCGCCACCGACCAGGGCCACGCCGGCGCCGTGCGAGCGGTACTGGCGGGCGGCCAGCGAGCCGTCCCGCAGGCCGTCCACGATGGCGTCGCGCAGGGCGGCGGAGTGGCGCGGGTCGCCGGTGAGGACGGCGACGGTGGCGCCCGCGTCGCGGCCGCTGGCCGGGGTCCAGGCGGTGGCCGCGGCGGCGTCGTCGCTGCGGGAGCAGAACACCCGCTCGCGCTCGGCCTCTGCGCTGACCGCCTCGTTGACGGCCGGGTCGTCGGTGGCGACCAGGGCGTACCAGGTGTCGGCCAGGTCGCCGTCCCGGTACGGGCGGGCGTGCCAGGTGAGCTCGCCGGCGTCGGCCATGGCCTGGACGGCCGGGGTGGTGGCGGGCGATATCAGGTGCAGGTCGGCGCCGGTGGCGATCAGGGCGGGCAGCCGCCGCTGGGCGACCTGGCCTCCCCCGACCACGACGACGCGGCGGCCGGCCAGCAGCAGGCCCACCGGGTAGGGGGTGCGGCCCTCGGTGCTCGGGTGCGGGGTGGGCGCGGTCATCGGCGGTGCTCCTGATCGGGGGTGAGGGTGTGGGGACGGTACGGCACGTCACCGCTCCGCGGTCCGGCGCGCCCTCGGGCCGGACCGCGGAGCGGTGACGGGGTGCCTCAGGCCTTCTCGGTGACCCCGGCGGAGTCGAAGGTGGCTACATCGTGCATCGCCCGGGCAGCGCTCTGCACCAGCGGCAGGGCCAGCAGGGCACCGGTGCCCTCGCCGAGCCGCAGGTCCAGGTCGATCAGCGGACGCAGGCCGAGCTTGGCCAGCGCGGCCTGGTGGCCCGGCTCGGCGGAGCGGTGGCCGGCGATGCACGCGGCCAGCACCTCGGGGGCGATGGCCTTGGCGGCCAGCGCGGCCGAACCGGCGATGACGCCGTCCAGGACCACCGGGGTGCGCAGCGAGGCGGCGCCCAGCAGGAAGCCGGCCAGGGCGGCGTGCTCCAAGCCGCCGACGGCGGCGAGGACGCCGACCGGGTCGCTCGGGTCGGGCTGGTGCAGGGCCAGCGCGGCGCGGACGACCTCGATCTTGCGGGCGTGGGTCTCGTCGTCGATGCCGGTGCCGCGACCGGTGACCTCGGCCGGGTCGAGGCCGGTGAACACCGAGATCAGGGCGGCCGAGGCGGTGGTGTTGGCGATCCCCATGTCGCCGGTGATCAGCGCCTTGTTGCCCGCCGCGACCAGGTCGCGGGCGGTCTCGATGCCGACCTCGATGGCCTTGAGGGCCTCCTCGCGGGTCATCGCCGGGCCCTGGGTCATGTCGGCGGTGCCGGGGCGGACCTTGCGCGGCAGCAGACCGGTCGCGCGGCCCTGCTGGACGGCCTCCGGCAGTTCGGCGGCGACGCCGACGTCGACCACGCAGACCTCGGTGCCGATCTGCTTGGCGAAGGAGTTGATCACCGCTCCCCCGGCCAGGAAGTTGGCGACCATCTGGGCGGTCACCTCCTGCGGCCAGGGGCTGACGCCCTGCGCGTGCACGCCGTGGTCGGCCGCGAAGACCGCCACGCAGGCGGGCTCAGGGATCGGCGGCGGGCACTTGCGGGACAGCCCGCACAGCTGGGCGGAGATGATCTCCAGCATGCCGAGCGAGCCGGCCGGCTTGGTCATCCGCTTCTGCCGGTCCCAGGCCTCGCCGAGCGCCTTGGCGTCCAGCGGGCGGATGCCGCGCAGGGTCTCGGCGAGCAGGCTCTGCGGCTCCTCGCCGGGCAGCGCCCGGTTGCCGTACTGCTCCTCGTGGACGACCCAGGACAGCGGACGCTTCTTGGCCCAGCCCTGCTGCTCCAGCTCGGGCTCGTCCGGGAACTCGTCGACGAAGCCGACGCACAGGTAGGCGACGACCTCCAGGTGCTCGGGCAGCCCGAGCTCGCGGACCAGCTCCTCGTCGTCGAAGAAGCTCACCCAGCCGACGCCCAGGCCCTCGGCGCGGGCGGCCAGCCAGAGGTTCTCGACGGCCAGGGCGGCCGAGTACGGGGCCATCTGCGGCTGGGTGTGCCGGCCCAGGGTGTGCCGGCCGCCACGGGTGCGGTCGGCGGTCACCACGATGTTGACCGGGGTGTCGAGGATGGCCTCGATCTTGATTTCCTTGAACTGCTTGGCCCGGCCCTTGGGCAGCGAGTCCGCGTACGCCTCGCGCTGGCGCTCCGCCAGGGCGTGCATCCGCCGGCGGGTCTTCGCCGAGCGGATCACCACGAAGTCCCAGGGCTGCGAGTAGCCGACGCTGGGCGCGGTGTGGGCGGCCTCCAGGACGCGGATCAGCACCTCGTGCGGGATCGGGTCCGGGCGGAAGCCGTTGCGCACGTCGCGGCGCTCGCGGATCACCTGGTGGACGGCCTCGCGGCCGGCCTCGTCGTAGCCGGGGGCGGCCGGGCCGCGCGGCTCGGCAGGCTCCTCGGGCTGCTGCTCCGGCTGCTCCTGCGCCTCCTGCGCCTCCCGCGCTTCCTCGGCGGAGGGCTGCTCCGCGACGGCCTCGACGGCCTCGGACGCCTCGGCGGCCTGCTCCGCGGCGGGCTGCGCGGCCTGCGGCTGCTCGACGGGCTCCGCCGTCGCCTCGGCGGCCTGCTCGCCGACGGGCTCGGCCTCGGCGGGCTGCTCCTGGACGGGCTCCGCGACGGCGGGCTCGGCCTCGACCTCGGCCAGGGCCTGGGCGGGCTCGGCGGCCTGCTCCGCGGGGGTCTCCGCCTCGGGGGCGGCGGCCTGCTGCTCGGCGACCCCCTCGGCGGGTACGGCCTCCTCGGCGGGCGCGGCGGCCTCGGCGGCGGGCTCCTCAGCGGCCTCGGCGGGCTGCGCCGGCTCCGCCTCGGGGGCGGCCTCGGCGGGTGCCTCGGCGGCCGGATCGGCAGCGGTGGCACCGGCGGTGGCGTCGGCCTCCGCAGGCGCCTCCACGGGCGCCTCCGCAGGCGCCTCCACGGGCGCCTCCGCAGGCGCCTCCACGGGCTGCTCCGCGACCGGCTCGGCCGGGACCTCGGCCTGCTGCGGCTGCTCTGCCTCGGCGGCAGCGGGCTCGGCCTCGGCGACGACGGGCTCGGCGGCGGGCTCGGTGACGGCCTGGCCGGAGGGCATCTCGCCGGTGCCCGCGGCGGTCTGCGCGACCGGCCCGGCGGCGGCCTCCGGCGCGGCCTCGGCGGCGGGGGCCTGCTCAGCGGCCTCGACGACCTCGGCGGCTTCCACAGCCGGGGCGGGCTCGGCACCCGCCACGACCTCGGCGCTGGGGGCCTCGGCGGTCTCCACGGCCTGCGGGGCCTCGGCAGCCGCTATGGGCGCGGACTGCTGCGGGACCGCCTCCTGGACGACCGGAGCCTGCTGGGCCGCCTCGACCTTGGGCAGGCCGTGCGGGGTGGGCGCGGCGAGGAAGGCGGAGATCCGGCGCGGCTGACCGGCCGGGGCCACGGCCTCGGGCTGCTCGGCGGGCACGGCAGCGCCCTCGACGGCGGTGCCCTCAGCGGCGACGCCCTCGACGGCGACGGCCTCGGTCACGGGCGCCTCGGCAATCCCGGCCGCCGACTGGCCCTGCTCGGCCACGACGGCCTGCGGCGCGACCGCGACGGCCTCCGCGGCGGTCTCGACGACCGCCACGGTCTCGGCGGCCTGGGCCGCCGTCACGTCCTGCGCGGGCTGGGCCGGGGCGGCCTGGACGGCCTCCGGCAACTCGACGACCTCGATCACCTCGATCGCCCCGACCGTCTCGACGGCCAGCGCGGTCTCGACCGGCGGCGCGGCCAGCGGCACCTGCTGGGCGCCGTGGGCCTGCTGGAAGTCCGGCGTCTGCGGCAGCTGCTGCCCGTCGACGACCGGGATCCCCTGGGCCGCCGGAGCGGCCGGAGCCACCGGGACGGCCTGCGGCACGGCGGCCTGAGCCTGGGCGGCGGCCTCTGCCATCGGCGGACGGCCGACCACCGGGATGCCGTGCGCGGGCGTGCCGCCCTGGGAGGGGCCGCGGTCGGCCAGCGAGCGGACCGGCACCTGGCCGGTCATCAGCGACGGGTCCGGGATAGGCGGACCGGCGTGCAGCGGCCGGCGCGGCTGTTGAGCCTGCGTCTGCGGCTGCACCTGGACGGGCTGCTGCTGGACGGCGTGCTCGGCGCCGAGCACCGGCGGGTCCACCGGCGGCCAGGACGGCTCGACCGGGGTGCCGTCCTGCTGCGGCGCGAGCGGCATCTGATCGGCAGGGACGGCCGCGGCGGGCTCGCCCCAGGAGCCCTGCGGGCCCGGCATCAGCAGCACGTCGTCATCGTCGTCCAGCCCGTCCGGCTGGTCGAGGAAGTGGAAGGCCGGGCGCGGGGCGCCCTGGTCGACGGCCCAGCCCTCGCCCGGGTGACCGGGCTGGGGCACGCCGGGAACGCCGTAGCCGTGCTGGCCCTGCGGCGGGATGGCACCCGTGCCCGGGGGCATCGCACCGGGGACGCCGCCGACCGGGGCCGCCGGGTTGGGGATCACACCGCCGTCCGTCGCGACGCCGTGGAGGGGTGCAACACCCGCGACGCCCTCCGGTCCGCCGAGCGGGTCAGGCCCGGCGTGCAGGTGCTCGGGCAGTCCCTCGCCCGGGACGTGGCCGCCATCGGTCATTGTCAAAGCTCCTTCCAGGCCGCTGCCGCGCCCTCGGCGACACGATCACCGATCGCAGCGCCCATCCGCACGGGCCGAACCAGCACCGACCCGCCCCTAACCACACGCGGCCGCCGCGCCGTGGCGCTGCGGCCCAAGTCCATCCGGCGCGCTGCGGCACCCCGGCCCGGCGCACCGCCCGTACGGGGCGGCACATCGTCTGAAACAACGACAACCCGGAGCAACCGGCACGACCGCACCGGACCCTACGGCATTCTCCAGGTCCGGCACGAGGCCCGTCGAATTGCCCACACTCCGAGCGGAATCGGATTGCACCACGTCAAAAAGGTGACAAACCGACCGAATCGGGTGGGTCGCCGACCGATGCAACCGCCCAGGACGTCACACTACCGGCACCGCGCGGTCACCTCTCGAATCGGTGTCCGGATGCGACCTGGATCACCGTCGACGGCAGTGGACGGCACCGGCGCGCGCCCAGGGCCTTCACACGATCTGCTCACCCCAGAGCACCAGCGCGCCGGTCGTGCCCGCGCCCAGTGCCAGCCCGTCGCCCTCGTCCACCGGCCGCAGCGGGGTCGCCTGGAGCAGCGCGCCGTCCGCCCGGTAGCCCGCCCCGGCGATCGCCCGGCGGACCTCCTCCGCCTCGGCGAGGGTCCGGGGCAGTGCGACGAACCGCTCGGGCCGGCGGGCCAGCACCGCGCGCACCACGTCCAGGCCGCCGGACTCCACCACGGCCGCGTCCGGCTCCGGCAGGCCGCCCAGCACCTCGGGTCCGCTCCCGTACACCGCCTCCACCTCGACGCCGTAGCGGCGGGCGTTGACGGTCAGCCGGGCGCAGGCCGAACGGGACCCCTCGACCGCGACCACCGCGGCACCGAACCGGGCCGCCTCCACGGCGAGGGCGCCGCTGCCGGCCCCGACCGACCAGACCAGGTCCCCGGGACGTGCACCCAGACGGGCCAGCACCAGGGCGCGCACATGGGCGGGGAGTGCCCCGGGCGCGCCCGGCTCGCCTTCCGTGCGCCCGGCGCCCGCGTAGGCGTCACCGGGGAGCGCCCAGCCGCGTTCCACGCCGGGGTAGCCGACCGGGCGCCCGGCGAGCCAGCCGGCCGCCTCGTCCACCGCCGCGGCCTGGGCGCCGCCGATCACCAGCACCACGTTGGGGTCGCGCCAGACGTGGTCGGCGATCCGGTCGGAGGTGAGGACGGTGACGTCCTCCTCGGGGGTGCCGAGGGCCTCGCAGACCACGAAGGTCCGGTGCACCCCGCGCAGCATCAGGGCGAGTTCGGCGGGCCCGGCGCCCGGCGCGGTGAGCACTGCGACCTTGGGGTGGGCCCGGCAGATGTTGGCGGCGCGGCGCAGCCGTCCGCCGTGCACGCTGACCACCTGGGCGTCCTCCCAGGGCATGCCGGCCCGGGCGAACGCGGCGGCCACCGAGGAGACGGCGGGCAGCACCTCCAGTTCGAGGCCGAACTCGGGGCGGCGCAGGGTGCGCACCACTCCGAAGAAGCCCGGGTCGCCCTCGGCGACCACGACGGCGGCGCCGCGGTGCTCGGCGATCCTGCGGGCGGCCTGCCGGACGTTGCCGAGGGTGATCCGCTCGGCGGACTCCGGCACCGGGAGCGCGTTCAGTTGGTAGGGGGCGCCCGCCACCAGGGTCGCCGCGGCCAGGGCCGCGCCGGCGGCCTCGGTCAGCGGTGTGCCGTCCCACCCGATGACCGTGATCCGGTCAGCCATCTGCGGCCGTTCTCCCTCGCCTCGGTGCGCCACTCGATCCGCTGTCGTGCGGTGCCGGTCCAGAGGCTACCGGGTGTGGTACCCCGGAGCCCGACATCTCGCACACATGTCCGCGTCGGGTGAACGGGGGCGGGAACGATCAGTCGCGCAGCACGTAGCGGTGGTCGCCGTGCCAGCCGGCGCGGTGCGCTTCGGGCGACTCCAGGTCCTCCGGGAGCAGGCTCCACAGGATGAGGTCGCTGCGGCTCTCTCCCCCGGCCTGGCGGCCGGGAGGTGCCCCCGCCGCCTCGCCGGACTCCCCCCGGACTATCCAGGCGCTGCGCAGCACGCCCTCGCTGATCCCGCCGACCTTCTGGGCGACCTGCTGGGCGGCGGTGTTCCCGGCGGCGGTGCGCAGCTCCAGGCGCAGGAAGCCGCGGTCCTCGAACAGCCACTGGGCGACGCCGAGGACGGCCTCCGGCGCGTAGCCCTCGCCGCGCGCCCAGACGGCGGTGACGTAGGAGATCTCGGTGCTGCGCAGCCGCCAGTCGGTGTTGCGCAGCTCGACCAGGCCGACCAGGCGCTGGGTCAGGTGCTCGGTGACGGCGAAGACGATGCCGCGTCCGGCGGCCCGGTGGGCGGGGGCGAGGGTGCGGGCGAGCTCGGCCGCGTACGCCTCGGTGAAGGGGTGGGGCAGGTCCGTCCAGGCGAGGACGAGGTCGTCGGCCATCATCGTGGCCAGGCCGGGGGCGTCGTCCTCCGCCAGGGGGCGCAGCAGCAGCCGTTCGGTGCTGATGGCGGTCTCGGGGAAGCTCGCTGCCATGCCGTCTCTCCTCGCCGGGTCGTGAACACAACACCGTACGCCTCCGTCGTGCCCCGGATGCCACGCGGTGCGCCGCCCGCACGACGGTACGTCAGAACGCGGCCGGCCGGAGCGTCCCTGCCGCATACTGCCCGACCGGGCCCCCGCCGAGGTGCGGCGGGGGCCCGGTCGGGATCGGGGCGTGGGGCGGGGTTCGGCTCAGGAGGCCGGGATGACCGAGCCCTGGAAGGTGTCGGCGATGTACTTCTTGACCTCGTCGGAGTGCAGCAGCTCCTCCAGCTTCTTCACCCGCGGGTCGTTCTCCTTGCCCTTCTTGACGACCAGGATGTTGGCGTACGGGTTGTTCTCGGCCTTCTCCAGCACCAGGGCGTCGGTGGTCGGCTTCAGGCCGGCCTGGATCGCGAAGTTGCTGTTGATGACGGCGGCGTCCAGGTCGGAGTAGGAGCGGGGCAGCTGGGCGGCCTCCAGCTCCTTCCACTTGAGGTTCTTCGGGTTGCCCGTGACGTCGGCCGGGGTGGCGGCGGTGCCGGCGCCGTCCTTGAGGGTGATGAGCTTGTTGTCGGCGAGCAGCTTGAGTGCGCGGCCCTCGTTGGTGGCGTCGTTCGGCAGGCCCACGGTGGCGCCGTCCGGCAGGTCGGCGAGCGACTTGACCTTCTTGGAGTAGGCGCCGAGCGGCTCCAGGTGCACGTTCTCGACCGAGACGAGGTCGGTGCCGTTCTTCTTGTTGAAGTCCTCCAGGTACGGCAGGTGCTGGAAGTAGTTGGCGTCGGCCGAACCGTCCTGCACCGCCGTGTTGGGGGTCACGTAGTCGGTGACCTCCTTGATGTCGAGCTTGAGGCCCGCCTTCTCCGCGAGGTTGTCCTTGACGAACTTCAGGATCTGGCCGTGCGGGGTGGGGGTCGCCGCGACCTTGAGCGGCGCGTTCGGGTCCGAGGAGGAGGACCCGGAGCTGCCGCAGGCGGCGAGCGAGAGGGCGACGCCGGCGGTGGCGAGGATGCTGGTGAACTTCAGGGCGTTGCGCACGAAAAGTGCCTTTCTGCGTGGAACGGGGAGCCGCGTCCGGGGTCGGACGAGGGAGGTCTAGGGGGCGACGAGGTCCTCGTCGGCGGGGGCGGCGGGGCGGTTGCGCAGCAGTCGGGTGCGTCCGCCGCCGTGGCCGCGGTTGCCCAGCCGGCGCACGGCGTAGTCGCCGGCCAGCTGGATCACGGTGACGATGACCGCGATCTCCGCCACGATGATCCACATGAAGGTGGTCTCGAACCGCAGGTAGCCGTACCGGTAGGCGAGGTCGCCGAGGCCGCCGCCGCCGACGGTGCCGGCCATCGCGGAGTAGCCGATCAGCGCGATGACCGTGGTGGTGACGGAGGCGACGATGCCGGGGAGGGCCTCGGGGACCAGCACCTTGCGGACCAGGGTCCAGGTGCCGCCGCCCATCGCGTGGACGGCCTCGACCAGGCCGCGGTCGACCTCACGGACGGAGGTCTCGACCAGCCGGGCGAAGAACGGGATCGCGCCGACGGTCAGCGGCACGGTGGCCGCCTGCCAGCCGAGGGAGTTGCCGGTCAGCCAGCGGGTGAAGGAGATCAGCGCGATCATCAGGATGATGAACGGCATCGAGCGCGTGAGGTTCACGACCGCGCCGAGCACCTTGTTCACCGGCTGGTTCTGGAGCACCCCGCCCTTGGAGGTGAGCACCAGCAGGATGCCGAGGGGCAGTCCGAGGAGGACGGTGCAGACGGTCGACACGCCGACCATCTGGAAGGTCTCCAGGGTGGCGGGCCACATCAGCTCCTGCATCTGGTCCCAGGTCATGCCACCGCTCCGTTCGTCACACCGACGCCGTCCGAGTCGAGGACGGCCACCTGCAGGCCCTGCTCGCGCAGGTAGCCGATCGGCACCACGTTGTCCTGGTGGCTGCCGGGAAGCTCGACCCGCATCCGGCCGACCGTCCGGCCGGCGATGGTCTCCACCGCGGCGCCGAGGATGTTGATGTCGATCTGGTAGGTGCGGGCGAGCTGGGAGACGAACGGCTGGGCCGAGCTGTCGCCCTGGAAGGTGATCTCCAGCACGGTGGAGGCGGGGCGGCCGGTGCCGAACTCGCCGAGCGGGAACAGCTCGCGGGCCAGCTCCGAGCCGGGCTGGGCCAGCAGGTCGGTGAGCTCGCCGGACTCGACCACCCGGCCGCCGCGCATCAGGGCGGCGGAGTCGCAGACGGACTTGATGACGTCCATCTCGTGGGTGATCAGCAGGACGGTGAGGCCCAGCTGCTGGTTGAGGTCGCGCAGCAGCTTGAGGATCGAACGGGTGGTCTCCGGGTCGAGCGCCGAGGTGGCCTCGTCGGAGAGCAGCACCTTGGGGTCGCCGGCCAGCGCCCGGGCGATGCCGACGCGCTGCTTCTGGCCGCCGGAGAGCTGGTGCGGGTAGCTGCGGGCCTTGTCGCCGAGGCCGACCAGGTCGAGCAGTTCGGCGGCCTTGCGGCGGCGCTCGGTGCGGTCCAGTCCGACGATCTCCAGCGGGAGTTCGACGTTCTGCTGCACGGTCCGCGAGGAGAGCAGGTTGAAGTGCTGGAAGACCATGCCGATCCGGCGGCGGGCCTCGCGCAGTTCCCTGCCGGCCCGGTTCTCGCCGCCGGACAGTGCGGTGAGCTCGAGCCCGTCCACGGTGACCGTGCCGGAGGTCGGGCGCTCCAGCATGTTCACGCAGCGGATGAGGGTGGACTTGCCGGCACCGCTGGTGCCGACGACTCCGTAGACCTCGCCCGGGCGGACGTGCAGGTCGACGCCGGCGAGGGCGGTCACCTCGCGGCCTCGGGAACGGTAGACCTTCGTCAGGTCCGTGGTGGTGATCACAGCGGCTTTCCGTGGGTCGGGGGCGGGCGGCGTGGATCGACCGTCCGACCGGCGTGCGGTCGACGGCGTCACGGCGTTGCGCCGGGGGGATCCGGACTCGACTCCCTCGGTCGTGGCCGCGGCAGGGCCGGGCCGCGCGACGGCGTGGCCCTGACGAGTCACCCGGCCCGCGGGTGGGCGGGCACGGCCGAGGGAGGGGTCCGGGAGGAGCGGCGCGCTCGCACGGGCGGGAGCGGCGCCGGAGTCTCGCTTCGGGGCGCGAGGGAGGGGCACCTTCAGCAGGCGCCGGGGGCGATGGCCCTCAGCAGTGACACATTCGACGACACATGGCACGCTCACCTGCCGGCAGGGTGCCGGTGGGGGTCCAGTTCGTCGTCGCAGTCATGTGAGCCAGTAAAACAGATGGGTCGAATTCCGCCCAATCTTTTGGCCGAGCTGTCCGCAATGCGGACATGCAACGCCTTGACCAGCGGAGACATGGCTCGGCGCCGCCACCGGTGGTCCGGATGGTGGCGGCGCCGGGAGGCGTGCGCGGGGCGGCGGGCTCAGGCCGTCGCGGCGAGCGCGGTCGTGGCGGGCTTCTCCAGGTGGACGAAGCTCAGCCGGCTGTTGACCTGCTCGACCTCGGTCTGCCGGTACCCCTGTCGAGCGTACAGCCGCAGGTTGCCGAGGCTGCGGTGGCCGGTGACCAGCCGGTAGGCGCTCACCGGGCCGTCCTGGGCGATGCGGCGCTCCAGCGCGTCCAGCAGGCGGCCACCGAGGCCGTGGCGCTGCATCCGCGGGTGGACGACCAGGCGTCCTATCCGGGCGACACCGTCGGCGCCGACCCGGCCGCGGACGGTGCCGACCACCTCGTCGCCCAGCCGGGCCACCAGGAAGTGCTGCTCGGACAGTTCGGCGCGCAGGCTCTCCAGGCTCTGCGTCAGGGGCTCGATCGCCCAGTCGCCGTACAGCTCGGCCTCGGGCTGGTAGCCGAGGTACTGGAGCTTGAGGATCTGCTCCGCGTCGTCGGCCTCGGCAGCCGAGATGATCACGCTCATGCCCATGTGGAGGGGCCTCCCCAGTCGTCGTGCCCGGCGCGCAGAGGGTGGCGCGCGCTCACGCTCAGTATCCGAGCGATCGCGCCACCGTCAAGAGCTGCGTTCGCCAGCGCTCTACCCGGGTGTCAGCTCCGCTCAACCTTCGCGGGGGCGGACGTGAGGAGGGTCACCTGCCGGGCCGGGTGCGCCGCGCCCGGTCGTACGGGCCCGCGCTCAGGGGTACCGCTCCGCGTGGAGCAGCATCCGCAGGCAGGCCAGACAGCGGGAACGGGTGGGGCCGATCGAGCCGCGCGGCATGTCGAGCCGCTCGGAGAGCTCACGGTAGGTGGGCGGCGGATCCTCGGCGAGCGCGGCGATCAGCTGCGGGCAGCGGCCGGGCAGGGCGGCGACGGTCTCGCGGACCACGCGGCGGCGGTGTTCGGCGAGGTAGACGTCCTCGGCGGAGGGGGCGGGTGGAAGGGCGGTGCACACACCGTGCATGACGGTCCGGGACGGGGCCGGTTACGCCCGGGCCGAGGCGCGGACGCCGGAGGGGCGCGCCGGTCCGACCGCCGCGCCCCTCCCCCGTCGCGCCGGGGATCAGCCCCCCGGGTCGGGGCTCAGCCCCGCGACCACTCCTGCTGCCGCGCCAGGTCCGCCTTCACCTCGGCGAGCTGGACCGCGACCGCCGAGGGGGCGGTTCCGCCGCGCCCGCTGCGGGCGGCGATGGCTCCGTGGACGTTGAGCACCGAGCGCACCTCGGGCGTCAGGTGCTCCGAGATCGCGGCGAACTGCTCGTCCGTCAGGTCGGACAGCTCGATGCCCTCGGCCTCGCAGACCTTGACGCAGGCACCGGCCACCTCGTGCGCGACCCGGAACGGCACGCCCTGCTTGACCAGCCACTCGGCGATGTCGGTGGCGAGCGAGAAGCCGGCCGGGGCCAGCTCCTCGAGCCGCTCCCTGTGCACGGTGAGGGTGGCCATCATCCCGGTGAACGCGGGCAGCAGCACCTCCAGCGTGTCGCAGGAGTCGAAGACCGGCTCCTTGTCCTCCTGGAGGTCCCGGTTGTAGGCGAGCGGCAGCGCCTTGAGGGTGGCCAGCAGGCCGGTCAGGTTGCCGATCAGCCGGCCGGACTTGCCGCGGGCGAGCTCGGCGATGTCCGGGTTCTTCTTCTGCGGCATGATCGAGGAGCCGGTGGAGAAGGCGTCGTGCAGCGTGATGAAGCCGAACTCCTTGGTGTTCCAGATGATCACCTCCTCCGCGATCCGGGAGAGGTTGACGCCGATCATCGCGGTCACGAAGGCGAACTCGGCGACGAAGTCGCGCGAGGCGGTGCCGTCGATGGAGTTGCCGACCGAGCCGCCCTCGAAGCCGAGGTCGGCGGCGACGGCCTGCGGGTCGAGGCCGAGCGAGGAGCCGGCCAGCGCGCCGGAGCCGTACGGCGAGACGGCGGTGCGGGCGTCCCACTGGCGCAGCCGCTCGGCGTCCCGGCCGAGGGCCTGCACGTGCGCGAGGACGTGGTGGGCGAAGAGCACCGGCTGGGCGTGCTGGAGGTGGGTGCGGCCCGGCATCGCGGTGTCCGGGTGCGCCTCGGCGAGGCCGACCAGGGCCTGCTGGAGGTCGAGCAGCAGGCCGCCGATGGTCTTCGCGTGGTCCCGCAGGTACATCCGGAACAGGGTGGCGATCTGGTCGTTGCGCGAGCGCCCGGCGCGCAGCTTGCCGCCGAGGTCGGGGCCGAGGCGCTCCAGCAGGCCGCGCTCCAGGGCGGTGTGCACGTCCTCGTCGGCGACGGTGCCGGTGAAGGTGCCCGCCTCGACGTCGGCGAGCAGCTGGTCCAGCCCGGCCAGCATGCCGGCCAGCTCCTCGTCGGAGAGCAGGCCTGCCTTGTGCAGGACCCGGGCGTGGGCCTTGGAGCCGGCGATGTCGTACGGCGCGAGGCGCCAGTCGAAGTGGACCGAGGCCGAGAGCCTGGCCAGCGCCTCGGACGGGCCGTCGGCGAAGCGCGCGCCCCAGAGGCGGACGTCGGAGGACTGCTCGGCGGTCATCGCTTGGCTCCTTCATGCATGTGCAGCGGATGGCATAAGTATGCACGACGCCGTATGAAAAACAAACCCCGGCCGGACGGTCTCCGTCGGGCCGGGGTTCTTCGGGTCGGAACGCTACTGCGCCTTCGCCTGGGCGAGTTGCATGAGGTGGTCGGCGAGCGCCTGGCCGCCGGCCGGGTCCCGGCTGATCAGCAGCACGGTGTCGTCGCCGGCGATGGTGCCGATGATCTCGAACACCTCGGCCTGGTCGATCGCCGAGGCCAGGAACTGGGCGGCGCCCGGCGGGGTGCGCAGCACCACCAGGTTGCCGGAGGCCGTCGCGGAGACCATGAGCTCGCCGGCCAGCCGGGCCATCCGGCCCTCGCTGGCCGACTCCCCCATCGGCGCGCGCGGCGTGCGGTCGCCGCCCTCGGCCGGGACGGCGTAGATCAGCGCGCCGTCCCGGTTGCGGATCTTGACCGCGCCCAGCTCGTCCAGGTCCCGGGAGAGGGTGGCCTGGGTGACCACGAGTCCGTCGTCGGCGAGCAGCTTGGCGAGCTGGCTCTGCGAACGCACGGGCTGGCGGGTGAGCAGGTCCACGATCCGCCGGTGGCGCGCGGTGCGGGTCTGCGGGACCTGCGGCGTCGGGCCGGTGGCGGACGGGCCGGAGTGGGAAGCGGTCATGTGATTATTCTCCCGGACAACGGTCAGCTCGCATCGGCCGGGGCGCTCTCTCGCACCGTCCGGAGGATGCCCGGCAGCGCGGCCAGGAAGGCGTCCGCCTCCTGCTCGGTCAGCACCAGCGGCGGGGCCAGCCGGACGGCGTCCGGGACGGCCGCGTTGACCAGGAAGCCCGCCTCCTGGGCGACGGCCTGGACCTTGGCCGAGACCGGCTCGGTGAGCACGATGCCGAGCAGCAGGCCCGCCCCGCGCACGTGCGAGACCAGCGGGTCGCCGAGCGCCTCGACGCCGTCGCGAAGCCGCTCGCCGAGCTTGCGGACGTGCTCCAGCAGGCCCTCGGACTCGATGGTGTCCAGCACCGCCAGCCCGGCCGCGGCGGCCACCGGGTTGCCGCCGAAGGTGGTGCCGTGCTGGCCCGGGGTGAGCAGCTCGGCGGCCGGCCCGAAGGCCAGCACCGCGCCCATCGGCAGGCCGCCGCCGAGCGCCTTGGCCAGGGTGACCACGTCAGGCTCCACGTCCTCGTACGCCTGGTGGGCGAACCAGTGGCCGGTGCGGCCGACGCCGGTCTGGATCTCGTCCAGGACCAGCAGGGTGCCGGTGGCCCGGGTGATCTCGCGGGCGGCCTTCAGGTAGCCGTCCGGCAGCGGGATCGCGCCGTTCTCGCCCTGGACCGGCTCCAGGAAGACGGCCGCGGTCTCGGTGGTGACGGCCGCTCGCAGCGCCTCGACGTCACCGAACGGGACGTGGGTGACGTCGCCGGGCAGCGGGCGGAACGGGTCCTGCTTGGCGGGCTGGCCGGTGAGCGCGAGGGCGCCCATGGTGCGGCCGTGGAAGGCGCCCTGGAGGGCGACCAGGTGGGTGCGGCCGGTCCGCCGGCTGATCTTGAAGGCCGCCTCGTTGGCCTCGGCGCCCGAGTTGCAGAAGAACACCCGGCCGCCGGGGCGGCCGTCCAGCTCCAGCAGCCGCTCGGCGAGGGCGATGGTGGGCTCGGCCATGAAGAGGTTGGAGACGTGGCCGAGGGTGGCGATCTGCCTGCTCACCGCCTCGACGACGGCCGGATGGGCGGTGCCCAGGGCGTTGACGGCGATGCCGCCGAGCAGGTCGGTGTACTCCTTGCCGTCGGCGTCCCAGAGCTTGCTGCCCTCGCCGCGCACCAGTGGGATGCGGGGGGTGCCGTAGTTGTCGGTGAAGGAGTGCTGCCACCGCTCGGTGAACTGCTCGTTGTGGGTCGCTCCGGTGCCGCCGGTCGTGCCGGTCATGCCAGTCCCCCGATCACGGTCGTCTCGTCGTCCGGCACGACCATCGTGCCGATGCCCTCGTCGGTGAAGATCTCCAGCAGCAGGCTGTGCTGGACCCGGCCGTCCAGCACGCGGGCGGTGCCCACGCCGGAGCGGACGGCCCGCAGACAGCCCTCCATCTTGGGGAGCATGCCGCTGGCCAGGTCGGGCAGCAGCTCCTCCAGCTCGGTCGCGGTGAGCTGGCTGATCACGTCGTCGGAGTTCGGCCAGTCCTTGTAGAGGCCCTCGACGTCGGTGAGGACGACGAGCATCTCGGCGCCGAGCGCGACCGCGAGCGCGGAGGCGGCGGTGTCCGCGTTGATGTTGTAGACGTGGCCGTCGGCGCTGCGGGCGATCGAGGAGATGACCGGGATCCGTCCGTCGGCGATCATCGCCTTCACCGCGCCGGCCTCGATGTTGACGATGTCGCCGACCAGGCCGATGTCGACCTGCTCGCCGTCCACCACCGCGTAGCGCTTGACCGCCGTCATGGTGTGGGCGTCCTCGCCGGTCATGCCGACGGCGAACGGGCCGTGCTCGTTGAGCAGGCCGACCAGCTCGCGCTGCACCTGGCCGGCCAGCACCATCCGGACCACGTCCATGGTCTCCGGGGTGGTGACCCGCAGGCCGTTGGTGAAGCTCGACTCCAGCCCCAGCCGGTCGAGTTGGGCGCTGATCTGGGGGCCGCCGCCGTGCACCACGACGGGGTGCAGACCGGCGTAGCGGAGGAAGACGACGTCCTGGGCGAAGGCGGCCTTGAGGCCTTCGTCCACCATGGCGTTGCCGCCGAACTTGATCACGACGGTCTTGCCGTGGAAGCGCTCCAGCCACGGGAGCGCCTCGATCAGCGTCATGGCCTTGGGCAACGCGGTGTTGTTGCGGGCCTGTTCGCCCTTGGGTGCGATCTGCACGGGTTTCCCTCGTCGATGGGGGTCCCCCCGGCCGGAGGCTGGGGGAGGATGTCGCGGATCGGGTGTCGCGGCCCGGGGTGTCGCGGCTCAGGGTGTCGCGGACGAAGTGACGCCGGTCAGGTCGAGTAGGCGCTGTTCTCGTGAACGTAGTCGGCCGTCAGGTCGTTGGTCCACAGCGTGGCGCCCGCCGGGCCGGCGTTGAGGTTCGCCGTGATGACGACCTCGCGGCCCTTCATGTCCACCAGGTCGCGGTCCTCGCCGACGCCGCCGGACTTGCACACCCAGACGCCGTTGATGGCGACGTCCAGTTCGTTCGGGTCGAAGGCGGCGGAGGTGGTGCCGATCGCGGCCAGCACCCGGCCCCAGTTGGGGTCCTCGCCGTGGATGGCGCACTTGAGCAGGTTGTTGCGGCTGATCGTCCGGGCGACCTCGACCGCCTCGTCCTCGGTGGCGGCGCCGGTGACGTCGATCCGGATCTCCTTGCTCGCGCCCTCGGCGTCGCCGATCAGCTGACGGGCCAGGTCGGCGCTGACCGTGCGGACGGCCTCGGCGAACTCGGCCTGCTCCGGGGTGACGCCGGAGGCGGCGGAGGCGAGCAGCAGCACGGTGTCGTTGGTCGACGTGCAGCCGTCGGAGTCGATCCGGTCGAAGGTGGTGCGGGTGGCGCCGCGCAGCGCGGTGTCCAGGGCGGCGCCGTCCAGGTCGGCGTCGGTGGTGAGGACGACCAGCATGGTGGCGAGGCTCGGGGCGAGCATGCCCGCGCCCTTGGCCATGCCGCCGACCGTCCAGCCGGCCGGGCTGGTGTACTGGGCGGTCTTGTGCACCGTGTCGGTGGTCTTGATGGCGATCGCGGCGGCCTCGCCGCCGTCCTCGGCGAGTTCGCCGGCGGCGAGCGCGACCCCGGGGAGCAGGATGTCCATCGGCAGCCGTACGCCGATCAGGCCGGTGGAGGCCACGGCGACCTCGCCCGCGTTCAGGCCCAGCTCGGCGGCGACCTTCTCCGCGGTGGCATGGGTGTCCTGGAAGCCGAGCGGGCCGGTGCAGGCGTTGGCGCCGCCGGAGTTGAGGACGACGGCGGAGACCCGGCCGCCCTTGAGGACCTGCTCGGACCAGAGCACTGGTGCCGCCTTGACCCGGTTGGCGGTGAAGACGCCGGCCGCGGCGAGCGAAGGGCCGTCGTTGACCACCAGGGCGAGGTCGGGGGTGCCGGAGGCCTTGATGCCCGCGGTCACGCCGGCGGCCCGGAAGCCCTTGGCGGCGGTCACTCCGACGTTCGTGCTCTTGCTCACGGTGCGACTCCGTTCACGGGAAGACCGAGCTCCTCGGGCAGACCGAGGGCGATGTTCATGCTCTGCACCGCGCCGCCGGCGGTGCCCTTGACCAGGTTGTCGATCGCGCTGATCGCGATGATCCGCCCGGCGGCGGCGTCCAGGGCGACCTGGACCAGGGCGGTGTTGGCGCCGTAGACGCTGCTGGTCTGCGGCCACTGCCCCTCGGGCAGCAGGTGGACGAAGGGCTCGTCCGCGAAGGCCTCGGTGTACGCGGTGCGCAGGCTCTGCGCCGTCACCCCGGGCCTGGCCTTGGCCGAGCAGGTGGCGAGGATGCCGCGCGGCATCGGGACGAGGGTGGGGGTGAAGGAGACGGTGACCGGCTCGCCCGCCAGCGGGGAGAGGTTCTGGGCCATCTCCGGGGTGTGCCGG
The DNA here is from genome assembly GCF_053598415.1 of Kitasatospora sp. NPDC001132. Taxonomy (NCBI): domain Bacteria; kingdom Bacillati; phylum Actinomycetota; class Actinomycetes; order Kitasatosporales; family Streptomycetaceae; genus Kitasatospora; species Kitasatospora sp. NPDC001132. The sequence goes on along the minus strand of NZ_JBSFKF010000012.1, from coordinate 37,736 downwards.
TGGACGCCACCGACGCCGTACGGGCTGACGCTGCCCATCACCTCGCTGCCCAGCAGGTGCGGCTTGGCGGCCTTGCCGGCGCCGGAGGTGCCGGAGGCGGCGACCACCACGGCCTCCGGTTCGGCGAGCTGCGCGGCGTACGCGGGGAACAGCGCGAGAGAGACGGCCGTCGGGTAGCAGCCGGGTACGGCGATCCGGTTGCTGCCCGCCAACGCGGCGCGGTGGCCGGGGAGTTCGGGCAGGCCGTAGGGCCAGGTGCCGGCGTGTGCGGAACCGTAGAACTGCTCCCAGTCGGTGGCGGCCTTGAGCCGGAAGTCGGCGCCGCAGTCGATCACCAGGACGTTCGGGCCGAGCTCCTCGGCGACGGCCGCGGACTGACCGTGCGGCAGGGCCAGGAACACCACGTCGTGGTCGGCCAGCACCTTGGAGGTGGTGGCCTCGAGGACGCGGTCGGCGAGCGGGAGGAGGTGCGGCTGGAGCGTGCCCAGTCTGGTGCCCGCGTTCGAGCCGCCGGTCAGCGCCCCGATCTCCACCTCCGGATGGCCGAGCAGCAGGCGCAGCACCTCGCCGCCCGCGTAACCGCTCGCGCCGGCGACGGCGACTCGCAATGCCATGGCGTTCCTCCTTCGTCTTGGCATGAATATACGCGCGGTGGAAAATTCATGCAAGGAGTTCGCGCCGGACCCCCGCCGGGGCGGGGCGGCGGGGTCAGCGCTTCACGGCTCGCAGCACCACGAACTTGGGGTTCCCGGCGACGAGTTGGCAGTTGCCGAAGAGGCGGCGCAGCTTGACGTGGTAACCGAGGTGGCGGTTGCCGACCACCCAGAGCTCCCCGCCGGGCCGCAGCGCCCGCTTGGCGCCGGTGAACATCCGCCAGGCGGTGGCGTCGGTGGTGGCCTGGTGGGAGTGGAACGGCGGGTTGTTGAGCACCAGGTCCACCGAGCCGGGCGCCACCGCGTCCGCGGCCAGGGCGTCGGCCGTCAGGAACTCGGCCGCGGCGTCCGGGCCCAGGTTGGTGCGGAAGGTCTCCTCGGCGGAGGCCACCGCCTGGTACGACTCGTCCACGAACACCAGCTCCGCGCCGGGCCCGGCCAGCGCGGCGGCCGTACCGACCACGCCGTTGCCGCAGCCGAGGTCCACCACGCGGGCGCCCGGGGCGGGGACGGGCAGGTGGGCGAGGAGGAAGCGGGTGCCGATGTCCAGCCGATCGGCGCAGAAGGTGCCCGCGTGGTTGACGACGGTACGGCCGGAGACGGGGCCGATGTCCGGGGGCAGCGCGTAGCGGTGCGGCCACGGGTTGGGGCCGGGGTCGAGCGCCCGGTCGGGGGCGCAGAAGATCAGCCGGGCCTTGCGGGCGGCCAGCGAGGTGCGGGTCGGGCCGAGGATCCGCTCGAAGAGCCGGAGCGTCGAGGTGTGGATCTCGGTGACCATGCCGGTGCCGATCACCACCGTGTCCTCGTGGAGGGCGGGGGCGAGCCGGTGCAGCTGGTCCTCCAGCAGGGCCAGGCTCTTGGGGACGCGCACCAGCAGCACGTCGATCCGCTCCGGCGGGGTGTCCCGGGTGGTGAGCAGCCGGGACTCCTCGACGACGGCGCCCACCCTGGCCAGGTTGGCCAGGGTGGCCCGGCGGCCGAGGTGGGAATCGGTGATCTGGAACGGTCGGTAGTCGGCGAGCGCGGTGGTCAGCGCGCCCCAGCGGTCGCCGAGGACGGCGACCGTGCGGTCGGCCAGCCCGGTCGCGGCGCCGGCCGCGCTGTCCGCCTTGCCCGCGAGGTGGCGCAGCAGGTACTCGTCGGCGGCGTCCCAGGCCCGCAGCCGCTCGCGCGGATCCTCGGGGAAGCGGGTGAGTTCGAAGGTGCCCCACGGGGTGGCGAAGGCGGTGTCCGGCGGGGTCGCGGCGGGCGTGGTCTGGGGATTCATCGTGTTCTCAGGCTATCCGACCTCCCGGCGGCGGTTACGGACGGATACTGGAAGGGCCCGGCCGAGAGGGGTGAGGGTGATGGAGTGGAAACTCGAAGTCGTGGTGGTCCCGGTGTCCGACGTGGACCGCTCGAAGCTCTTCTACGAGGAGCAGGCCGGGTTCACCGTCAACCACGACACCCTGCTCCGGGACGGGGTCCGGGTGGTCCAGCTGACGCCCCCCGGCTCGCCCTGCTCGATCGTGGTGGGCGAGGGGGTGATCGACTCGCCGCCCGGCTCGGTCAAGGGGCTCCAGCTGGTGGTGCCCGACATCGAGCGGGCGCACGCCGAGCTGCAGGCCAGGGGCGTGCAGGTCAGCCCGGTCCAGCACTTCGTGGCGGGGGGCCGGGTCGACGGGCACGGCGAGGCCTGGAACAACTTCGTGTTCTTCAACGACCCGGACGGGAACGGCTGGGCGGTGCAGGAGGCGCCGCGCGCCGCGTAGGGCGGACCGGCCCCCGGCCTTGGGTAGGCTCCGAGGATGGCTGAACACGAGGGAAGCGTGCGGGTGGACAGCTGGATCTGGTCGGTCCGGCTGGTCAAGACGCGGGCGCTGGCGGCGGCCGCCTGCCGCGCCGGGCACGTCAAGGTGAACGGCGAGCGGGCCAAGCCCGCGCAGGCGCTGAAGCCCGGCGACGAGGTGCGGGTCCGCGAGGAGGGGTACGAGCGGGTCGTGGTCGTGCGGCAGTTGATCCGCAAGCGGGTCGGCGCCGCGGTCGCGGCGGAGTGCCTGGTCGACAACAGCCCGCCGCGGCCGCCGCGCGAGTTCGTCGCGGCGGCCGGGACCCGGGACCGCGGGACCGGGCGGCCGACCAAGCGGGAGCGCCGCGAGCTGGACCAGCTGCGTGGGCACTGAGCGGGCACTGAGCGGCCCCGGACGCCGGGGCCGCGGGTGCGGAGAGCCCCGGGTGCGGAGAGCCCCGGGTGCGGAGAGCCCCGGAGCCGTTACGCGGCCGCGGTCGCGAGCACCTTGGCGAGGAAGCCGTCGAGGTTGGCCACCGTACGGTCGATCTGCAGCTCCAGCGGCAGCGACTCGTCGGGCCGGGTGACCAGGGTGGACTTCTTCAGCCCGCGCACGTAGAGCGAGCAGGCGAGGTCGGCGCAGATGTAGGTGCCGACCGTGTTGCCCTCGCGCCCGGCCGCCCCGGCCCGGCGGGCGGCGAGCAGCGCCACCCCCGACCCGGCGTGCGAGGTGATGCACAGCGAGCACACGTTGGTCTTGGTCAGGCTGCGCCGGATCACCGGCGAGCGCAGCGTCACGCCGACCAGCTCGCCCCCGTACGGCGCCACCAGGTACGCCCGGTCGGGCGCGCCCTGGTCCCGCCAGCCGAGGAAGTCCAGGTTCTCCCAGGGCAGTTCGGCCAGGCCCCGGGGCAGGTTGAGCCGACGGGCCTCGCCCTTGGAGCAGTTGACGAAGGACGCGCGGATCTCGTTCTCACCCAGGGATTCCATGCCGCGGAAGCTAACACCCGCCGACCGGCCGTGTCGCGCCGATTTTCACCCGGTCCGCACCGGGTGGGCGGCCTGGACGGCGAGCCGGCGCGGGGCGTCCTCGCTGATCCGGCTGAGCAGGTCGTCCAGGGCGAGGAAGACCTCCCAGCGCTCCCGTCCGCCGGCGGCGGCGAGGCGCTCGACCACCAGGTCCTCCAGGCCCCGGACCCGCTTGTCCTTCCAGGCCTTGTCGGCCAGGCTGACCAGCAGCGACTCGACGGTGACACCGGGGCCGCCCCAGCTCGCGTGGGTGCGGGCGAAGCGGGCGAGGTGCTCGGGGACGCCGTGGGCGAGCAGCAGGGCGTGTCCGGCGGGCTCGTGCCTGGAGCCGGGGGCGGAGAGCTCCTCGGGGTGGACGGTCTTGCCGATGTCGTGGGTGGCGGCGCCGTAGAGGACGGCCTCGCGGTCGAAGACCAGGCCCTCGCGGGCGCAGAACCCGGTGATCTCCTCGGCCACTTCGTGCACCAGGGCGAGGTGGGCGACCAGGCGGGGCGGGGCGTCGAGGGCGCGCAGCAGTTCGGCGACGTCCGGGGGCAGCGGCGGCAGGGCGGTGGCGGTCACGCCGCAGGGTAGCCGGGACGGTGAGGGTCTGTCAGTGGGGGTACGTAGGCTTCGACGGTCCGGTCCCGGCGTAGGAGGGGGCGCCGGGACCGGACCTGAGCGGACGACCGAGAACTACCGGAGGCGGCTGAGGTCACTTCTTGAAGGCGACGCCGGCGTACGCCGACACGTCCTGCCAGCCCTCGGGGAGTTCGGTGGTGGGGACGTGGCCCGCGGTGGGGCGCCAGAGCGGGAGCTGGACGAGCCCGGGGCCGGCGAACTCGAAGTCGCCGAAGAAGGGCTCGACGCCGGCGCGGGAGCGCAGCACGAGCGGGGCGCTGGCGCTGCGGTAGACGCGGGTGCCCGCGGAGGCGCTCTCGCGGGAGGCGAAGTCCGGGCTGCCGTGGGAGAGGATCAGCGCGCTGCCGGGGGCGAGCGCGTCGCGCAGGGTGTGGACGATCTGCTGGGCGCCGTCCTCGTCCCGGATGAAGTGCAGCACGGCGACGAGCATCAGCGCGACCGGCTGGGAGAGGTCGATGGCGCCGGCCAGCGCGGGGTGGCCGAGGATCGCGGCCGGGTCCCGCAGGTCGGCCTCGATCACCGAGGTGTGCCCGGCGGGGTGGCTCGCCAGCAGGGCGCGGGCGTGGGTGGCGACGATCGGGTCGTTGTCCACGTACACCACCCGGGCGTCCGGGGCGACCCGCTGGGCGACCTCGCTGGTGGAGCCGACGGCCGGGATGCCGGTGCCGATGTCGACGAACTGGCGCACGCCCCGGCCCGCCACGAACTCCACGGCGCGGCCGAGGAACTGCCGGTTGGTGCGGGCCAGCAGCGGCAGCGCGGGGTAGGCCGCTATCGCGGCCTGGGCGGCCTTGCGGTCGGCCTCGAAGTTGTCCTTGCCGCCGAGGTAGTAGTCGTACATCCGGGCGGTGTGCGGGACGCCGGTGTCCAGCTCGCTCGGCGGCTGCCAGTCGTCGGTTCTGGCCCAGTCCCACTCGGTGTCCGTGCCCCGGCCGGTCGCCGCGCCGTCCTCGTACATCCTGTCCGCCCCCAATGCGCAATACCGGAAGAGTTTGGCCACCGCCTGTCAACACGCGGTGCGCGGCGATCGTATCCAAGGACACGGCACGGAAACAGCGGGAGTTCAGGTTTACGCAACTGCCGGCGACAGAGTGTGTGCACGTCAAGGCCGGTCCGGCCGACCGGACGGACCGGATCGCCCGCCGGAGCCGTCCTCTCTATGCTGGCTGCCGATGACTGCCGACCGCCGCACCGTACTGCACTCCACCGTCCGCCTCGCCGCCCTCGCCGCCGCGGGCGGCCTGCTCACCGCCTGCGGCACCGGGAACCTCCGCCGGGCCGACCCGGGGGCGCTGGCCGCGCACCCCGGCACCGTGGACCCGCAGCACACCACCGACCCGGCCTGGAGCGGCGGCGAGGGCCCGGCCTCCGCCACGCCCACCGCCCCGGCGGAAGCCCGGCCCGACGGCGAGCCGACCGCCGCCGAGCCGTCCACCCCGCCGGCCCCGCCGGTGCTGCCGCCGCTCGCGCCGGGCACCCCGGTCGAGGTCGCGTACGGGCCTCGCACCGGCAGGAACGTGGCGCTCACCTTCCACGGCAGCGGCGACCCGAAGCTGGCCACCGCGCTGCTGGAGGTCGCCGAGCAGCGCGGCGCCAGGCTGACCGTGATGGTCGTCGGCAGCTGGCTCGACCAGCAGCCGCAGATGGCCCGGCGGATCCTGGACGGCGGCCACGAGCTGGGCAACCACACCCAGAACCACCTCAACATCTCGGCCATGACACCGGAGCAGGCCCGTGCCGAGATCGCCCAGTGCGCGGAGCGCCTGCAGAAGCTCACCGGCTCGATCGGCCGCTGGTTCCGCCCCTCCGCCGCGCAGTACGCCACCCCGATGGTGCGCGAGCAGGCCAAGGCGGTCGGGTACGAGCACGTGCTGTCCTTCGACGTGGACCCGCGCGACTACAACGACCCCTCGGCCGCCGAGCTGCAGCGCCGGGTGCTGAACTCGGCGCGCGGCGGCTCGGTGGTGGCACTGCACATGGGGCACCAGTGCACGGTGGACGCGCTGCCCGCGATCCTGGACGGCCTGGCCAAGGCGGGGCTCAAGCCGGTGACCGCCAGCCAGCTCTGCGCCTGACCCCCGGCCCCGGCCCGGGCACCCGGTCAGACCATCGGGTCGTCGTCCTTGTACGGGCGCAGCCTCAGCGTGCGGGCGTCCGCGGCGCTGATCGCGTCGGCGCGGTTGACCAGCTCCTCCAGGTTGTCCCGGCCGGCGTGGATGAACCGGCCGTGCAGCCCGTCGAAGCGGCCGCGGGCGGCGTCCACGGTGACGGCCACCATGTACGGGATGGAGCCCCAGGCCGTGGTGTCCCGGAACATCGGCATCCCGGCGGTCATGTCGGTGGCCACCGCGCCCGGGCTGATGTCGAGGACCACGATGCCGTTGCGGGCGAGCGAGTCCGCCATGTTGTCGGAGAGCTGGAGCAGCGCGCCCTTGGAGGTGGCGTACGCGGTGTAGTTGCCGTCCGGGCGCAGCGCGAAGCCCGAGTTGAGGTTGATCACCCGGCCGCGCCGGCGGGCGACCATGCCGGGCAGCACGCAGCGCAGCAGGTTGTAGGGGCCGCGCAGGTTGGTCTCGATCACCTGCCACCACTGGTTGGCGTCGGTCTCCCAGAGCGGCACCTCGGCGCGGTCGACCAGGCCGGCGTTGTTGATCAGCAGGTTGGTCGGCCCGAGGTCGCGCTCGACCACCCGGACCGCCTCGCGCACCGAGCCCGGGCGGGTGACGTCGGCGGTCACGGCGACGCCCCGGGAGCCGCGCTTGACGCACTCCTTGAGGGTGTCGGTCAGGGTCTCGTGGGTGCGGCCGACCAGGCCGACGGACATCCCCTCGGCGGCCAGGCCGATGGCGAGCTCCCGGCCGATGCCCCGGCCTGCGCCGGTGATCAGGGCGACCTGTCCTGCGAGCGTTACCGTCGACACGCTGTGCTCCCTTCGTGCCCCCGGCCCTGTCCGCTTCGGCCCCGTCCCCCTCTGCGGCATTCTGTCGGCCGAGCGGTGGAGCCGGCCCCGGGCACACGGGACCGGGGCCCCTGCCTCACCCGTTCGGGGGATTCCCGCCGGTGGCACCCTGCCGGGGAGGGGGTGACCTACTGGCCGGTACGGAGTAGTAACGTCGTCGGGGCGGTGACCGGTGCACCCATTCCGGTACACCGGCCCGTCGTCCAGCAGCTCGCTGGGCCACCCGTAGCTGGGCGACCCCCAGCACCGTCGAAGGGCAACTGAGTGAGTGACATCGCGCGCGTCGGAGTGATCGGCTGCGGCCTGATGGGGTCGGGCATCGCCGAGGTCTTCGCCCGGGCCGGGCTGGACGTCCTGGTGTCGGAGGCCAGCGGTGAGGCGCTGGAGTTCGGCCGCACCCGGCTGACCAACTCCCTGGAGACGGCGGTCAAGCGGGGCAAGCTGACGCCCGAGCAGCGGGACGAGGCGCTGGCCCGGCTGTCCTTCACCGTCGAACTGTCCGACTTCGCCGACCGCGACCTGGTGGTCGAGGCCGTCGCCGAGCGCGAGGACATCAAGGTCGGGATCTTCGAGACCCTGGACCGGGTGATCGAGCGCCGCGACGCGATCCTCGCCTCCAACACCTCCTCGATCCCGATCGTGAAGCTGGCCGCCGCCACCACCCGCCCGGAGCAGGTGATCGGCCTGCACTTCTTCAACCCGGCGCCGGTGCAGAAGCTGGTCGAGGTCATCCCCACGCTGACCACCTCGGCGACCACCACCGAGCGGGTGGAGGCCTTCGCCTCCCAGGTGCTCGGCAAGGAGCCGATCCGCGCCCGCGACCGGGCCGGCTTCGTGGTCAACGCGCTGCTGGTGCCGTACCTGCTGTCCGCGGTGCGGATGTTCGAGTCGGGCGTGGCCACCGCCTCGGACATCGACAAGGGCATGGAGGCCGGCTGCGCCCACCCGATGGGCCCGCTGCGGCTGTGCGACCTGATCGGCCTGGACACCATCGTCTCGATCGCCGAGTCGATGTACGACGAGTACAAGGAGCCGCTGTACGCCGCTCCCCCGCTGCTCTCCCGGATGGTGGACGCGGGCCTGCTGGGCCGCAAGTCCGGCCGGGGCTTCTACGACTACACCGCGAGCGCCTGACACCCCGGCGCTCCCGGACAGCGGGGCCCGGCGGCCGTGAACCGGCCGCCGGGCCCCGCTGTCCGGTGCGGCGTCAGCTGTTGATGGTGTAGCTGTCGCCGTAGACCTTCCACTTCAGCGGCGGGTTGAGGTCGAAGTTCTTGGCGTTGAGGAAGACCAGCTGCTCGGTGTCCACCCGGCTGGTGTCGGAGTGCGCCTCCTCCTTCTTCATGACCACCTTGCGGGCGTCCAGGAAGGCCTTGAGGTAGGTGGCCTCGTCGCCGCCCTGGGCGGGGGTCTTGGCCTTCTTCATCGCGGCGGCGCGGATGCCGCCGAAGCTGTCCGAGCTGTTGCCCGGGCCGTGCATGACGATGGCGTCGTAGTAGGCGAACTGGCCGAGCGCGCGCAGGCCGTCGCTCTTGGCCTGATTGACGGCGGGGTTGAAGTACACCCGGTCGCGCTCGTCGTTCTGGGCCTGCTGGAAGACGGTGTCCTTGGCGGCGGCGGCCCAGTCCTTCTCGAACGCGGAGCCGAGGCCGGCGTGCGAGTCGGTGCCGTTGACCTTCTTCAGGGCCGGCAGGTACTTGGCCAGGACGTTGCCGGGCTTGAGGTCGGTGTAGTGCTGGACCAGCTCCAGCATGTCGCCGGTGCCGGAGCAGAAGCCGATGATGCCGGCGGTGTAGCCGCGGCCGTCCTTGATGTCCTCGATGTACTTGTACTGGGCCTTCCAGTCCAGCGACGAGTTCTCCGCGCTGGACACCAGCTGCATGGCGATGTCCTTCTTGTGCGGGTCGTCCAGCCCGACCCCCGCGAGCCGGACGACGGCGGCCGGCGACGGGGCGGCCTGGGCCGCCGAGGTGGCCGCGACGGTGAGCGGCGCGGCCACCAGGGCGGCGGCGAGGGCGATGCGGAGGGCACGACGGGGCTGAGGGCGCATGGGACGCTCCGATTCCTCGTGGGTTAGGAAACTTTCCTAACGAGAAGAAGGAAACCCCTCGGGCCGCACTCGCGCAAGCGTTTTGACGGAACCTCTTCAAGAAAACCCCGGAACCGCGGATCGCAGCCGTCGACCGGACGCCGGGTCAGAACGCCCTGCGCCGCACCCACCAGACCGCCGCCGCGCACAGGGCCACGGCGAGCAGGGCCATCCAGCCGAACTCGATGAACTGGAACGTCCAGTAGCGGCTGTCCGGCTGGTAGGACTCGTGCAGCGAATAGCCGCCGTCGCTCAGCAGCTTCTGAGCTCCGTAGTAGTCGCCGCCCAGGTCGTAGAGCCGGCCGAGGTCGAGTCGGTTCCCCGCCGGGTCGGTGACCCGGATGCCGCCCTCCCAGCGGTGGTCCAGCGAGGTCTGGGCGAGCGTGTGCAGGGTGTCCTCGAGCGGTGGGCGGTAGTGGAAGCGCAGCGACTCGGCCACCAGGGTGGTCACCACCGAGGCCACCACCCCGATCCCCAGCGCCACCACCGTCCGCCGCAGCACCACCCCGGCGAGCACGGAGATCGCGAAGACCAGCAGCACCCGTCCGACCAGCGCGGGCGGGGCACTGGTGAACACCAACGGAGTGAACCGCCCCCCGTGGACCGCCATCGGTTCGATCCACCAGCTGAGCACCGCCGCCACCAGGGCCGTCGCGACGGCCAGCGCACTGCCGCCGACCACCAGCCCGCCGACCGTCCAGCGGGTGCGCCCGGCCCCCTGGGTCCACGCGAAGCGGACCGTGCCGTGCTCGAACTCCCGGGCCAGCAGCGGGGATCCGACGAACGCCCCGAGGGCGCCCCCGAGGAAGTACGTCACATTCCCACCGACCATCAGCTCGGATCCGGACTCGCGCAGGAACTCCTTCCACCGCTCGGTGCAGCTCCGCAGCGCCATGTCACACCCGGCCGCACCGGAGCGGTCCAGCGCTGCGTGGATGTAGTACCCGGTGACGCCCAGCACGACGAGGAACCCGGCGAGGACACCCAGCAGGGTCCGCAGCGCGGGCCGGTGGCGCAGCACGGCCGCCCGCAGGACGGCGGAGCGGGGCGGGGCAAGGGACAGGGAGCTCACGGCAGCAGCACCTTCACGTTCGGGGGGACGGCCCCGCGCGGGCCGGGGAGGGCGGAGACGGCCGGTTCGCGCAGGTAGGAGATCACCAACTCCTCCAGTCCGACACTCTGTTGGCGCCAGGAGCCGGAGACCGGGGCGTCCGGGCCGCCGGTGCGCACCAGCAGGTGGGACTGGACGCCGGCCCGGCGGTCGCGGACCACCGGCAGCCGCCGCGCGACCGTGTCGGCCTCCGCGGTCGGACCGGTCAGCATCCGGTGGCCGGCCAACAGGTCGTCCACCTCCCCCGCCACCTGGACCCGGCCGCCGCCGAGCACCACCAGGTAGTCGCAGCTCTGCTCCAGCTCGTTGACGGCGTGCGAGGAGAACACCACGGACATCCCGTCCTCGGCCACCGCGGTCAGCAGCACGGCCATGAAGTCGTGCCGGGCGAGTGGGTCGAGGGACGCCAACGGCTCGTCCAGCAGCAGGAGTTCGGGCCGCTTGGCGAGGGCCAGGGCGAGCGAGACCTGGGCCTGCTGGCCGCCGGAGAGCCGGCCGTACCTGCGGTCCAGCGGGATGCCGAGGCCGTCCAGGTGGGTACGTGCCCGGGCCTCGTCCCAGCGGCGGTTGAGGTGTCGGCCCATCGCCAGCAGGTCGCGCACCGGCAGGCCGGGGTAGAGCGCGGCGTTCTGGGCGACGAAGCCGACCCGGTCCAACGCGCGCGGCGAGCCGGGCGGTTGGCCACCGAGGACGGTCAGCGCGCCCTCGCTCGGCAGAACCAGTCCGGCGGCCAGGCCGAGCAGCGTGGTCTTGCCGGCGCCGTTCGGGCCGACCAGGGCCGCAACGTGCCCGGCGGGGACGGCGAGCCGGCAGTCCCGCAGCGCCCAGGAGCGGCGGTAGCGCTTGCCGAGCCCGGCGCAGTCGATCACCGTGTCCACGGCCATCAGGCCACCACCCCGTCCCGGCCCTCGCGCAGGTCGCGCAGCGCGTCCTCGAACACCGCGGCCATCCCCTCCTCGTCCAGCCCGACGGTCCGCGCCGAGCGCATCCAGTCCAGCAGCCCCCGGCGCAGCGCGGTCCGCTCGCGCAGCGGCACCACGCCGGCGGGCAGGCCCCGTACGAAGGTGCCCTGGCCCCGGCGGCCGGCCGCGAGACCGCGGTGCTCCAGCTCGCGGTACGCCTTGAGCACCGTGTTCGGGTTGATCGCGAGGCCGGCCACCACCTCGCGCACCCGGGGCAGCCGGTCCCCCTCGGTCAACCAGCCCATCCGCAGCGCCTGTTCGACCTGCTGCACGAGCTGCAGGTAGGACGGGACACCGGAGGCCGGGTCCAGACGGAACTCGATCGGGGAGGGCTGGTCGGCGCCTTTATCTACTTCCATAGGTAAAGAAATAAACCACGGACTGAGGTGCCGTCAACTCCGCGGAGGAGGCGGCGGGAAACGGAAAGGGCCCCGCCCCGGACTCGTGGTCCGGGGCGGGGCCCTCCTCGGGCGCTGCCGCGTCAGGCGCCGCGCAGCACCGCGCCGGTGCGGGCGACGGCCTCGGCGACGGCCGCCTCGCGGGCGGCGGTGGCCTCGTCGGCGGTCAGGGTGCGGTCGACCGCGCGGAAGCGCAGCGCGTACGCCAGCGACTTCTTGCCCTCGCCGACCTGCTCGCCGGTGAACACGTCGAACAGCCGGATGGCCTCAAGCAGTTCGCCCGCGCCGGCACGCAGCGCGGCCTCGACCTCGGCCGCCGGAACGGCGGTGTCGACGATCAGCGCGACGTCCTGGGTCGCCACCGGGAAGCCGGAGACGGTCGGGCCGCCGACCCGCTCGGCGCCGTCGGCGGTGAGCAGGTCGATGTCGATCTCCATCGCGGCGGTGCGGGCCGGCAGCCCGAGCGCCTTGACGACCCGCGGGTGCAGCTCACCGGCGTGGCCGACCACCCGGTCGGTGCCCGCCACCAGCAGCTCGGCGCAGCGGCCCGGGTGCCACGGCGCCAGCTGGCCCTGGCGGACGGTCAGCTCGATGCCGGCCGCCCGGGCCACCGTGCGGGCCGCCTCGACGGCGTCCGCCCAGGAGGCCTGGGCGCCCTTGCCCCACCAGCCCGAGGGCAGCCGCTCGCCCGCGAGGGCGACGGCGATGCGGCGCGGCTGCTCCGGCAGCGCGGCGTCCAGCGCGGCCAGCTCCTCGTCGCTGGGCCGGTGGTCGACCGCCGGGCGCGGCGCCACGCTCAGCTCGTCCTTGGGCAGGAAGACGGTGCCGGTCTCGAAGATCGCCAGGTCGGTGTTGCCCCGGCCGACGTTGCGGCGCAGCGCGCCGAGCAGGCCCGGCAGCAGCGTGGTGCGCAGCGCCGGCTCCTCGTCGTTCAGCGGGTTGACCAGCTTCACCGTGCGGCGGCGCCGGTCGTCCGCCTCCAGGCCGAGCGCCTCGAAGGCGGTCTCGCCGAGGAACGGGTAGTTGTTGACCTCGACGTAGCCGGCCCCGGCCAGCGCGACGCCGATCCGGCGGTTCACCCGCTGGGCCTCGGTCAGGCCCTTGCCCGGGGGGACGTCGGGCATCCGGGCGGGGACGTTGTCGTAGCCCTCCAGCCGGATGACCTCCTCGGCGAGGTCGTACGGGTCGGTGAGGTCGGGGCGCCAGGTCGGCGGGGTGACCTCCAGGATGTCGGCGCCGGAGACCGAGCAGCCGATCTCCTGCAGGCGCCGGGTGACGGTCTCGCGGCCGTACCCGGTGCCGGCCACCCGGTCGGGCAGGTCGGCGGCGATGGTGATGGTGCGCACCGGGTGCGGGGCGGCGATGTCGGTGACCCCGGCCTCGGCGGTACCGCCGGCGATCAGGACCAGCAGGTCGACGGCGCGCTGCGCGGCGGCGCGGGCGGCCTCCGGGTCGACGCCGCGCTCGAAGCGCTTGGACGCCTCGGAGGGCAGCTTGTGCCGCTTGGCGCTGCGGGCGATGGCGACCGCGTCGAAGTGCGCCGCCTCGATGATCACCTCGGTGGTGCCCGGGCCGGCGGCCGGGTCGAGGATCTCGGTGGAGGCGCCGCCCATCACACCGGCCAGGCCGATCGGGCCGCTGTTGTCGCAGATCAGCAGGTCCTCGGCGGAGAGCTTGCGCTCGACCCCGTCGAGGGTGGTGAGCACCTCGCCCTGCTCCGCCCGGCGGACGACGATCGGGCCGTCCACGCGCTGCTTGTCGTAGGCGTGCAGCGGCTGGCCGACCTCCAGCATCACGTAGTTGGTGATGTCGACGGTCAGCGAGATCGGGCGGATGCCCGACTTCTGCAGCCGGCGCTGGAGCCAGATCGGGGACTTGGCGTTCGGGTCGAGGCCGACGACCGTACGGGCCACGAAGCGGTCGCAGCCGGCCTGGTCGTTGACCTTCACCAGGTAGCCGAAGGAGTTCGCCGGCGGTACGTCGAGCAGCGCCGGGTCGGCCAGCGGCAGCCCGTACGCGGCGGCGGCCTCACGGGCCACGCCGCGCATGGACAGGCAGTAGCCGCGGTCCGGGGTGATAGCGATGTCGAGCACCTCGTCGACGAGCTGGAGCAGCTCGATGGCGTCGGTGCCGGGCTCGTACTCCGGCGGGAGCACGATGATGCCGTTGTGGTCGTCGCCCATGCCCAGCTCGCGGGCGGAGCAGATCATGCCGGCCGAGGTGTGGCCGTAGGTCTTGCGGGCGGCGATCGGGAACGGGCCGGGCAGCACGGCGCCCGGGAGCACGACGACGACCTTGTCGCCGACGGCGAAGTTCGTCGCACCGCAGACGATCTCCTGCGGCTCGCCGGTGCCGTTGGCGTCGCCGACGTTCACGAAGCAGTGCCGGATCGGCTTCTTGAAGCCGGACAGCTCCTCGATGGAGAGCACCTCGCCGACCACCAGCGGGCCCTTGAGGTCCGCGCCGAGCTGCTCGACGGTCTCGACCTCCAGGCCGGCCCGGACCAGGCGCTCCGCGACGTCACGACCGGTCTCGCCGGCCGGCAGGTCGACGTACTCGCGCAGCCAGGAAAGCGGGACGCGCATCAGATCTCCATCCCGAACGGGAGGGTGAAGCGGACGTCACCCTCGACCATGTCGCGCATGTCGGCGACGTTGTGACGATTCATCAGGATCCGCTCCAGGCCCAGGCCGAAGGCGAAGCCGCTGTAGCGGTTGGGGTCGACACCGCAGGCGACCAGCACCCGCGGGTTGACCACGCCGCAGCCGCCGAGCTCGATCCAGCCCTCGGAGGAGCAGGTCCGGCAGGGCCGGTCCGGGTTGCCGACGCTCTCGCCGCGGCACACGAAGCACTGGAGGTCGATCTCCGCGCTCGGCTCGGTGAACGGGAAGTACGAGGGGCGCCAGCGCAGCTCCAGGCCGCCGCCGATCAGCTTCTCGACCAGCACCTCGATGGTGCCCTTGAGGTCGGCGAAGGTGATGCCCTCGTCCACCGCGAGGCCCTCGACCTGGCGGAAGACCGGGGTGTGGGTGGCGTCCAGCTCGTCGGTCCGGTAGACCCGGCCCGGGCACACCACGTAGATGGGGGGCTCGCGGTCGAGCATGGTGCGGGCCTGGACCGGGGAGGTCTGGGTGCGCAGCACCACGCCGGAGTCGGCGGAGCCGTCCGGGGCCTGGACGAAGAAGGTGTCCTGCATCGAGCGGGCCGGGTGGTCCGGGCCCAGGTTGAGGGCGTCGAAGTTGAGCCACTCGGCCTCGACCTCGGGGCCCTCGGCGACCTGGTAGCCCATCGCGACGAAGGTGTCCTCGATGCGCTCGGCCATGGTGGTCAGCGGGTGCCGGGCGCCGCGCGGGGCGCGGTCGTACGGCAGCGTGACGTCCACCGCCTCCTCGACCAGCACGCGGGCGTCCCGCTCGGCCTCCAGCTCGGCCTGCCGCTTGGCGAGGGCCTGGTTGACGGCCCCGCGGGCCTGGCCGATCAGCTTTCCGGCGGCCGCCTTGGCGTGCGGGGGCAGGGCGCCGATCTCGCGGTTCGCGAGCGAGAGCGCGGAGCGGTCGCCGGTGTGGGCGACCTTGGCCTGCTTCAGCTCGTCCAGGGAGCCGGCGGCGGCGAACGCGGCGATCGCCTCGTCCCGCGCCTGCTCCACCACCTCGGGCTTGAGGGCCTCGACCTCGACCGGGTCGTACGACTTGTTGGGTGCCGACATCTCTATCTTTCCCGTGCTCCTGCTCGTCCGTGCTCAAGGTCTTGGGGTCAACGCCAAAGGTCGAGTGTAGTCGCAGCGTGTAGCGCCGCTCGGCGCCGCTTCCTCGCAGCCCGCCCCCGCGGAGCCCTAGAGCATGAAGTCCGGGACCCCGGCGGGCAGGATGAATCGGAACCGGGCGCCGGCGCCCGGGGCGCGGTCGACGCGGATCGAGCCGCCGTGGGCTTCCACGATGCCCTTGACGATGTAGAGGCCCAGGCCGGTGCCGCCGCGCTTGGAGCCGCGCCAGAAGCGGGTGAAGACGCGGGGCACCGACTCCTCGGGGATCCCGCCGCCTTCGTCGCTCACGGTGACCGCTGTGCCCTCCACGATGCGGGGTGGAGTGCCGTCGCGCTCCCAGAGGGGCGCCTCGACGACCTCCTTGGCCGGTGCCACCTCGATGGTGACAGTTCCGTCACCGTGCCGCACCGCGTTTTCCAGCAGGTTGGCGAGCACCTGGTCGACCTTGTCCGGGTCGGCCCACAGGACGGTCAGCGGCTCGCTGATCCGGATGTCGAAGCGGTCCTCGGGGATGCCGGTGGCGACCTTGCGCTCGACGTGCCGGCGCACCGCCGCGGCCAGGTCGACCACCTGCTTGCGCAGCTCCAGCCGGCCGGAGTCGATCCGGGAGATGTCCAGCAGTTCGGCGATCAGCCGGGTGACCCGGTCGGCGTCGGCGTCGACGGTTTCCAGCATCAGCCGCTTCTGCCCGTCGGTGAACCGCTCCCACTTGGCCAGCAGCGTCGCCGTGAAGCCCTTGACGCTGGTGAGCGGGGAGCGCAGCTCGTGCGCCACGGTGGCGATCAGCTCGGCGTGGCTGCGCTCGGTGCGGCGCCTGGCCTCGGTGCCGCGCAGGGCGATCACCAGCCGCTCCAGCGGCCCGCCCGGCGCGCTGCGCACGTACCGGGCGGAGACCAGCACCTCGCGCCCCCCGGGCAGCAGCAGGTTGCGCTCCGGCTGGCGGGTGCGGATGGCCAGGCCGCCGTACGGGTCGGTCAGCTGCCACCAGCGGCGGCCGTCCAGGTCCTCCAGCGGGAGGACGTCCTCCAGCTCACTGCCGAGCGCGGCCTGCGGGAGCACGCCGGTGAGCCGGGCCGCGACCCGGTTGAAGCAGACCACCCGGCCCAGCGCGTCGGCGACCACCAGGCCGTCCGGCAGGTCGTCCGGGTCGAGCTCGGGCCCGCTGCCGACCATGGGTTGCCTCCCCGATTACCCACCGTGCCGTTCCCCCCACAGAGGCAGACCCTAGCGCCTCCCGAGCCCGTGCAGTAGGGCTTGCAAGGGGGTGATCCGGACGCGCCCCCGGGGTGCGTCAGGCGTTCGAACGGCAGCCGCCGGGCGAACGCTGGGCGCGGGCCGAGGCGTACAGGCAGACGGCCGCCGCGGTGGCCAGGTTGAGGCTCTCGGCGTGGCCGTGGATCGGGACGCGCACGACCTCGTCGGTGAGCGCGCGGGTCTCCTCCGGAAGCCCCCACGCCTCGTTGCCGAACACCCATGCGCCGGGCGCGCCCAGGGTGCCCTCGTCCAGCTCCCGGTCCAGGTCGCGCTCCCCGGCGCCGTCCGCGGCGAGCACCCGGACCCCGGCCTCGCGCAGCCTGCCGACGGCCTCCTCGACCGGCACGCCGACCGCCACCGGCAGGTGGAACAGGCTGCCCACGGAGGCCCGGACGGCCTTCGGGTTGTAGAGGTCCACCGAGGCGTCGGTGAGCACCACGGCGTCCGCGCCGGCCGCGTCGGCGGTGCGCAGCACGGTGCCGGCGTTCCCGGGGTCGCGCACGTGGGCGAGGATCGCGACCAGCTTGGGGCGGGCCTGGAGCACCTCGTCGAACGGGGTGTCGATGAAGCGGCAGAGCGCCACGATGCCCTGCGGGGTCACCGTGTCGCAGATCCCGGCGATCACCTCGTCGGTGGCGGTCAGCACCGGCAGCCCCTCGGTCAGGGCGGCCTCGACGATGCCGGCGTGCCGCTCGGCGGCCTCCACGGTCGTGTAGACCTCGACCACGGCGTGCTCACCGGTGCCCGGCAGCCTGCCGAAGGCGATGGCCTCCCGGACGGCCTGCGGGCCCTCGGCCAGGAAGCGGCGCTCCTTGGTGCGCTGGTTGCGCTTGGCCAGTCGGCGGGCGGCCACGACGCGCGGCGAGCGCAGGGAGGTCAGCAGGGGGGTGTCGGTGCTGGGCATGGTCTCGTTCTCCGGAGGCGCTGAAGGAGGGGGCAAAGCAGGACCGGACCCGCAGGCGAACCTGCGGGTCCGGTCAGAGCTCAACCGATCTCGGAAGATCAGGCGGCGTCGGCGGCGGCCTTCGGGGCGTTCACGTCGGCCGGCAGCGCCTTCTGGGCGACCTCGACCAGGGAGGCGAACGCACCCGGGTCGTTGACGGCCAGGTCGGCCAGCATCTTGCGGTCGATCTCGACGCTGGCGGCCTTCAGGCCCTGCACGAAGCGGTTGTAGGTGATGCCGTTGGCACGGGCCGCAGCGTTGATGCGCTGGATCCACAGCTGACGGAAGTCGCCCTTGCGCTTCTTGCGGTCGTTGAAGTTGTAGACCAGCGAGTGGGTGACCTGCTCCTTGGCCTTGCGGTACAGGCGCGAACGCTGGCCACGGTAGCCGCTGGCGCGCTCCAGGATGACCCGGCGCTTCTTGTGGGCGTTGACTGCCCGCTTGACGCGTGCCACTTGATTACTCCTTGGGTTGGACCACGGACTACTTCACGTGGTCCGTCATTCGAATGGGTCGGGAAGGATCAGCTGCCCCGCTCGCGGCTCGCGCCGGGCGGGAGGGCGATCACTTGCCGAGAAGCTTCTTGATCTTCTTGGCGTCAGCGGGGGCCATCTCGACGGTCCCGGCCAGCTTGCGGGTCAGCGTCGAGGGCTTGTGCTCCAGGAGGTGGCGGCGGCCGGCGCGCTCGCGCAGCACCTTGCCAGAGCCACTGATCTTGAAGCGCTTGCTGGCGCCACTGTGCGTCTTCTGCTTCGGCATTTCGCCGTATCTCCTCGTCGGTCCCGTTCACGCCCGCGCGGCGGTCGCCACGCGGGCGTGAACTGGATGGATCTGCGGTGACCGGGCGGGACGCCCCGTCACCCTGTGGGCCGGTCTCCCGGGCCCTCCTGGCCGGTGAAGGCTCAGGCGCCCTGGGAGGCGGCCGGCTGCTCGACCGGAGCGTCGGCCTCGACGGCCGGCGCCTCGGCCGGGGCGTCCTGCGCCTCGGTCACGGCATCCTCGGTCACGGCGTCCTCGACCTCGGCCTCCGCAGGGGCGTCGGAGCCGGCGGTGCGGCCCTGACGCTCGGCCTTGCGGGCGTCCGCGAGGGCGCGGGCCTCGGCCATCGCCTCGGTCTTCTTCTTGTGCGGGCCAAGGACCATGATCATGTTACGGCCGTCCTGCTTGGGCGAGGACTCGACGAAGCCCAGGTCCTGGACGTCGTCGGCGAGCCGCTGAAGCAGACGGAAGCCCAGCTCGGGGCGGGACTGCTCACGACCGCGGAACATGATCGTGATCTTGACCTTGTCGCCCTGCTTGAGGAACCGGACGACGTGACCCTTCTTGGTGTCATAGTCGTGCGGGTCGATCTTCGGCCGGAGCTTCATCTCCTTGATGACCGTGTGCGCCTGGTTCTTGCGCGCCTCACGGGCCTTCATGGCCGACTCGTACTTGAACTTGCCGTAGTCCATGAGCTTGCACACCGGCGGCCGGGCGGTCGCCGCGACCTCGACCAGGTCGAGGTCGTACTCCTGCGCGAGCTCCAGCGCCTTGGCAAGCGGCACGATGCCGACCTGCTCGCCGCTGGGACCGACGAGTCGCACCTCGGGGACGCGAATCCGGTCGTTGATGCGGGGCTCGGTGCTGATGGGGCCTCCTCGGTTGCACCTTCTGCGATGCGGCCGTCGGACGGCGGTCGCACGTAGTGGACTCGACCACTGGGCGGGGCTTCATTCGTGCTGCGCTGTCCGGTACGTACACCGCCACACGAAAAAAGCCCCGCTCGGTACAAGCGGGGCTCCACACAACCGGGGGCTGCGCCCGGTGAGGGGCGCTGCGGCGACTCGGCACCAGAGGCGCCCGTCGCGGACCGGGACCCGTCGACCCGGAGGCCGATCAGGTGGGAGACTTTCGCGGTTGCCCTCTCGGGCCTCCTCAGTGGAGCCTCCACTTGCTGGCCGAGTGCCCATACGGGATCCCGGCCGGTCAGTCTCGAAGCTTACAGCGTCGGGAGGTCGAACGCTATTCCGCCCCGGCGCACTGCCCCGTCCGCGTCCCCCGGGGCCCTTGTACGCTCCACGTGTACCCACACGGCACGAAGGAACGAGCCCCCCTTGAGCAGCGAGCCCACCCAGACCCCCGGCGCGGACGACGACGCGATCGGCTTCGACGACCTCACCCGCGACATCGCCGAGGTCCCGGCCGTCGAGGTGATCACCACCGTCGCGGTGCACCTGATGAGCGCCGCCGCCGTCAAGTGCGGTCTCGCCGAGGGCGGCGAGAAGGACAAGGACCTGGACGAGGCCCGCAAGCTGATCACCGCGCTCGCCGGGCTCGTCACCGCCGGCGCCCCGGAGATCAGCAACTTCCACGCCGCGCCGCTGCGGGACGGGCTGCGCTCGCTGCAGCTCGCCTTCCGCGAGGCGTCCATCGTCCCGGACGCCCCGGGCGCCGGACCGGGCGAGAAGTTCACCGGGCCGGTCTACTCCTGAGCTTCGGCTCCTCCTCGCGCGAGGAGGAGCGGAGAAGGCCACCGACTCCCGCGAGCCGGTGGCCTTCTCCGTTCCCTACCGCCTGTGGAGCGGCTCCCCCGGCAGCTCCGCGCTCGCCGGCAGCACCGCGAGGTCCAGCCCCCGGTCCAGCCGCACCCGCAGCACCGGGTCGGCGGCCACCGCCTGCCCGACCCGCTGCGCGGCCGCCTGCAGCCCGGCCTGGTCCAGCGCCGGGTCGAACACCACCGCGAGCACCCCGTCCGAACCCTCCGAGGCCGCCAGCCGCCCGCTGACCACCTGCGGCTCGGCCGCCAGCAGCGCACGGACCGCCTCGCGCACCTCCGGGTCGCGGACCGGCGGCAGGAACGGGCGGTTCTCCGCAAGCGCCCGCAGCCGGGCGCCCCTCAGCTGGAACGCCACCGGCCCGGCCGGGTCGATCAGCAGGGTGTCGGCGCGCTCCGAGTAGGCGACCATCGCGGCCTGCGGGGCCGCCGTCGGCGCCGGGCGGGCGTCGGCGCGCCAGCGGGTGAGCGCCTCGAGCGACGTGAAGGCCGGCAGCGCGCGGCGCCCGTCCGGGGCCTCCAGCACCGGGACGGCCATGTCGCTGGTCTTCTCGTGCCGGTGCCCGTCCGGGCTCACCTCGACCTCGCCGAGGATCGCGACGATCGGGACCATCAGCCGGGTGGGGGGCAGTGCCGCCAGCACCTCCGGCTCGGCCGCGCGGTCCTGGGACCAGCGGGCGAGGGCCTCGGCGAGCGCCGGGTCGGCGGTGCCGTCGTCGTCGGAGAAGCCGGGGTTCGGGATGCTCTTGCCGACGAACGCCGGGTTGGAGAAGTCTTTGCGGTCCACCCGCCCGACCCTATGCCACCGCGCGCGGACGGCCCCATTTCCCTGCACGCGGCCCCTACCCACCGGTAGCGCGCTGTGGCACCCTGCGCCCATGGTGATCCTCGACGCGCCCGCGACCGCACCCGCCCCGGTGTCCGACCGCCTCCGGTACGACCGTGCCACCGCCCACCTGGACGGTCCGGTGGCCGTCGTGGACCTCGCCGCGTTCGACGCGAACGCCGCCGACCTGGTCCGCCGGGCCGGCGGCAAGCCGATCCGGCTGGCCAGCAAGTCGATCCGCTGCCGGGCCCTGCTGGACCGGGCGCTGGCCGTGGACGGCTTCCTCGGCGTGATGAGCTTCACCCTGGACGAGTCGCTCTGGCTGGCCCGCACCGGCGTCCGCGACGTCCTGCTCGCCTACCCCAGCGCCGACCGGGCCGGCTTCGCCGAGCTGACCGCCGACCCGGAGGCCGCCCGCGAGATCACCGTCGTGCTGGACGACCCGGCCCAGCTGGACCTGATCGACGAGGCCCGCGGCGGCGACGCCGAGGTGCGGGTCTGCCTGGAGCTGGACACCTCGCTGCAACTGCTCGGCGGCCGGGTCCGGGTCGGCGCCCGCCGCTCGCCGTTGCGCACCCCCGAGGACCTCGGCGCCTTCGCCGAGCTCGTCCAGCGCCGCCGGGGCTTCCGGGTGGTCGGCCTGATGGCGTACGAGGGGCACGTCGCCGGGGTGGGAGACCGGATACCCGGGCGGCCGGTGCGCTCCGGGCTGATCCGGTTGATGCAGGCCAAGGCCAGGACGGAGCTGGCCGAGCGGCGCGCGGCGGCGGTCCGGCGGCTGCGGCGGGTGGCCGACCTGGAGTTCGTCAACGGCGGCGGCACCGGCAGCGTGGAATCCACCGTGGCCGAGCGCGCCGTCACCGAGGTGGCGGCCGGCTCCGGGCTGTACCAGCCGCAGCTCTTCGACAACTACCGCGCCTTCCGGGGCCGCCCGGCCGCGCTGTTCGGCCAGCCGGTGGTGCGCCGCCCCGGCCTCGGCGTGGTGACCGTCCTCGGCGGCGGCTACCCGGCCTCCGGCGCGGCCGGCCCGGACCGCTCCCCGGTGCCGTACCTGCCGGCCGGGCTGCGCTACGACCCGATGGAGGGCGCCGGGGAGGTGCAGACCCCGCTGCTCGGCTCGGCGGCGGACGACCTGCTGATCGGCGACCGGGTCTGGTTCCGGCACGCCAAGGCGGGCGAGCTGTGCGAACGCTTCGCCGAGCTGCACCTGGTCGAGGGCGACCGGATCGTACGGACCGTGCCGACGTACCGGGGCGAGGGGAAGACGTTCCTCTGACGCCTCGTCCGCCCTTGCCCTACCGTGGTGCCGACATTGCGGTACGACAAGGGAGCAGCATGGACGCCGAACTCGTGCAGGAGATGCTGAGGTCCGGGGCGACCTCGGTGGCCGGGCTGATGGCCACGGCCGCCTGGAACCAGGCCAGTTCGCGGATCGCCCGGCTGCTCGGGCGCGGCGAGCGGGACGAGGAGGCGAGCGCGGAGCTGGAGGTGATCCGCGCCGAGGTGCTGGAGGCGGGCGGCGACGAGGAGGTCCTGGCCGACCAGGCCGCGGCGGTTCGCAACCGGCTGCGCGCACTGTTCCGGGCGAACCCGGAGGCGGCCGAGGAGCTCTTCGAGATCCTCCAGGAGTTCCTTCCCGGCCAGTTCCACAAGGAGCCCGGCGGGACGTACATCATCAACGTCATCAGCGGGAGCTCGACCGTCAACAGCGACCTCGTGATCCAGGCCGGCAGCATCCACGGCATGCAGCGCTGACCTTTCCGGAGCCTTAACGGGGCCCGATGGAACGGCTAACCACAGCCGTCCGTCGGGCCTTTGCGCTGCTCGGGGGCCTACAGTCCGTCAACAAGCGCAGCACGCACGGCTATTGCCTTCTGGTCCAGACCAATCCTACGCTTCGGCCCGGGGGTCGCGCGCCGGGCCGGCGGCTCCCGAACGGGCAGGCGTGCCCGTTCCCCCACACACGCCCGGAACGACGGTCGAGGAGTCCCCACCCCATGTCCATCAAGCGAACCGCCCTGTCCGTCGGCGTGATCGGCGCCGCGGTCGTCGCGGTGGCCGGTGCAACCGCCGGTACCGCCAGCGCCCACGGCACGATGACCAACCCGGTGAGCCGCGTCGCCGCCTGCTACGCCGAGGGCCCCGAGCACCCGGTGTCCCAGGTCTGCAAGGACCTCGTCGCCGCCGGCGGCACCCAGCCGCTGTACGACTGGAACGAGGTCAACATCGCCAACGCCAACGGCAACTCCCAGGCGCTGATCCCGGACGGCAAGCTCTGCTCGGCCAACCGGGACAAGTACGCGGCGCTGGACTGGCCGCGCACCGACTGGCCGGCTACCGCGGTGAAGGCCGGTGCCTTCACCTTCCAGTTCCGCACCACCGCGCCGCACGTCGGCACCCAGACCGTCTACATCACCAAGCCGGGCTACGACCCCACCAAGCCGCTGAAGTGGTCGGACCTCGACTCGACCCCGGTCGCCCAGGTGCAGGTCGATCGCAACGCCGTCAACGGCTTCTACACCTACTCCGGCACCCTGCCGCAGCGCACCGGCCGTCAGGTCCTCTACACGGTGTGGCAGCGCAGCGACAGCCCGGAGGCCTTCTACTCCTGCTCCGACGTCGACTTCGGCGCCTCCACCACCGCCGTGTCGGCGCTCGCCGCCCAGGCTCCGGCCGCGCCCAGCGACGCCCAGATCGCGGCCGACGCCTCCAAGTCCACGGTCGCCCACCACGGCCACGGCGGGGACCCGGACTCCCCGGCCGGCCGGGTGATCCCGACCGCCTCCGCGGCCGTGGGCGGCACCTCGGCCACCGGTCCGCTGCTGCTCGCCGGCGCCGCCGCGATCGGCGTCGGCTGGGCCGGCATGGTGCTCCGGCGCCGTCGCGTCGAGGCTGTTCGACGCGACTCCTGACGCCGGGCACGGGACCGGGCCGGCCACTCCCCCGTCCGGCCCGGTCCCGTAACACCACCCCGCGCGACGACGAACGGCGGCCCGCCCGGTTTCCCTCCGGGTGGGCCGCCGCCGTGTGGTGTGAGGAGCGCGGGGCTCAGGTGGTGGTGCCGCCGGAGCCGGTCCCGGGCAGGCCGGGGATGGCCGGGAGCTTGCCCTTGTAGGTGGTGATGCCCTGGACGATGGTGTCCATCACCGCGACGTCCGGCGACTTGTCGGCGATGTCGAAGCCGAAGTGCACCGAGACCAGCGCCTTCCCGTCGGCGGACGGGAAGACCACGGTCTGCACGTAGCCGCTGTTGCCCTTGGCCGCGTCCGCCTTCCAGCGGACCAGGTAGCCGTCCTGGCCGTTGACCTTCACGGCCTCCGACTTGAGCTCCTGGTGCCCGGTGAGGTCACCGTACGAGTCCTTGGCCGCCGACGCGATGTCGGCCTTGGCCGCCGCCTGGACGTCGGTGCCGCCGCCGGTGATCCGGCCGGTGGTCGCCCCGCCGAGGGAGCACTCGTTCTTGCCGTCCACGCAGGTGTACGAGCCGACGGTGAGCATGGCGTAGCCCTTGTCGGTGGTGCCGGCCTGCCAGCCGTCCGGGACCGGCAGGACGATCCGGTTGACCACGTCGATCGCCTGGTCGGTGCTCGGGCGGGTCCGGCCGCCGCCGTTTCCGCCCCCGCCCCCGTTGCCGCCCTTGCCGCCCTTGCCGTCCCCGCTCCCGCCGTCGCCGGGGTCGCCGAAGCCCGGGAGGCCGCCCCACGGGCCGGAGCCGTCCTGCGGGGCCGGGCGGGCGCTGCGCCGGGCGCGGTCCCCGTGGCCGTCCATCGCGAGGTAGGTGATCCCCGAGCCCGCGCCGAGGCCGAGCAGGGCGGCGAGGGTGGTCGCGACCACCAGCTTGGAGGGCTTGCGCCGGGGCTTGCGCGGCGGCCCGGCGGGCGAGCCGTAGGCGGTGCCGAAGGGCGGCGGCTCCGGGTAGCGGACGGTCGGGCCGCTGTCCAGCACCTCGCCCTCCAGCACCCGGGGACGGCCGGCCGTCCCAGGCTGCGGGGTCGCGGCGCCCGTCGGCTCCGCCTCCGGGGAGTCCGGAGTGCCCGCCTGCGGGGAGTCCGGAGTGCCCGCCGGGGCGCCCGGCGTCGGGGCGTCCGAGGGCGCGGGCCGGGTGTCGGCCGTCCAGCCCCTGCCGTCCCACCACCGCTGCGGCCTCGGGTCGCCGGAGGTGTCCTTCGGGTCCGGGTACCACCCGGCGGGAATCTGCTCGCTCACGGTAGAGAAATCTAAAGGCAGCCGGATAAGCGCGAAATCAGCGCAGCCGGGAATTCCGGCCGTTTTCGATGAGATTCCGGTGAGAACCCCGGCCGCGCCGCCCGCGGCGACTACAGCGGGGTCACGTACGCCCCGGAGATGCCGCCGTCCACCAGGAACTCGCTCGCCGTGATGAACGAGGAGTCGTCACTGGCCAGGAAGGCCACCGCGGCGGCGATCTCCTCGGCCCGGGCGAACCGGCCGAGCGGGATGTGCACCAGCCGGCGGGCGGCCCGCTCCGGGTCCGCGGCGAACAGCTCACGCAGCAGCGGGGTGTCCACCGGCCCGGGCGAGAGCGCGTTGACCCGGATGCCCTCCCGGGCGAACTGCACGCCCAACTCGCGGGACATCGCCAGCACCCCGCCCTTGGAGGCGGTGTAGGAGATCTGCGAGGTGGCCGCGCCCATCCGGGCCACGAAGCTGGCGGTGTTGATGATCGAGCCCCGCCCGTGCCGGCGCATGTACGGCAGCGCGGCCTTGCAGCACAGGTAGACGGAGGTCAGGTTGACCTCCTGGACCTTCCGCCAGGCGTCCAGTCCGGTGGTCAGGATCGAGTCGTCCTCGGGCGGCGAGATGCCCGCGTTGTTGAAGGCGACGTCCACGCTACCGTAGGTCTCGTACGCCTCGTCGAACAGCGCCTCGACCATGTACGGGTCGGTGACGTCGGTGTGCACGAACAGCCCGCCGACCCGCTTCGCGGCGGCCCGCCCGGTCTCCTCGTCGAGGTCGGCGCAGACCACCTTCGCGCCCTCCGAGGCGAGCCGCCGGGCGGCGGCCAGGCCGATCCCGCTGCCCGCGCCGGTGACCACGGCGGTGCGGCCGACCAGCCGGCGGCAGACGACGTCGTCCCGCGCGGCGTGCTTCTCGCTCATCGGGCTGTCACTCCTCGCTGTGGATGAAGACGTTCTTGGTCTCGGTGAAGTGGCGCAGCGCGTCCGGTCCGAGCTCGCGGCCCACCCCGGACTCGCCGTAGCCGCCGAAGGGTGTCCAGAAGCGCACCGAGGAGTGCGAGTTGACCGACAGGTTGCCCGCCCGTACGCCCCGGGCCAGGCGCAGCGCCCGGCCGACGTCCCGGGTCCAGATCGAGCCGGACAGCCCGTAGCGGGTGGCGTTGGCCAGCCGCAGCGCGTCGGCCTCGTCGGTGAACGGCAGGACGGCGGCGACCGGGCCGAAGATCTCCTCGGTGACGGCCGGGACCTCCGGGTTCCCGGGGGCGATCACCGTCGGCGGGTACCAGTAGCCGGGCCCGTCCGGGACCTTTCCGCGGGCCAGCACCGGCAGGTCGGGGGTGACGTAGGAGGACACCCGGCGGACCTGGGCGGCCGAGATCAGCGGGCCGAGCTGGGCCTGCGGGTCGGCCGGGTCACCGGTGCGCAGGGTCTCGACGGCGGGCAGCAGCAGGGCGAGGAAGTCCTCGTACACCTCGCGCTGGACCAGGATCCGGCTGCGGGCGCAACAGTCCTGGCCGCTGTTGTCGGCGAAGGACATCGGGTCGGCGGCGCGGGCCAGGTCGGCGTCGGCGAAGACGATGTTGGGACTCTTGCCGCCGAGTTCCAGGGTGACCCGCTTGGCGTGGGCGGCGCAGCGGGCGGCGACCTCCTTGCCGACGACGGTCGAGCCGGTGAAGACGATCTTGCGGACGGCCGGGTGGTCCACCAGGGCCCGGCCGGTGGTGGCGCCCGCGCCGGGGACGGTCTGGAACAGGCCCTCGGGCAGGCCGGCCGCGAGGGCGAGTTCGGCCAGCCGCAGGGCGGTCAGCGGGGTGGCCTCGGCGGGCTTGAGCAGGACGGCGTTGCCGGCCGCCAGGGCGGGGGCGAAGCCCCAGGCGGCGATCGGCATCGGGAAGTTCCACGGTGCGATCACCCCGACCACGCCCACCGGCTCGTGGAAGGTCACGTCCAGGCCCCCGGGGACGGGGATCTGCCGGCCGGTCAGCCGCTCCACTCCCCCGGCCGCGTACTCCAGGAGGTCCCGGACGTTGCCGGCCTCCCAGTGGGCGTTGGCCAGGAGGTGGCCGGCCTGCGCCACCTCCAGGGCGGCCAGCTCGGGGACGTGCACGTCGACCTGGTCGGCGAACCGGCGCAGCAGCCGGGCGCGTTCGCCGGGGGCCAGCGCGGCCCAGCCGGCCTGGGCCCTCACCGCGCGCCGGACGGCCGCGTCCAGCTGCCCGGGGGTGGTGTCGGGGACGGTGGCGAGCACCTCGCCGGTGGCGGGATTGCGGACGCTGCTGCTGCTCTCGGCGTCCGCGTCCGCGTTCGTGTTCGCGTTCGGCTCGGTCACGGGTCACATCCGTTCGAAGGATCGGTAGCGCTCCCAGTCGGTGACCGCCCCGTCGTAGGCGGCCTGCTCGACCCGGGCCATGTTCAGGTAGTGGTCGACCACGTCGTCACCGAAGGCCTCCCGGGCCAGGGCGCTCTGCGCCCACAGGTCCGCCGCCTCGCGCAGCGATGCGGGCACCCGGGCGTACTCCTCGACCGCGTAGGCGTTGCCGAGGCAGGGTGGGGGCAGTTCCAGCTTGCGCTGCAGCCCGTGCAGGCCGGCCGCGATCATCCCGGCCACCGCGAGGTACGGGTTGACGTCGCCGCCCGGCACCCGGTTCTCCATCCGCAGGCCGGGGCCGTGGCCGACCACCCGGTAGGCGCAGGTGCGGTTGTCCCGGCCCCAGGCGACGGCGGTCGGAGCGAAGGAGCCCGGGCGGTAGCGCTTGTAGGAGTTGATGTTCGGCGCGTACAGCAGGCCGAACTCGCGCAGCGCGACCAGCTGGCCGGCCAGGAAGTGCCGCATGGTGTCGGTCATCCGGCCGTCCCGGTCGGCGAAGGCGGGGGCGCCGACGGCGTCGCGCAGCGAGAGGTGGATGTGGCAGCTGTTGCCCTCGCGCTCGTCGTACTTGGCCATGAAGGTGAGCGAGCAACCGAGTTGGGCGGCGATCTCCTTCGCGCCGGTCTTGTAGACGCTGTGCTGGTCGCAGGTGGTGAGGGCGTCGGCGTAGCGGAAGGCGATCTCGTGCTGGCCGAGGTTGCACTCGCCCTTGGCGGACTCCACCACCAGGCCGGCGCCGGCCATCTCGGTGCGGATCCGGGACAGCAGCGGCTCGACCCGGGCGGTGCCGAGCATCGAGTAGTCCACGTTGTAGAGGTTCGCCGGGGTCAGGCCGCGGTAGCCGCCCTGCCAGGCCTGCTCGTAGGTGTCGCGGAAGACCAGGAACTCCAGCTCGGTGCCGATGTCGGCGGCCAGACCGTGCTCGGCGAGCCGGGCGATCTGGCGGCGCAGCAGCTGGCGCGGGGCGGCGTCCACCGGGTGGCCGCCGTGCCGGGCGAGGTCGGCGGTGACCTGGGCGGTGCCGGGCTGCCAGGGGGTCAGCCGCAGGGTGCCGAGGTCGGGGCGCATCGCGAAGTCGCCGTAGCCGGTGGCCCAGGAGGAGAAGGCGTAGCCGTCCACGGTGTTCAGGTCGACGTCGACGGCCAGCAGGTAGTCGCAGGCCTCGGCGCCGTGCTCGGCGACCTCGTCGAGGAAGAACCGGGCGGCGAAGCGCTTGCCCTGGAGACGGCCCTGCATGTCGGTGAAGGCGAGCGCGACGGTGTGCACCTCGCCGGCGTCCACCAGGGTGCGCAGGCCGTCCAGGGTCAGCGGCGGCCGGGACGGCGCGCCGGCGGCGGCCCGTGCGGACAGTTCGGGCGTATCGGGCATGGCCGAGCCCTCCTCCTCGATCACTCTTCGAGATCAAGCGGTCACAGCGAACCGTACGGCCTGCGGCTCGCGGGGCGGAAGAGGGCGGGCGGGTGTCGGGAGGGGACGGGCCGGGGTCCGGCCGGGAACCGACGCGACGCCGCCCGCCCGGGGCGCGCCGACGCGCGTGGCTGACGGTGGATCAGCCGCTCTGGGGGGAGAATGCGCGCCATGGATCGCAGGCCTTTGATCGGCGTCAGCACCTACCTGGTGGACGCGAGTTGGAGCGATTGGCGGGGCCGCCGGGTGGCCCTGCTGCCCGAGCGGTACACCGCGCAGGTCCGGGACTCCGGCGGGATCGCGGTCCTGCTGCCGCCGGACGCCCCGGAGCGCGCGCCGGAGGTGCTGGCCCGGCTGGACGGCCTGGTGATCGCCGGCGGGCCGGACATCGACCCGGCCTACTACGGGGAGCCGGCCCACCCGGCGACGGAGGTGGACTCGCCGGAGCGGGACGCCTGGGAGGTCGCGCTGCTGCGGTCGGCACTGGCGGCGGGCATGCCCCTGCTGGCGGTCTGCCGGGGGATGCAGATCCTGAACGTGGTGTGCGGCGGGACGCTGGTGCAGCACCTGCCGGACGTGGTGCCGGTGGACGTGCACGGCGGGACGCCCGGCCGCTACGGCTCGCACCCGGTGCGCCCGGTGCCGGGGACGCTGCTGGGCGGGCTGCTGCCGGAGAGCGAGTTGGAGGTGCCGACCTTCCACCACCAGGCCGTCGACCAGGTGGGGTCGGGTCTACGGGTGAGCGCCCACGCGCCGGACGGGACGGTGGAGGCGGTGGAGGGGCCGGGGTTCACGCTCGGGGTGCAGTGGCACCCGGAGCAGGGGGACGACCTGCGGCTGATGCGGGCCCTGGTCAGGGCGGCCACCGCGGCGGTCCTCGACACACTGATGCTGGGGTAGCACAACTGGGCGCGGGGGAAGGGGATTTCGGTTGTTCGGCGGGGTGCGGAACGCACCGGGTGCGCCCCCGGGAACGGCAACGACAACGGTCACCAGTACAGCCTTTGGATCTTTGTCGATTCTGCGGTTCACTTCGGTTGCGGGGCGGTCACGACGCACCCCGCTTCCCACCCGTGCGCCCAGAGAGGACTTCCATGGCCGGGCAGGAGCATTCGCACGATGATCATGCGCATGACCACAGGCACTCGCATGCGCAGGGCTCAGGCGGGCACGCGCACGGTTCGGGCGGCCACGGCGGCCACTCGCACGGCGTCTCCGCCGACGCGGACCGACGCTGGCTGCTCGGCGCCCTCACCCTGATCGTCGTCTTCATGGCCGGCGAGGTCGCGGTCGGCTTCGCCGCCCAGTCCCTGGCGCTGATCTCGGACGCGGCCCACATGCTCACCGACGCCGCCTCGATCGTGCTCGCGCTGGTCGCCATGCGGCTCGCCGCCCGCCCGGCCCGGGGCGGCTACACCTACGGACTCAAGCGCGCCGAGATCCTCTCCGCCCAGGCCAACGGCGTCACCCTGCTGGTGCTGTCGGCCTGGCTGGGCTACGAGGCGATCACCCGGCTGCTCGAACCGCCGGAGGTCACCGGCTCACTGGTGCTGGTCACCGCGCTGGTCGGGATCGTGGTCAACCTCGCGGCCACCTGGTGCATGTCCAAGGCCAACCGCAGTTCACTGAACGTCGAGGGCGCCTTCCAGCACGTGCTGACCGACCTGTACGCGTTCATCGCCACCGCCGTCGCCGGCGCCGTCGTCCTGACCACCGGCTTCGCACGGGCCGACGCCATCGCCTCGCTGATCGTCGTCGCGCTGATGCTCAAGGCCGGCATCGCGCTGGTCCGGGACTCCGGGCGGATCTTCCTGGAGGCCGCCCCGGCCGGGATCGACCCGGACACGGTGGCCGACCGGATGGTCACCGAGCCGCTGGTCGAGGAGATCCACGACCTGCACATCTGGGAGATCACCTCCGGCCAGCCCGCCCTGTCCGCACACATCCTGGTCACCCCCGGCGGCGACTGCCACGCGGTGCGGCGTTCCCTGCAGCGCCGGCTCTCGCAGGAGTACGGCATCACCCACTCCACCCTCCAGGTCGACCACGTCGGCGAGGACGAGGCGGGCGCGCTGCTGCAGATCGCCACCCCGACCGACGCCGCCAACGAACACTGCGCCGACGCCCACGGCCCGGTCCACCGCGCCGGACCGCACGAGCACTGAGCGGTTCCTGTCGCCCGGGTGCGGCATGATCTGACACGTGACCGCACCCCGACTGATGCTGCTCGACTCCGCCAGCCTGTACTTCCGGGCCTACTTCGGCGTACCGGACACCCTGCGCTCGCCGCAGGGTGAGCCGGTCAACGCCGTCCGCGGCCTGTTGGACTTCATCGCCAGGCTGGTCCACGACCACCGGCCCGATCAGCTGGTGGCCTGCATGGACGCCGACTGGCGCCCCCAGTGGCGGGTCGACCTCGTCCCCTCCTACAAGACCCACCGGGTCGCCGAGGCGGCCGAGGACGGCGAGGAGGAGGTGCCCGACACGCTGGCCCCGCAGGTCCCGGTGATCGAACAGGTGCTGGACGCCCTCGGCATCGCCCGGGTCGGCTCCCCCGGCTACGAGGCGGACGACGTGATCGGCACCCTCACCGCCCGCGCCACCGGGCCGGTGCAGATCGTCACCGGCGACCGCGACCTCTTCCAACTGGTGGACGACGCCCGCGCGATCACCGTGCTCTACCCGGTCAAGGGCATGGGCAACCTCCAGGTCACCGACGACGCGGTGCTGCTGGAGAAGTACGGCGTGCGCGGCGCCCAGTACGCCGACATGGCCGCCCTGCGCGGGGACCCGTCGGACGGCCTGCCCGGCGTCAAGGGCATCGGCGAGAAGACCGCCGCCCAGCTGATCAACGAGTACGGCGACCTCGCGGCCATCCGCGCCGCCGCCCTCGACGTCGGCTCCAAGCTCACCCCGGCCCGCCGCCGCAACATCGTCGAGGGCGCCGCCTACCTCGACGTCGCCCCCAAGGTCGTCCGCGTCGCCGACGACGCCCCCCTGCCTTCCTTCGACCCGGCCCTCCCCCGCGAGCCCCTCTACCCCATGACGCTGGAGGAACTCTCCGCCCGCTGGGGCCTCGGCACCTCCCTCGACCGGCTCCTGGAGTCCCTCGCCACCCGCTGAGCCACCGTACTCACGAAGGGGCCCGCACGTTCGACGCGAACGTGCGGGCCCTCGGCGTTCCCGGGGTTGTCGGCGGTGACCGGCGTTCCCTCGTTGTGGCAGAACGTGCACGCCAGTCCGCAGTCGTCGATCACCTTGACACGGATGGTCCGGTCCCGGACGACCCTGACCGCGGGACGACGGGTAGCTGACAGGACTCGTCTCCGTCACTCGAACGTGAGCCGGGGGATCGACTCGATGTCGATCCCGTACCGGCGGTAGACCTTGGTCGTGTTCTCGCTCGTCAGTTCCTCGAGAGGGAGCTTGAGCGCGAGGGCCGTCGCGTGGACGTGTTCGGCGCTGTCGCCCTCGATCTCCAGGTAGGGGGGAATCAGCGGCCAGTGGTCGATCTCGACGGCCGCGCCGGCCAGCCTCCAGGAGGACCGGCGGTTCTCCTGGTACGCCTTCGGCTGATAGCCGAGCTTGCCGAGGAGCGCGTTCATCGAGTCGAAGTCGCCGACCGCCGTCTCCGTTTCGGTCACACCGTCGATCGCGTCGGAGTGGATCTCCTTGACGCACAGGGTGACGTCGGTGCCCGTGTCACGCAGCCGGACCCACGCACCCGGCCGGCCGGGGATGTCGTAGACGTAGCGGCGCTGGAACCGGTCGGCCAGGTGCTCCGCCCCGGCCTCGGCCAGGAGCGCGCGCATGGCCTCCGGCTCGATGTTGAGGACCTTCGCCTCGAACTCAATTGCGGTCATGGAAGGTTGCCTTCCTCGATGCGGTACGAGCGTGCGAGCGCACGGTACCGGCGATACCGCGAGCCACCTCATCAGGCGTGCGGTCGGTGCCGTCCACCGGCAGCAGTCCGAACGCCCGGTACACACGGGCACTTTCGGCCACGTTCGACTCCTCCCGTCGATGCCAGGAGCTCAGCGTCCCCAGCTCGGCCCGCCGACGAAGCCGCTCCTGGCGGACGCGTTCGTCCACCTCCAGCAGAATCGGCACGTGTGGGACGAGGGCCCCGTCCGGATACCGCGGCAGGCAGTCGTGCCCCATCGCCCGGTGCGTGGCGATCGTGCGCGGGAAGTAGGACTCGACCACCACCGTCCGACCGGACTCGACAAGCGCTCGAGCGGTCTCGGATTTGATGTGGTTGGCCATCATCCACCAGTGGAACCGCGCCGACAGGATGCCGGCGGCGTCCACCTCAGCACGCATGCGGGGGAACGTCGGCAATGTCCCGTCGGTGAGGTGAACCCCGTTGACCAAGGCGGCGACCAGCGGAGCGACAGTGGTCTTCCCGCTCGCGCTGAGACCGTCGATGGTGATGAAGAACCCTCGGGTCACGCCCATGTGAAATTCCGTCTCCTCGTTCGGGCTTGTCATCGTGGCCCCCAGTTCCACGGGGCCGGGTGGGCTCCGCGCAGGCACTTGATCCGGTGGGCGACTTCCTGACGGGTGTTGGCGTCCAGGTGGGCGCGGCGCACCGTGTCCATCACCGCGGTGAGGACGACGACGTCGCGTACGACCTGGTAGCCGGACCATGCTCCGATGTAGGGGTGCTGCGGGAGCCGGTCCTCGCGTTCATACGAGAGGTAGGTGTCGGCGTAGGTCCGGTGGT
This sequence comes from Kitasatospora sp. NPDC001132, assembly GCF_053598415.1. NCBI lineage: Bacteria > Bacillati > Actinomycetota > Actinomycetes > Kitasatosporales > Streptomycetaceae > Kitasatospora > Kitasatospora sp. NPDC001132. The sequence continues at coordinate 4,130 of NZ_JBSFKF010000012.1, read as the reverse complement.
CCTGGCGTGGGCCGATGAGGAGTTCGGAGCGCCAGCGGGCGGCGACCAGGTCCCATTCCCGGTGGCCGCGACGGAGCGGGCGGCGAAGCAGGAGTCCCACGTGGACGCCGTCATCGTGACAGGGGACCATGCCGAGGGCGCCGAGGATGACGGTGTCCGGCGTCGGCCAGTCGAGGTAGTCCCACTCCTCGCGCAGCTGGGCGGTGTGCTCGCGCAGGAACCGGCGGGCGGACTCGTTCAGCGGAGCGTCGTCCAGACCGTCCAACAGGCCGGCGAACGGGTCGTGTTCTCTGAGCCAAGGGGCCGTCCCGGGGTCGATCCGATGGGTGAGGGCGGTCACCCATCCGGACAGGGACGTGTCGGTACTCGGTGGCCCCGGGTCCTGCCAGAAGGTCACGGCCCGGCCTTCGGCGGTCGTGCGGATGTCCGTGTACCAGGGCGAGGTGACGGCAATCTGGTGCTGTCGCAGGAACTGCGCGCTCTTGATCAGGGCCCAGGCCTCGTCCGGGTCGGGGTGCACGATGGCGAGCGCACGGGAGTCGGGCAGCGACCACAGCTGGTTCGGGCTGTCGCTGACCAGCTCGGCCTTCGCGACGTCGTCTCCGGTGAGGACGCAGGCCTGCGTCAGGGCCTCGAAGGAGGCCGCGACGTCCAATCTGCGGGCCGGGGTGGCGGTCTTGAGCAACGTTCTGGTGCGCGGTCCGACGCTCACGGCGCAGTCCTCTGGTACGGAGTGGTGGATGGACGGGAAGGGAGGGCGGTCCGATAGGCCACAACCCCATGGGGCCGTACCGGATCGCAGGCGCGATGACTACGCCGGTATCCGGTCCAATGCGGGACTCTCAGCGCCCGGGCACGGCTCCCCAGTCCGCCGGCCGATCCGTCGGCCGACCTGCTCGACCACGGCGGCCACCTGCCCTACCGGATCGGGCAGTTCGATCTCGGCCCAGATCTCCTTGCCCCCTTCAGCAAGGTTCTCGACGCCGAACCGGGACGCGACCCCCATGACCAGCCTCAGACCGCGGCCGCAGGTCGCCTCGGTGCTCGCCGGGCGGTATTCGGGCCCGCCACCACCCGGGTCCGCCACGGACACGCGCAGCACGCCCGGGGCGCACGCGAGGGAGGCGGTCAGCTTCACATCCGGCCGGTCGCCACCGCAGCCGTGCAGGATGGCGTTGGTGCCGAGTTCGGACAGCACGAGCTCCACATCCTCCAACAGACGGCTTTGCTGCTGATCGTTCAGGTCGAGGTCGAGCTTCGGCGCCACCGTCCTCGCCCAGCGACGGATGGCACCGATCTGCGCCAGCTCGGCGGGAAAGGCGGTGGTACAGGGACGTCGAAGATGAGACGTGGACATCAGCGAACTCCGAGGTGAGGAACCCTAAGCGGCCATCGGCCAGTGGGCATGGAACCCGTGCGACTGGAAGCTGCCTCCAAGGAGGAGCCGATGGATAGTCAACTACCGTTCTCGTTCGGGTGGATCGGCCAGGAGGCATGGCTGTTTTCAGGACATGGCTCAGAAATATGGCGAGTATGGTAAGACACGTTCGGCACACCCCCGGGGGCGGCAAGGATGACCACGCGCGACGCCGTGGAGACGATCGGCCCGCTGCTTCGGAGACTGCGGAAAGCCACCGGCCGTACGCAGGAGGAGTTGGCCGGCGATCTGTCGAAACGTCGGAATTACCCGATCGAACAGGGAACGGTATCCCGCTGGGAGACCGAGAAGGCCCTGCCCGACCCAACGTCCCAGCAGCTTCTCGCTGCTGAGTTCGACGTGCCGGTGGAGGAACTGCGCAGGGCCGCTATCGCGGCCCGACGGATCAGGCGGCAAGACAAGCAGACGGCGAAGGAGCCGGACGTGAATCGGCGACAGTTCATGGCAGCGGGAGCCGGGATCGCGGTGATACCAGCGATCGACTACCTCGGCTCGGGGCGGAGGCTCGGCGCGGACGTGCCCCGACAGTTGCGCGCGCGAACCGCGCGGCTGCGCCGCCTGGACGACTTCATGGGTGGCGGAGACACCTACGCCATGTACTGCAAGGAGCTGGGGGATACGGTCCGCCTGGTCGACGAAGGCGCCTACACCGAGAACACCGGGACCGGCCTGCGGAGTGTCATTGCCGAACAGGCCCAGCTCGCCGGGTGGGCGGCATTCGACGCGGGCCGCTACGGCGAAGCGCGTTCGCACTACCTGACCGCGATGACCGCAGCTCAGACCGCCAAGGACAGCTCGCTGGCGGGAAACTCCTACGCCTTCCTCGCCTACCTGGAGTGGGCCACCGGAGGCGGCTCCGGGATCGAGTTCGCCACGGCGGCCTGCGAGACAGCCGGACGCGACGCCTCACCGGCGGTGCGGGCCCTGCTGTGGGACCGCCTGGCCTGGCAGCACGCCACCAACGGCAACGCCAATGCCACCGAACGCGCTCTCGCTGCTGCCGAAGAAGCCATCCGCGAGGAGGCCGACCGGCCGGAGCCGGACTGGGTGTACTGGATCAACTTGGACGAAATCTCCATCATGACCGGCCGATGCTGGGCCGAGCTCCACCGACCGCTGCGAGCCATCCCCGCCCTGGAGTCAGCGTTGTCCCGCTACGACGACACCATGGCCCGCGACAAGGCCCTCTACCTGTCCTGGCTGGCCTCCGCTTATCTGGACGCGGGAGAGATCGAGCACTCCGCCGCGATCACCGGCAAAATCCTCGACCTCTCCCAAGGGCTCGCCTCGACCCGCCCGGCCGGACGCTCCCGCATTCTCCTCCACCGACTTCAACAACACCGCCAGCTCTCGCCAGTCGCTGAACTCCTGGAACGCAGCGTGGCGTCCTAGCCTCCCGCAGGTCGCGTCGCCCGGGTGATCCAGTCCAGATAGAGCTTCGGTCCGGACAGAATCGGCAGCGAGATCGCCTCCGGGCTGTCGTACGGATGCTCCGCAACGACATGCCCCTCCAACTCGGCCACCCGATCCTTCGTTGTACGAAAGGTCACCTGCCACTCGATGCCCTCGCACACCTCGCCAAGGTGTCGGTAGGTCGTGGCGACCGGCCCGGTGACCTGCCCTGAAGCAGCCAAACCGGCTTCGACTGCAGAGCGGGACAGCTTGGCGCCAGCGGCCTCGCTGTCGACGGTGGTGATCATGATCAAAAAGTCAGCCATGCCCGCGACACTACTCGGCACACAGGGGACGCGAGATAGTGCACGCGTCAACTGGTCAGACCTGCCTACGACAGGAACAAACAACTACATGCCGTCCCGCGACGTTGCCCTACAGATACGCGGCGCGCTGTCCCCTACCGCGGCTGGAAGGTGCCTCTCATCGACGCCGTGGACCGACACGCCGCTGAATACCTGGCGGCCACCATCTGACCCGCCACCCTGGCGCGGTTCGTTCACAGGAGGGGAAGACCCGTGGGTGATGTCTTCAGCGTGGAAGCGATCGGACACGTCGTGGGAGGCCGTACGGAACCGACCGACGACTACTGGGGAGGAACCCGCGCCATCATCCGCCTCGACGGAGACAGGTTCCCGCCGGACGCGACGAAGGGGCTGGAGGAGTTCTCCCACCTCGACGTGATCTTCCGGTTCCACAGGACCGACCCGACCGACCTGAACTTCGGTGCGCGCCGCCCCCGGGACAACCCGGACTGGCCCGAGGTCGGTGTGTTCGGCCACCGGAACATGCGGCGGATCAACTGGCTCGGGTCCTCCCGCTGCCGTCTCGCGAAGGTCGATGGCCTGGACCTGCACGTCGAGGACCTGGACGCCATCGACGGCACCCCGGTCCTCGAAGTGAAGCCCTGGTTCAAGGAGTTCGGACCGCGCGGAGAGGTGCGCCAACCCGCATGGACCACCGACATGCTCCGTGACTACTTCGCCCCGATGCCTCCCACGTCCTGACGGTCGGCATCACCTCGTTCGTTCCGGCTGCCTCTTCTCCGTGGAAAGTCGACCGGATCGACTTCCCACGCAACCGCTCACCATCCCGTTGCCGCTTCGGCCCCGCCGAAGCGGCAACGGAAGAATCCTCGCTTCTACCGTCACATGCCTCTGCCCCCGCCGTCGGCGGGGGCAGAGGCGTTTTTCTGCGCAGGAAGTCGGCTGGGCCGGCGTCCAGCGCAACGGCGGGGAAG